>NZ_JBISEO010000037.1:0-2046 GCF_044383795.1 Paenibacillus sp. JSM ZJ436
CAGATTATTCTCCTTAATGAAAGCCCGCAGCTGTTGTTTATCCCAAAGTCCCATGTGTTCTCCCAACCTTTCTACTATGTTTCATTTTAATAGTTTTGGGAGTTTACACAATCTATTTTACAGACTCGGACAAGCTACAGTTAGTGTATATTCTAACGGACGATATACTACCTATGACGTTTTCGTAAAGGCTTATTAAGCTTTTTTTGTAAATGATGCTTCTTTCATAGGACACTACGCAAACAATTCATTCCTTTAGCGTAGTGTCCTTTTTTGTTTGTGCTCGATAGTAATTATACTTTCTCGTGCCAAAACTAATTTATAATTACACCTTGCCATTTACTATACTTTTTTTGGAGGTTTCTCATGAAAAGCGATGAAAGTAGCTAAAGCTGCAATCAATAAACTAATGGCAGCAATTATGAAGCAGTTGTTCACACCGTTCGAGTGGTCAGATTCTAAAATTGGATAACCTCCAGTTTTATCTGCATCAGGATCTCCACCTTGAGCCCCCCCTTTACTCTCTTACATTAATTACAACGTATTTCAGAAAAAAAGTTATGTCTTTTTTGGAGATTATCATCTTCAACAGATGACCCTTTGCGGCAATCGGTACGAGATCTCGTCCATGGCTCGGGACAAGATCTTGTATGGGTAAAACAAAAAAAGCCGCTAATAGCGACTTTCAAAGGGACCAAGTTCTTGTCCCCCGACAACAAGCCGCAATCGCGGCTTCATCTTCTCTACCTTCCTCTTCTTCTCTTCTCAATTCTCGAAATTGCGCCTGGTACATCATGTTCACTTTTACAATACATTTAATTTAACCGGAACATGTTCTTGTCGCTTGAATTATTATGTTTTGTTTTTACCTTAATTTGTAGAATTCGCTTAAGTTATCTTGTGTAAGATATACCTCTTTGCCGTTTTCATTAACAATATAAATCTTGTCAGGGGGATCATTAAGACTCTTTCCAGTAATAAATAACTGGTGGCCTCCTTCAATTTTATACTTTCTTATATATATGCCTGATCCGATATCCTCAAAAGAATATTTCTTTAAATCATCCCAATTCAATGCCACGCCCTTTTCCGATAAGCTACTCCATTCATCTAATGGAATAGTTCCATTTGTTTCTGCATCTTTCACATTCTGGCATGCTGAACAAATAATTAGAACAAAAAATAATGTGATTGAAAACTTAAAGTTTTTAAACATCAATACACCTCTTTTTCGAATTTTATATAAATCGGGGAAGTATATCATACCATAATTTAGTAATTAATACTAATATTAATTAATATTTAAATTATATTATTATTTAATATATATTAGGATATTTATTAATTTATTGTGGTAATTTTGTAGAGATAATAGTGATATATGTATATAAAATTACAAAAAATAGAATTTAAGGAGGTAAAAAGGGGATCTGGGTTTTTATAAATCATTAGGAGGATTCAGAATGAAAAAATTGTTGTCTTTTTTCACAATGGTAATAATGGTCTTTTTGCTTACAACACCTGTACTTGCAAGCAATGATACAAACGAAAGTAACACACAAAGTGTTTCAAGCAATCAATTAGAATTAACGAATGACCCTTTAGCATCTTTTAACCCCGATCCAAAAATATGGCTAGAATGGTTTAACAGCTTGCCGGAGGAAGTACAGTTAACTGTAAATTATAGACCTCCAGGTTTTACAAATAAATCAACTACAGGAATCAATGAAATCCCAATTTCTGAAACACAATACAGTCAAAGTTCCACTGCAGCGAAAGAAGATTCGAAAAAGTCTACAGGGTTGCAGTTAATGGAAACAATGGTCACTGGTGGATACGAACATCCTTACAATCCTAGTGCATGGGCATCATTGACTGACAAGGCCAATTGCTATGCCTACATGTTAAACATATCTACTTAGGGCTTGCTGAACGATTCTTTATCCAGCCTTCAGAGCTAGGCGTCCACGAGACTGCATCGTGAAAATGAGGAAATAAAGAACGCGGAGCCTACGCTCCAAGTTCATCACCAGAAGCTGTAGCGTA
>NZ_JBISEO010000006.1:0-306740 GCF_044383795.1 Paenibacillus sp. JSM ZJ436
TGTTCGACACTCTCACTTTACCAAATGAAGTGGTGTTTTTCTATTTTGCAACGATTATATTGAATACGCGATTTCTTCAGTTACACCATGCATTTAAGACGATTTTCGCTCTGCGAAAGTTGAGTTACTAACACTAGGGGAATCACATTTCTAGAAAAAAAATTACCAGATGGTCGAGGAGTAAGACTTAATCAAAACAGAATTTTTAAAGGATTTATTGACAAATAAGAGGAGTTGGTTGCTTGGAAAACCTTGAAATCATACTGGAAGATGTTCGAAAAGATGAGCTTTGCAAATTGGTTTTTAATGAATTTAAAATTACCTCGTCAGAAGTTAAAGACTCTCATTTCTTCAATCGTAACACGAAGGCAGATATTGAATTTCATGAACTTGAAAGTTTATGGGACGTGTTCTCTCCTGTTGGCACTGGAAACGTGCTTCTGAACCAGTTGGATTTAGGATTCAGCTTAAAGAATGTTTTAATAATTTTTTCTTTTGATAAAGAACTAGGGAATATAACAATTAATTTTTCTGAAAGTGAGCTGTTTGAGGGAGAGAATTCGAGTGTAAGACTGAAAGCTCAAAAAATATTAGAGTCTCTTTTAATATTAAAACATAAATTCAATATCCCGAAGATTAGAATTGGCTTTGAGCCAGCATCTGATGATGATATGTGCTTATTGGAAATTGGTTATGAAGCAGTTGATCTTGAGAGTGCTGTAGATTTACTTTTGAGATAATCCAAGAATTAAAATAGAACATAACATTATTTTATTGCGTTCTGGGAAATTACGTACTTCCATATGACCACATGCGAGCGTAACAACTCCATGTGGTTTCTTTTTTTTGATAGCAGCTCCTGCAATTAAAAGGTTCATTATGTTCAGATATTATTTCAGTCCTGAATCAGTTTGATGAACGAAATCTTGTTCAGGTTAGCTGATGGATAGTATCCTGCCCAGGCCATAAGTTGCCGGCAAACTTAATAATGGCATGATGAATTATGTTATAATGTTGTTTGTTCTAGCGATGAACGTATGCAGATGAGAGGAATGGAATGAGCGTTGATTGAAAATTTTTGGAAAGAGTTACCTAAACCGTTTTTTGTACTTGCTCCTATGGAAGATGTCACGAATGTGGTGTTTCGTCAGGTTGTGAGTCGAGCGGGTAGACCTGATGTTTTTTTCACTGAGTTTACAAGTACTGAAGGCTACTGTAATCCAGATGCTATATATAGTGAACGTGGGAGATTATATTTCACAGAAGAAGAACAGCCTATGGTAGCACATATTTGGGGAAATAACCCTGATCATTTTAGGGAAATGAGTATCGGTTTAGCGAAGCTCGGATTTAAAGGCATTGATATTAATATGGGTTGTCCTGCTCATAACGTCGCAGCTAAAGCTAAGGGCAGCGGGCTGATCTTACAGCCTGAGCTTGCGGCAGATATTATACAAGCTACTAAAGCAGGTGGATTACCTGTAAGTGTAAAAACTAGACTTGGCTACACTCATGTTGAGGAGTGGCGTGAGTGGTTATCCCATATTTTGCGACAAGGTATTGCAAATCTTTCTATTCATCTACGAACCAAGAAAGAAATGAGCAAGGTGCCTGCTCATTGGGAGCTGATTCCTGAAATTAAACAGCTTCGTGATCAGATTGCACCCCATACATTATTAACGATTAATGGAGATATAGCTGATCGAAAAACAGGCTTGATGCTGGCAGAACAATACGGATTTGATGGAGTTATGATTGGTAGAGGTATATTTAAAGATCCATTTGCTTTTGAGAAGACGCCTAGAGAGCACAGCAGGGACGAAAAGATAGAGCTACTAAAATACCACATTGATTTATATGATAAATATGCATTAGAACTAGAGCCGAGACCATTTGTTCATTTACTTCGTTTCTTCAAAATATATATTCATGGATTTGATAAGGCAGATGCGTTGAAAAATGAGCTCATGCAAACGAATTCAACAGATGAAGTGCGTCAAGTGCTACACAGCTTTACTAATGATCATGTTGAATAATTGCAAGGGTGCACACCTTGCCGGTGGACGAGCCCGTTGTACGTAGCGACAAGGTAGGAGATGAACAAACGATATGAATGCTCTGTCCAATGTAACATTGGAAGGGCATTTTTTATATCCTCGTCGAATATCAATCGACCCGATCTTAAGAGATAATCCATCCTTACATTCGTGCTGGTATATTCTCACTCCATATGATATACCATAAGGGGGTATGCTATACAGAAAAAGGAGTGAGGATACTGAACATGAAATGGCTCAAGATATGCTTCTTTATTTCGGTGCTGATGGTGGCTCTAGCCGGATGTGGGGAAGAGGCTTCGCACCCGGCAGGGTCCACTCAGCACGAAGATCATGCTAGTCATTCAACGACTGGCAAAGTTCCTGAAGGGTTAAAAGAAGCAGCAAATCCAATGTTTCAAGCAGGCAGTCAAGTGATGATCCGGGACGAGCATATGCCCGGGATGAAGGGGGCCCAAGCAACGGTGGCAGGCGCATATGAGACGGTTGTTTATACTGTGTCTTACACTCCTGTGGCAGGAGGAGACGAGGTAACGAACCACAAATGGGTGATTCATGAAGAGATTCAAGATGCAGGTTCAGATCCTTTGAAGGCGGGAACAACGGTAGTTTTAACGGCCGACCATATGCCTGGAATGAAGGGTGCCAAAGCAACGGTGGATTCTGCTCAATCGACGACGGTGTATATGATTGACTTCATACCGACTACAGGTGGGGCCATGGTTAAGAACCATCAATGGGTCACAGAAAATGAACTATCTCCATTATAAAAGACAGCTCATC
The DNA here is from genome assembly GCF_044383795.1 of Paenibacillus sp. JSM ZJ436. Taxonomy (NCBI): domain Bacteria; kingdom Bacillati; phylum Bacillota; class Bacilli; order Caryophanales; family Paenibacillaceae; genus Paenibacillus; species Paenibacillus sp. JSM ZJ436. The sequence goes on from NZ_JBISEO010000006.1 coordinate 2,841, forward strand.
AACTATTCGGTCAAGCTGAGAAAGAGCCTTGCCTACATGGCAGGACTCTTGTCAGCTTCGCCGTTACCCCAGCATCGCTACGATCTTGCCTGTGACATGCCTTGTCGCGATGTCGGTTAGAGCAGCAGGGACCTCGTCCAGGGTAATGGTGCTCCCCGATCTCCTCCACGATGCCGGCAGAATCCAGTCCAAGTATATGCGGATAGCTCCAATGCGGATTGCCTTGATTTCCTGTTTTATAATCGACGGGATTCAGCGCGGTAGCCATGATACGAACCAGTACTTCACCTGGCTGGGGAGATGGTTTAACCGCTTCTCCAACTCTCATCTGACTGACCTCTCCGGGTCCTTGTAGCAGCAAAGCTTTCATTGCATGTCCTCCTTCGGCAAAAAATAAGATTAGAATGAAGATATAACGAAGCACACTTATTATAAAGAAGATGAAAGCTTCCCGGAAGAAGGCACTTGGAAGTGCCCATCCTCGTATAGTTGATTTTATACCCTGCAGGGTATAAAATAGGGCGTGATCCATAGCATACACAAACTACGAATACAAACGAAGGGAGGAGATCTAGTGTTCTGGCAAGCATTTTTACTGCTCGGCCTCGTGCTTTTTCTGCTGCAGCATCGCTTGGGGCCTGTGAAAGGGCTGAGATTTCTGGGCGAGGAGCAGCTGCTTCACATCAAGGAAAGTCGGCAAATACAGATTTTAGATATTCGAGACGCATCCGACTTCGAGAAGGGTCATCTACCAGGGGCGATTAACATTTACATCGGCAGGCTCCCTTACGTCAGCATGAATGAGCTGGTGCCAGGAGAGCAGCTTGTGATCGTCTCTTCTTCGGCTTATCATATCAGGAAAGCAGCAAGAATATTGAAGAAGTCGGGCTATCCCGAGCTGGCAGCCTTTGTATGCAGGGAGCATGATGCCGGTCGGAGTCAGGAGCAGCGCCGAGCTGGCATGGGCGCATGCATCTCATAAATCAGCCGGGAGCAGGCATCCACGAATAAACCGTAGACACAGCCGCAGTGAAGCGACAGGTCTACGGTTTATGGGTGTCTATGCCTGATATACGCATCCTGGCCTGGCTTCAGCCGTTGTTTAACCCTTGACAGCAGAGCCGACCGTCATGGCTTTCTCGACCTGTTCGCTAAACAGAATGTAGACCAGCACCGTTGGAAGAGAAGCGACGGTCATGGCTGCTCCCATCGCGCCCCAGTCGGTAGTGAACTGTCCTTGAAAGAACAGCAAGCCGAGCGGGAGCGTCTTAAGATCCTCATCGGAAATGAGCATCAGTGCAATCGGGAACTCGTTCCATGCTGCCAGAAAGACAAAGATCACCATCGTGGCAATCGCCGGCTTGACAACGGGTATCATAATCCGGGAAAAGGTCTGGTATATATTTGCGCCGTCAATGCATGCCGCCTCCTCCAGATCAAAGGGAATACTGCGGAAGAAACCATAAAATACGAGAGTAGAGAAGGAAACATTAAACGCAATATAAGGCAGAATAATCGATCCATACGTATTGGTCAGATGAAAATCACGCACGAGAATCGCGAGTGGGATCATAATGACCTGAACCGGCACAAACATGCCGATCACGATATACATTTGAGCCAGCGTTTTGCCGCGAAATCGCATTCGGGCGACGGCATAAGCAAAGAGCAGTGCGACGGCAATGGTTCCGATGACGGTGATGACAGATACCCACACACTGTTCAGGAAATAGCGCGGAACATTGAATTCGGTCATGGCAGACACGTAATTTTCAAACCGCAGCGTCCGGGGGAAGCCGAACGGATTCGTCACAAAGATCTCATTGTTGTCCTTGAAGGAATAAAACACCATCCAGATCAAGGGATACAGTGAAATGAGGGCATACAGCCAGAGAAAAATTTGCAGAAACGGTTGTTTACGCCTGAAGTTCATCCACATATGTTCATCCTCCTAGTACACAATCCGTTCCCGGGCAACGAGCCGGTTGATAGCAAAGGTCACAATCAGGCATTCAATGACGAGAAACGCAGCCGACGCGCTGCCGTAGCCGAACTCGCCAACGCGGAATGCTGAACGGTACATCATATAGGTCAAGGTATAGGTACTGGTGCCAGGGCCTCCCCCGGTCATAATGTACATATTTGCAAACGCATTCAAACCACCGGTAATCGCGAGGACCAGACAAAATTTATACGTCTCCGCCATCAGCGGAATCGTAATTTTCCAGTGTGCGGTCCAGCGTTCGGCACCGTCAATCTTGGCTGCCTCCATATATTGCTCTGGAATGGAGCGTGCGGCGGCCAGCAGCAGGGCGAAATGATAGCCCATATACTGCCAGGCGTTCACCATGGCGATGGCAAAAATGGCCGTTTTGCTGTTGCTAAGCCAGTCCTGGCGGTAGGACAGACCGAGGGCTTCAAATATTTTGTTTATCAGTCCGTACTCTCCGTTGTAAATAGCGAGCCAAAGCTGACAGACGACCGTGATCGACAGGACAACCGGAATAAAAAAGCTGATCCGCAGTAGCTTGCGGCCCTTGATTAGGCCATCCGAGATGGTCAGCGCCAGCACGGTGCCGATGCTGATCTGGAGCACGGTCAGAATAAGTGCAAAGATCAGGCCGTTGTACAGCGAGGTATAGAAGAGGGTGTCCTCAAACATCCGCTTGTAGTTGTCCAGAAAGATGAAGGTTCCTTCCGTGAGGCCATCCCATTCAAACAGGCTCCGGTAAAACACCTGCAGGATCGGCCAAAAGACGAGCACCGTAAACAGCAGCAGGGCGGGAGAGATGAAGAGCAGGATGGCGGTCTTGTTTCCGAGAAATTTATTCATGCAGGCTCACTCCTCTGGCGTTCAATCTGGCGAAAAAAATACACACCGGCCTTCTCACCTGACCGGTGTGTACATGCTTCAGGTCGACTGTAATTATTTCAGAGCGCTTTCGAGGTCAGACACAAATTGCTGTGCCGAATAACCGTCCATCAGCAGGCTCTGGCTGGCATCCTCAATCGCTGCCTTGAACTTGGCATTGGAGAGGCCCCATGCAAACGCGGTTGTGCTTGTAATGTTGGGAATGTCCTCGGACAGCGTAACCATCATCGGGTCAAACGCCTTGGCCGGCTCCATGTCAACCTTGGTGGCTACAATCGGGCTGCCCTTCTGGGTGTACTTGAACTCCGCATATTTCAGTGCCATAAAGCTCGCGACCTCGGCGGCAAGATCCTTATGCTTCGTGTTGGCCGAGACGGCGAAGCCGCCCGGGCTTCCGCCGCCGCTGAAGGCCAGCTTGTTCTGCTCATACATGGCCTGATCCGGCGCCGGGTAGTACAGGTAGCCGGCCTTGTCGCCAAGAGCCTTGGTGGAAGCCTCAATCTCCCATTGTCCGTTGACGAACATGGCTGCCTTACCCTCATGAAACAGTGCTGCGGCCTGATCATAATTCAGGTTCGTTGCGCCCTTCGGCAGCAGTCCTGCAGCGACGAGGTCGATCACATCCTGGGCTGCCTTTCCATAGGCTTCGTCGCTTGGCTTCGTCTCCCCGCTGTCAAGACCTTTAATCCCTCTTGGATCATAGCGAGTTGCAAAAATATCATACAGTGCCGTAGTGATCCACTTCTCCTTGGCAAAAATCGACATCGGCGTAATGCCTTTAGCCTGGAAGGCCTCGATGGCTGTCAGCAGCTCCGCTTTTGTAGTCGGGATCGCCACGCCGTTTTGCTCAAACAGCTCCTTGTTGTAATAAATGAGCACGAACTCGTTGCCCGCATAAGGGAAGGCATAAATATGCTCGTCATCCGCGTACAGCGTGTTCATGGCGCTCGGCTGCATGTTGTCCTTAAATTTCATTTTCTCCGCATAGTCATCAAGCTGAAGGATATTGTTGGATTTGCGGAACAGATTGATCTGATCCTGACCGGCATTGAAAATGTCCGGAAGATTGCCTGTGGCTGCATAGGACTTCAGCTTCTGTCCATCGTCCTGGGCCTGAACCTCCAGCTCCAGCTTGACGTTAGGCATCTCCTTGGCCAGCTCGGCAGCAGCATAATCGTAATATCCCTTGGTGTCTTCATCCGAGTATTGGGCGTAGATGCGAAGTGTGGTTGTCTGCTCCTGTCCGCCCGCCTCCGGCGTACCGGCGCTTTCCTTGGAGTCACTGCCGCAGGCAGTTAATCCGAATACGAGAACAGAGCTTAAAAGTACGGCCAAGCTTTTTTTCATGACCAAGACCTCCCATAGACTGTGATCTGTTTATGCCTTTAGTATACCGGGCCCCGGCTGCTGAATTAATGCACTAAACGCTTGCAATTTGGATTATTCGCGCATGTAGGAGGATTTCGAATGCGGCAGATTTTCATATTCGCTCGGTGAATAGCCGAAGTATTTCTTAAAGGTTCTGCTGAAATAAGCGGGATCATGGTATCCGATTTCCTCTGCAATGTCAGACAGCCGGAGTGCCCGGTCGCTTGTCAGGAGAGAGGCGGCATGCTGCATTCGTTTTTGCAAAATATAATCCGTCACCGTCATACCATGCGTTTTCTTAAACAGGGCCCGCAGATAGCTGGAGTTAATGTACACACTGGCTGCAATATGCTCTACCTTCAGGTCCGGGTCGGTGTAATGCTGATCAATAAAAAGCTTGGCGGCTTGGGCAATTTTGCCCGATTTGGTCTTGCGGTGCAGCTGCATATACTGGTTCGCCTTGTGAAACAGGCCGATGATCCATAGCTTGGCTTCTTCCATATTGGGCTTCGTTACGATGTCGCTGTATGGGTAAAAATCTTCACCGAAGCAGTCCTCAATGGGATGTCCATTCTCGGAGACGCAGGACAGGCACAAGGAGACCAGGCTCATGCAAATGACAAACACGTAATCGATCGTCATCTGCGCCGACTCCAGCTTCTCAAAAATCCCCTCCAGCTGATCCTGAACCTCCTCCCAGTTTCCCGCACGCATACTGACCAGCAGCGCCTCGTGCATGCTCGGCGTCAGCAAGCCGACCGGGGACTTGCCGGCGACCGCGGCATGGGTGCTGTAATTGATAACCTGGTCATACCCCAGCACAAATTTATGCTGCAGCGCGAGCAGCGCCTCTTTGTAGGAAAGGGAAATCTCGGCAGGTCCTTGGTGCAGCCTGCCCACGCCAATCGTAACTGTAAATTTCAAATACTTGCGGATGAGAAACTTCAGCTTCTCACAGCCCTCGACATAGTCTGCCGGCGGCGGGGCAGGGAAGGAGAGACCAAGAGATCCTGGTCCTCCGTCACCGCTGCCGACTTCAAAGATACATACGATTCGCCCTTCCGGTCCGTTAAAGACGATATGATTGCCGGAGAACGCCATCGTCTCGCTCAAAATATTCATCACCGCGAACTTCCACAGCTCCCGGTCACTGATCTGGCGCCATCGGGCATTCATATTGTCAATCTCGATGCAGGCCGTCAGGAAGCGGCCGCTCTCAGGGACGGCACCCTGCTCCCGCAGGATCTCACTCAGCCGGGCCTCAGGGTCTGCGAGCTCACCGCTGACGAGCCGGTTCAGATCCACCTCGCGCCGCATGCGCCGGCTGGACTGATGCGTCTCTTTATCCTCCTGGACCTTGAGAATATCCTCTTGAATGTGCAGGAGTGTCAGCAGCAGCTCTTCTTTGGAAAAGGGCTTCAGGATATAATCCTGCACGCCCAGCTTCAGTGCTCTTCTCGCATATTCGAATTCATTATGCCCTGTTACGAGGACAATAGCGATGTGGGGACTGCGCTGCTTCAGTGCCTCGCTGAGCTGCAGGCCATCCATAAACGGCATGCTGATATCGATCAGAGCAATGTCCGGCATGGAGGACTCCGCCTGGGTCAAGGCGTCCTGTCCGTTCTTGGCAACCGCGGCAATCGTCATGCCATATTCCTCCCAGGGCAGCAAGGTGCACAAATAATCTCGAAAAATCTGTTCATCATCCACGACCATCAGCTTGATCAAACGGTTCATTCCCTTCTGTGACAGGATTCCATGCTTGGGGCAGTGAGATGCGGACCGTGGTTCCCAAGTCTGGCTGGCTTTGAATTTGCAGGCCGTACGCCGGTCCGAAGAACAGCCGAATGCGATCGTTGACATTTCTCAGTCCGTAGGAGGAACCCTTGCCTGCAGCGGGAGGAGAAGGGGCGGCGGCAGGATACAGAAGCCGCTCTGCTTGGTCAGCCGGCATGCCTTTGCCATTATCCTCTACGTCGATCTGGATGACGTCTCCATTCAGATCACACCGGATATGAAGGTGTCCGCCGCCTTCCTTTTCTTTAAGTCCATGATATATGGCATTCTCAACCAGCGGCTGGATGGTCAGCTTCAGAATCGGAACCTGATAGCATTCCGGACTGATCTCGATCTCATAAGTGAATACGTCCCGGTAGCGCACATGCTGAATAGCCAGGTAATCCCGCACAATGCGGATTTCCTCCTCCAGCGTAATGACCTCCCGGCCCTGACTCAGCGCAGCACGGTAGAAGTCCGCCAGCGCCTTGGTTGTATACTGCACCTCTCTCATCCGGTTCATCTGGGAAAGGGCATAAATCACATCCAGAGTATTGTACAAAAAATGCGGCTTGATCTGGGCCTGAATCAGTGCCAGCTCCACTTCACGCTTTTTCTTCTGCTCCTGCATCACATTGCGCAGAAGCTCCTTGATCCGGCGCCGCATTTGATTAAAGCCGAGGACAAAGTAGCCAAGCTCATCGCGTGACTTGACCTCCAGCTGGACATCCAGATGCCCCTCTTGAAATCCTTTCATGCTGCGGGCCAGCTCCACAATCGGCCTGGCAATGATTTTGGACAGGAAGCCGGCTCCGAGGAGGGCGAAGAGGCTGCAGAGTGCCGCGACCGCCAGCAGTGTCCATTGCAGCTGCTCCAGTCCATTGGTCAGAGCTTGCAGGGGCGTGATGCTGACCAGCTTCCATCCCAGCTCCGGAAAGCTGCTGGCGGCGAGCAGAGAGCGCTCACCCTCTATCATTCGTGTGCTGGCCCCCTGGGGAGTTGAGCTTACCCAGGAGCGGATTTCGTCCTCCGGGATTACGGTGAGCAGAAGCTGCGGATCTGAAGCAGAAATTACCTTGCCCTGTCCATCCGAGATGAAATAGCGTCCAGACGGCTCGGCGTTCAGCTTCTGCAGCACTTCGGACAGCTGCTCCTCGCGAATGTGAAGAAAGAGCAGACCGAGAGAATCGCCGGTCTGAATGTTAATAATTTTCTTGCCCAGGGTGAGCAGGGCGGCATCGGGATCGGTCGTCAAATATTCCCGGCGCTGCATGGGCAGCCAGAAGTTAACGCCGTTCGTCTTCATGACGCTGCGGTATGCTTCCTGGCTCTGAATGCTAAGGCTGCGCTGCTCCAGCTCCGGATGGGTCCCATACACCTTGCCTCCGGCATCAATAAATACGATGGAGTCTACATCTGGAAATACGAGCAGTGCGAGGCTTAGCTGCGTGTTAATCGCGTTGTAACGTCCCAGCTCATTCTGGCCCGATTTCCGCCCCTCCTCCAGCACCCGGTTCAGGTTTAAGGCCAGCATGTTGGCGGCGCTGGCGGTATTGCGAAGCATGCCGTCAATTCGACTGATCGTCAATGCTGAATTTTGCGTAAAGCTCTGGGTTGACTTGCTGATGATGGCACTGGAGTAGATCGTATTGGCAGTATAGCCGACGATCAGGAGCGGGAGCAGCAGCAGGGGAAGATAGACCAGCATAATTTTGGTCCGTATTTTCCGATTGCTAAACCATTGCCGGAGCTGCAGAGCTTTTTTATATAATCTCATTAGGGGGAGCCTCACTTTCTACAAGCAGCCTGATGAAGACAGCATCCACTTGATTGTAAGCGTAATCAAGGATAAGCGGAATAACAGTCCAAAGTCATTCGCAGCCGCTCTATACCAGCAGGCAGCTGCGTCATCATGAGGTCTGTGCTCCCTTTCTGCCAGCAGCGGATCAGGATCTGAAGATGACCTGTCCTTGAATCAGGCGCTTCTCCGGCTGTGCCGCCGGATGCTGGATCCGCCATAGCAGCTGGTCAACGGCTCTTTGGCCGAGGGTTTCCTGATCCACCCGGACGGTTGCCTTCAAAGCCGGAAAAGCGTGAGTTTGATCAAAGCCGGTAAAGACGCATTCCTCCAGTCCCTCCATGGAGAGGCTGCGCAGTGCATCCAGGGTATAAGCAGCGTAGAAATCATTCACGCATACGAGCACCTCGGGCAGTTCGTGCTGACGGAATACCTCCTCCAGCAGCTGAGGGAATGATGACAAATCTGCGGAGAGCAGCTCCGGGATCTGTTCCTGCTTCAGCCCCAGCTCCTCCACCGTCGTGCGAAAGCTTAGCCAGCGTTCCCGGTAGCTCTGCGCTTCAGAGGAGAAGCCGATGAATTGAAATGAGGTGTAGCCTCTTTCTGTCATGCCTCTCACGAGGGTCTCCATCGCGGACCAATTGTCTGTAAAGATATGATCACACGAAATGTGCGGATCCACATGATCTACCATAACCAGAGGAAGGTGAAAGCGCTGAACCTCCCGCAGCGCGGAGGTGGAGATATTGCCAATCGTGATGACTCCCGTGATCGCTTTTGGGTGGAGCAGGGAGTCCAGGGAATCACCGCTTACATCGGTCAAGGTCAACACCCGGATTGATTTCGCCTGCAGAGCTGCAGACAGCCCTTCAAACAGCGGACCCCAGTACGGTGATTCATCGTTCTGGTGCCTCAGGTTCGGAAACAGCACCAGTACGGTTCCGCCAGCAGGCAGAGCCTGATCTGTGGCAGGCCTGGCGGGAACCGGCGTCCGCATCGAAGCCGTCCGGTAGCCCATGTGCTCTGCGGTCTGAATAATAAGATCCCGGGTCTGGGGGCTCACCCCCGATTTGCCGGAAAGCGCCCGGGACACTGCATATTTGGACAGGCCTAAATGGTCTGCAATGTTTTGAATTGTGATTTTGCTGCGCATAACAACCTCCGTCAAGCTTTAATGATGATGCTTTCATGTCATGGCGATATAGCAGCGGCACTACGTAGACCCCTGTTTTCTTCGAAACTCTGAAGGGGACAAACCGGTAAACCGCTTGAAAAAAATACTGAACGTATGAATGGACGAAAAACACAGCTCCTCCGCAATTTCCGTCACCGGCTTGGTAGAGTGCAGCAGCTCATGCCTTGCTTTGTCCAGGCAGAGCAGCCGGATATAAGAGGCCAGCGGCATACCGGCTGCCTGCCGGAACTCCCGGGATAAGTGGGAGCGGCTAATATTAAACTGTGTAGCAAGCTCCTCAGGGGAGTGGTCATAGCGTATTTCCGCATGCAGGTAGTCAAGCGTTTGAATGACTGCAGGATGCAGGGGACCCGGCTGAGAAATGCCGGTCGCCGGGTCCGGATTCCGGCATAAACGCAGCAGGATAATTAGCAGCTGCTGCAGCAAGGCGCCGGTCATTTCTCGATCGAGCAGCTGCGGCTCTTTCATTTCCGTAAACAATTGCTCAAAGAGAGCTCTCATGCTGCCGGTGGCATCCTTTGCGACCCGGCCAGGCCCAAGATGAATCAGCTCGCGCTGGAGCGCGGGGAGCAGGGACGGCTTAAATCCTAAATAATAAAGAGTAAAGGGCGACTGCTCTTCGGCAAGACCATAGTGTGCTTCTCCCGGCTTGGTGATCAAAAACTCACCGCGGTCCATCCGATACAGCGTGTTGTCGATAATGTAAGAGCTGCTGCCACGGACTACATAGCACAGCTCGTAATGATCATGAGAATGTACAGCCGTATGCCAGTTCTGCTTGTGATTGATGCCAATATAGTAAATGAGGCTTTCAGTGCCGTACGGCAGCTCCAGACGGTATTCTGTATCACTCTGCAGCATCTGGCGGACCGCCGGCTTGGGATGCTGTAAGGTAGGCCCCTTCACATTCATTCCCCCTTCTCCTTCATCACATGATCAGCAAGTTTAAATTTACACGTCTCTATTCTAAATACAAGTCGGTCATTGTTCAATATGATAGACCTAGATTTAAAAACAAACCAAGTAACGACAGGAGCGTGATCTTATGAACACACGGAACGTGCTGGAGGATGTACTGCCAAAGGAACAGGATATTTCTTTTTTTGAAGAGAACGGGTACTGGCTGTCACCGGTTATTTTCTCGGATGAGGAATTGAAAGAAATGATGGAGCACCAGGACCGTTTGTATCGTGGGGAATACGAAACCGGAAGGGAGCCGGCGTCGAATTGGATTGAGGGGCGTGACCGTCCCGGGGCACTGCGCAAGACAGACAACAGCCATTGGGCTGACCTGACGCTGCGCAAGCTCGCTACCGATCCTGTCATCGGATCCATCGCCGGTCGGTTGATGAAGGCGGATCAGATCCGGCTGTTCCATGATCAGCTGCTGTACAAGCCGGGCCGGGGAACGGGTAAAGAGTCCGTGAATGTAGGCTGGCATCAGGATTATGTATACTGGCAGTGCTGCAGTGAGCCGACGCTTATTACGGCCTGGGTTGCGTTTCAAGATACAGACTTATCAAATGGAAGCCTGCAGATGGTTCCTCGTAGCCATAAATGGGGCATGCTGAACATTAATGATTTTTTTGAGCAGAATATGGAGAAGCAGGAAGAGGAGATGAAGATTCCGGAGAACGAGAGGTTTGCTCCGGTGCCGATGATCATGAAAGCGGGTCAGGTCAGCTTCCATCACGCGCTCACGATTCACGGGAGCGGGGCCAATAATTCCTCCTCGCCGCGTAAATCCATGGCGGTGCATATGATGACCGGAGACACCACCTACCGTTACAGCCCGAAAGGGGATAACCATTTTAACGCCCAGATGATGCAGGGCCGTGAAGGCGAGCGGTTTGAGGGTGACGCATGGCCGGTCATGTTCGATGCTTCAAAAGAAAATCGATGATCCAATCCTTCAGCTGCGGTCTTCTTCCGCTAGGATTGTGTTATATGTGTGTTAAATAAACTGACTTTTAAAAGTAACATGTTAAATTTAATAACATAAATGCGTTGATATTTGCTGGATCTCTGCATATAATGATCATCAAGGACGAAAGATAAGTGAAGGCCACTCCCATCTACCCGAATCTGTGTTAACGATACTAACACAGAAGATGCTGGAGCAGGCTGCCGACAGTCAACGGTGAATTGCTGGTTTATTCAGCGGTCAAATGGTGGGACTCATTTGTTGCAGGGCTAAACCCGCAATTCCCCAGTCTTAGGCGTGTCTGCTCTGCAGCTTTCTATTGTTGATTCTCGTCCTGGCCTGCCTGTCGGTGAGAAACACCCCCTCTCAGACCGTCAGGAGGCTCTTTTTTTATGCCAAAATATAAATCAAAAGGCTGGGCGCCGATGAATCAGGTGCCCAGCCTTTTATATGGTCAGGAGCGTTCGAGAATGGTGTTCAGCGTCGTCTCGTCTAATCCTTTAACGAGCTTGATCAGCAGTTCCTTGGCCGCCTCGTAGTCATCGGTATGGATGATGGAGGAGGAGGTGTGAATGTAGCGGGAGCAGATGCCAATAATGGTAGAAGGAACACCGATGCCGCTGAGATGGACCTGGCCCGCATCCGTTCCGCCGGGAGATACGAAGTACTGGTACTTGATCCGGTGAGTGTCTGCTGTGTCCTGTACATACTCTACCATCCCGCGATGTGTCAGCATGGTAGGATCAAAAATACGAAGCAGGGCACCCTGGCCCAGTTGACCGAACTGGCTCTTGTCACCGGTCATATCATTGGCCGCGCTGGCATCCAGCCCAAAGAAGATGTCAGGCTGAATCAGGTTCGCTGAGGTCCTTGCACCCCGCAGGCCCAGCTCTTCCTGAACAGTGGCTCCGGCATACAGTGTATTTGGAAGCTCTTCGCCATGAAGAGCCTCAACCAGCTCAATGGCAAGCCCGACGCCGTACCGGTTGTCCCAGGCCTTGGCCATGATTTTTTTAGGGTTGGCCAGTGGTGTGAAATCACAGATCGGAAGAATCTGCTGTCCCGGTGTAATTCCGAAGGCTTCCGCCTCACTCTTGTTATCGGCGCCAATATCAATATACATGCTCTTTATGTCCACAGGCTTGCTGCGCTGGGCATCATCCAGGAGATGAGTCGGTACAGAGCCGACGACCCCGACGACCGGTCCCTGCTTGGTTATAATTTGCAGCCGCTGGGCCAGCACAGTCTGGCTCCACCAGCCGCCAAGCGGCTGGAATTTCACCATACCCGCTTCTGTAATGCCAGTAACCATAAACCCGACCTCATCCATATGTCCGGCAACCATGACCTTTGGACCCTTCTTCTTGCCGCGCAGCACGCCAAAGATGCTGCCAAGCCGGTCCTGGACAAATTCGTCAGTGTATGGAGACAGCTTCTCCTTGACCAAGGCGCGGAGGTCACGCTCAAAGCCGGGAGCAGCCGAGAATTCTGTTAAGGTGCGGAGCAGATCCAGGGTTGATTGTTTCATGCTATAAACTCCTTTGTTCGCTGTAAATTTTAATATTGCACTCTTTAGTATGCGCTGTTCCGGCACAAAAGTCCACGCACAGAGCTCTCTTTGCAGTCAGGTACATATCCATGCAGCACTGAATACCATATCTTAATTTCATATCCTCTAGGGCACAGGGAGGGAGAGCAATGAGATGCCGGCCTTGGGAGCGTGATCCATGCCGGCGGCTTTGGCAGAGCAGGCTTATGATCCTGCTGCTGTTTGTGCTGCTGGTCATCGTGCTTTTCTTATAATGTCCTTGTCCGCGGCGGCTGCAGGGATGCCGCCGCGGCATGGATGATTTACCCAAACATAAAGCAAGTCTTTACAATCCATAATGTTATTAACAGCGCCGGGATATAACCGGCACAGATTTAGGTTTGAATTTACAGCGGAGGTGCTTTTACATTGCCAGACTCCAAGTCCAGCTCTAATACCGGCTCCAAGGTCAGCTCCATGAGTGCAGAGGAATACAAAGCGGTCGCTCAGAAGCATCAGCCGCCGGGCCAGATTGTGAAAAACTGCCTGAAGGCCTTTGTTGTCGGCGGCTTCATCTGCATTATCGGACAAGCCATTCAGCAGTTTTTTATGACGTTTTTTGATATGAGCACGAAAGAGGCCTCTAATCCGACCGTTGCGGTCATGATCCTGATCTCTGTCATTTTGACCTCCTTCGGGGTATACGACAAGATTGCTCAATGGGCAGGGGCGGGGACGGCTGTTCCGGTCACCGGCTTTGCCAACTCCATGTGCTCTGCCGCGCTTGAGCACCGAGCAGAGGGGCTGGTGCTGGGGGTAGGAGCCAGCATGTTCAAGCTCGCGGGCTCGGTCATTGTGTTCGGTACGGTAGCTGCTTTTGTGATCGGAATTATATATGCCCTGCTGGGTGCCGGAGGAGGCCAGTGACGTATGAAGGTTAACGGACAAACCTGGGAGTATGAGCATCGGCCTGTCATTATTGGGTCCTCCTCCATTGTCGGCCCGGAAGAGGGCGAGGGACCGCTTGCCGAGGATTTTGACTTCATCTACGACAACCTTGAAATTAATGAAAAAACCTGGGAGAAGGGTGAACGCCGCCTTCTGGAGGATGCGGCCCGAAAAGCACTGGAGCTTGCGGGGATTCAGGAGGAGCAGCTTCAGTTCTATGTCGGGGGAGATCTGATGAATCAGATTATTAGCAGCTCTTTTGCTGCCCGCCAGATGGGCGTTCCTTATCTTGGCGTGTTCGGGGCCTGCTCAACCTCCATGGAGAGTCTGGCGGTGGCCTCGCTTCTGGTGGATTCCGGCGCAGCCCGGTATGCGATGGCAGGGACCGCCAGCCATAACTGTACCGTAGAGAAGCAGTTCCGGTATCCAACGGAATACGGCTCGCAGAAGCCGCCGTACGCCCAGTACACCGTAACAGGTGCAGGGTGCTCTGTCGTCACGAACCAAGGGAAGGGACCGCGCGTTACACATGCCACCATTGGCAAGGTCATGGACCTGGGTGTCAAGGACCCTTTTAACATGGGCACGGCCATGGCCCCGGCAGCGGCCGACACGATCTCGGCGCACCTGAAGGACACCGGGCGCACCCCGGATTATTACGATTTGATCGTCACAGGAGATCTGGCTTCCGTCGGGCATCCTATTACCCGGGAGCTGCTGCTGCAGGAGGGCATCGCCATGGATCAAACGAACTTCATGGACTGCGGGCTCATGATTTACGACCGCGACAAGCAGAAATACGCCCTGGCGGGCGGAAGTGGCTGCGGCTGCTCTGCTGTCGTGACCTACGGTCATATTTTGAAGCAAATGAACAGCGGGAAGCTGCAGAAGGTGCTGGTTGTCGCCACGGGAGCACTGCTGTCGCCGATTTCATATCAGCAGGGAGAAAGCATCCCCTGCATTGCACATGCCGTATCACTGGAGATGGGAGGTTAAAGACCATGCAGTTTCTCTGGGCATTTCTGATCGGGGGCCTGATTTGTGTCATTGGACAGCTGCTCATGGACGGAGCCAAGCTGACCCCCGCCCATACGATGAGTACCCTGGTGGTGTCGGGTGCGGTTGTTGAAGCCTTTGGATTGTACGATCCTTTGGTTAAATTCGCGGGGGCGGGAGCCTCAGTTCCTATTACAAGCTTCGGAAACGCTCTGGTTCACGGGGCGCTCACCGAACTGGAGCGGGATGGCTGGATTGGTGTTGTCACGGGTATTTTCGAGGTGACGAGTGCCGGTATTTCGTCAGCCATTATATTCTCGTTTCTGGCGGCGCTGTTTGTCCGGCCAAAGGGCTAAGTCAATAACTATTTTAATAGAAGCATGGCGGACTCGGAGGCATTCTCCGGTCACTGCCGTGCTTCTTGTTGTTTGTAGGGGGCTTTGGCAGAGAAAAAGGGCGGGTCCAAGGGGCGAATGTACTCTGCGCCCGGGATCATGTACAATAGTTGTAAATCAACTATTTATTCCCTAACAGGAGGTTTATCATACATGCCCGTAAGCCAAGAATCGATCCGCATCATCTCATCCGTGCGATCCAACCTGGAATCGTGCCTGCTCGGTAAGGAGTTTGAAATTCAGCTGCTGCTTACCGCCATGCTTGCCGGCGGACACGTATTGATAGAGGATGTACCGGGAACCGGGAAAACCCAGCTGATCAAGGCTCTTGCCCGAACGATGCAGGGGGATTACCGCCGGATTCAATGTAACCCCGACATTTTGCCGAGTGATATTACCGGAGTTTCTGTGTTTCATCCCCGGGACGAGCAGTTTTACTTCCGTCCGGGTCCTGTGATGACTCATATTTTGCTGGCTGACGAAATCAACCGGGCGACCACTAAGACGCAGTCTGCGCTGCTGGAGGTCATGGAGGAGCGAAGTGTAACGGTGGATGGCGAGACGCATGAGCTGCCGCATCCCTTTATGCTTTGTGCGACACAGAACCCGATTGACTTCGAAGGCACCTACATGCTGCCGGAGGCCCAGCTGGACCGCTTCATGCTGAAGCTGAGCCTGGGGTATCCCGATGCCAATACCGAGAAGGAGCTGCTCTTCCGCTCCCGTCACGGCCAGATGACGGACAAGCTGCAGCCAGTCACCTCCATGGAGACCATCGCTTCCATACAGCGCGAAATCCAGGATGTGTTCCTTGGAGAGCCGGTTGCGGACTACCTGCTCGGCATTACCAGATCGACGCGGGAGCATCCGGCAGTTCTGCTGGGGGCGAGCCCTCGGGCGACGATCTCCTTCATGAATGCCGTGAAGGCCTATGCATTTTTGCAGGAGAGAGATTATGTGCTGCCCGATGATGTGAAAATTCTTGCGCCATATGTGCTGTCCCACCGGATCATGCTGCGTCCGGAAGCCCGGCTGGATAAGACGACGACGCTGTCCGTACTGGAATTTATTCTGCGGCAGGTCAAAGTGCCGGTTCAGATGGGGAGATAGGCCATGCGCCATCAACGATCCATGTCCATGAAAGGCATCAAGCCGGGAAATCTCGCAGCGATCCTTACTGTTTGGTGCATGGTGCTGCTATATGTTCTTTTTCAAGGGGGCAAAACCTCGCTTATGCTCTTCTCCATGGTCAGCCTGCTGGCCATCTATCTGATCGGCTTTGGCATGGGGGGAGTCAACCGGGTCAAAGCGGCTCGAACGGTAACGGCGTCAGACCAGCAGGAGGGTGTGCTTCATGCCGGGGAGCAGGTTCAGGTCAGCATTCAGGTTACCGTTCCGGGCCTGCTGCCCATGCCTTATTTGATTGTGCGGGAGGTACTAAAGCGGCATAACGGGGATTCCTGGTCCTTTGAGGAAAGCGTAATCCCGAACCTGCGCGGCACGGGAGAACTGCTGTTCCAGACACCTGCTCTGGAGCGTGGCCACTATACCTTTCAGCGTACAGAGTGCGTTAGTGAGGATATCTTCGGACTGATGGAGCATCGCGGAGGCTTCGAGCTGAACACCTCCTTCCGCGTACTCCCGAGAACGATTCCGCTATTGGGATGGCAGCGTCAGCTTCGCAATGTTCGCGGCGGCGGGGCTCAGACAACCCCCGCAGCCTCCCGGCGGGAAACAACACAAATTAATGGAGTTCGTGATTATGTGTACGGTGACCGGATTTCCCGGATTCACTGGAACGCTACAGCGAAGACCGGCTCCTGGAAATCGAAGGAGTTTGAGCATGAATCTTTTCCGCAGACCCTGATCCTCCTGGACTGCAAAGCCCAGGGGTACCGCAGCACCGCACAGTTTGAAACGGCGGTGTCTGCGGCAGCATCTTTGCTGGAATCCGGCGCTCGGGAGCAGGCCGGCATCGGATTGTTTACCGCAGGCAAGGAGAACAAGCTGTTTATGCCCAGCACGTCCCAAGGGGAGCGGATGTCCATGCTGCAGCATCTGGTCGATGTAGATGCTGACCGGAAGGAGAGCCTGCTGTCCTCGCTGGAAAGGTCAGGGCGTGAGCTTCCCAAAGGCTGCCTGCTGCTGATCATTACTCCGGAAGTAGGAGAAGAAGCGGTGTCATGTATCCGATGGGCGGAGAACCGTGGCATGAATCCGTGTCTGTTGAAGATTGCAGCTGCAGAGAAGTCTGCAGAGCCCGGAGATTACACTTCTTATCTGCAATCCCGAGGACTGCTGCTATACACAGTCTCTTCTCTGGAAGAGCTGCCGCTTGCGTTGGGAGGGAGGGCATCATGACACATAAGCATCATTCCTCCTGGCTGCTCCATATCCTCAAGCTCTTATGGATTTGGCTGCTGCTGCAGCAATGGGTGTCTTTCACGGAGCCGCTGCTGTTTGAAGAGACTACCGCTGGCATCATCGCAGCGTTAGCTATTACAGCCGTCATTGAGGCGATGGTATTCCTCAAGCGAATCATTCGGGTACCGCTGCAGCTGGCACTTATTGTGTACGCCGTCTTCCAGACGCTGTCCAGCTACAGTATTCCGGTCCCTGACCGTCTGGGTGAGATCTTCAGAGATGATCAGTATCAGCATGTGCTTCCTTATATATGGTTTGCGCTTGCGGCCTGGGCGATCTTTAACTTTATAGCGGTATGGGTGAACAGCAAGCGCAAGGTTTTACTGGTCGTCGGCCTGAATATTGTGGCCTTTGGTATTCTGGATTCCTTCACCGCCACAGAGCTGTGGAAGGAAACGGCTTGGGTTGCCGGTATCGGGATGGCTTGGCTGGTGACCGAGCATTTCAACCGGTTTCGCCGCCGTTTTCCGCAGGGCTGGGCACTTCTGCGAAGAAATCCGCTGAAAATATTGGGTAACATTCTGGTGATCTTCTCGCTGATTATATTTGCCGGCGTCAATATGCCGACGGTTCAGCCCTCGTTAACAGACCCTTATACGGCCTGGAGAGAATGGAGAGGTATGCCTCTTTCCAGCGGTTCTGGCGGCCTCGGTGGCCTTGGAACCCTGCTGAATCCGGGGGGAGAGAGCACCTCCGGCTATGGGCGGGAGGATAACAACCTGGGAGGCGGCTTTAACTTCGACTATTCTCCGGTTATGTCGATTGCCTCGGAGGAGCGAAGCTATTGGCGCGGCGAGACCCGCTCTACCTACTCCGGTACAGGCTGGACCAACAGGCAGAGAACTCGCGGGAGCCAGCCGATTGATCCCGGTCAGCAGCTTCCATCAGAAGGACAGGGCAGCGTGCCGTCCACAACGGTGGAGCAGAGCGTAACGATGCTGAATGATGAGGTGTATCCGGTTCTGTTCGGAGCGTACTCCATGTCCCGCGTCGATGAGGTGGAACTGCCACAAGACAGTGAGCTCCGCTGGAAGAGGGAGGGCGCTGAGCTTCATTTCACATCCGAGTCCAGACAGTCCGCCTATCCGAAGCAGTATACCGTAACCTCGGAGATTCCGATGATTTCGTGGGAGGAGCTGAAGGAGAAATCCGCAGATGAGCTGTATGCTAATGCTCCGATGGATGAGAGCTATTACCAGATCCCTTCCGATTTCCCGGACCGGGTCCGCGGGCTGGCCGAGGAAGTGACACAGAACGGAGACACCCCGTATGAGAAGGTATTGCTGCTGCAGCAATATTTGCAAAGCAGTGAATTCTCCTATACGAATGCTCCGGATCTGTCTAGCAAACGCAGCGATGATTTTGTAGACAGCTTCTTGTTTGAGATCCAGGAAGGCTATTGTGATTATTTCTCCACCTCGATGGTCATGATGGCCCGTTCTCTGGATATTCCCGCCCGATGGGTGAAGGGCTACGCTCCCGGCAACGTCCCGAATGAACAGTATATGTCGCCGGATGGCACCAGAACAGCCTCGGGCAGCTATACGGTAACCAATGCCGATGCCCACTCCTGGGCGGAGATTTATTTCGGGGAATACGGCTGGATTCCGGTCGAAGCGACGCCAGGCTTCACGATGCCGATTCTGGCAGGGGCAGAGCCCCAGGAGCCTGTTGCTGAAGAGGAGCCGGAAGAGGAGACGCCTGCGGAAGAAGAGGAGGAAGAGGAGCAGGCTGCTGCTCCTGCAGCCTCGGCTTCAGAGGACTCTGGCAGCTTGACTGCGCTGCTTGGAACTGCCGCTGGCATCGTTCTGCTGCTGTGGCTCGGTTATGTTATTTGGAGAAGACGCTGGAGCTTCCGTTTCTTGAGAGCCCGGCTGTCGACTGGCAAGCCGCTCACTCCAGCGGATAAGGTAGTGGCAGAGACGGAGCGCTGGCTCCGGTCTGTCCGCAGGAAGGGCCTGCAGCAGGGACATAATGAAACGCTCCGGGAATCCGTGCTCCGGTGGAGGGAGCAGCAGCCGGCGCTGACGCCGCTGCTTGAGCCGCTGCTTCGCCGCTTTGAGCATGCGAGGTACAGCCCGGTTCAGGTGGAGCCGGAGGCGTGGCGGGCTGTTCATGAAGATGCAGTTCGGCTGAAAAAGGGTATAAAAAAGGCAAAGCCCGTATGATTGCTGCCGTTCGCCTTCCTTTTACGGAACGGCGGGCGGCTTTTTCATGAAGGACGGGGCCTTTAACCCAAAAAAACTGATGCAAATTCATGAATGGGGCTATCCTAAATCCAGGAGCTGTTTATTTAGACTAAGCTTCTGGAATATGGTATAGTTTTTCCTATGAAATTGAGGTGAATCCATTGTTTAAGATGCTTATTCCCAAGGAAAGAGTCAGTACCGTATTCGATATTGATCTGGAGGGGCTATACGAGCAGGGCTACCGAGGAATTATTACGGATTTGGATAATACCCTGGTGGGAGCCAAGGCGCCTCTCGCGACACCGGAGCTGCTGGAATGGTTCAAAAAGGTGAAGGAAATCGGATTTCAATTAATTATTGTATCCAATAACCAGCTGGAGCGCGTATCGAAATTTGCCACTCCGCTGGATATTCAATATGTGCATGAAGCCCGCAAGCCGAGTAATCTGCCCTTCCGTAAAGCGATGAAGATGATGAATCTGACAGCGGATCAAACGATCGTGGTCGGAGATCAGATGCTTACAGACGTGTACGGCGGAAACCGGCTGGGCTTATTCACCATTTTGGTGCTGCCGATTGCGCTGCATGATGAGGGATGGGTTACGCGTTATTTCAATCGCCGTGTAGAGCGCATTGCGCTAACCCGTTTGCGCAGACTGGGATTATGGAAAGAGGAGGACAAGGAATGATTGAGCCGGCAGGCGGACAAGACATCAAGAAATGCAGGGGGTGCGGTGCTGCACTTCAGCATGAATCACAGGACAAGCCGGGGTATTTGCCAGAGAAGGCAGCCGGCCGGGAGCCGGTCATTTGCCAGCGCTGCTTCCGAATTAAGAACTACAACGAAGCGGCCGCGGTCGCTGTGGACCAGGATGAATTTCTGCGGCTTCTGGGACAAATCGGTAATCAAGAGGCGCTTGTCATTCATATCGTGGATATTTTTGATTTTGAAGGCAGCCTGATATCGGGCTTGCAGCGCTTTGTAGGCAACAACCCTGTTATTCTGGCTGTGAACAAGATTGACCTGCTCCCCAAAGTGACGAATTGGAACAAGCTGCGCAACTGGGTGCAAAGACAGTGCAAGGAGCATGGGCTGCGGACAAGCGAGATTGTTCTCTGCAGTGCCAAGAAGAACCAGGGCTTTGACCGGCTTCTGGAAACGATCGCTGAAACGCGGGGAGACCGGGACGTATATGTAGTTGGCGCGACCAATGTCGGCAAATCGACCCTGATCAATCGTTTGATCCGCGATTACAGTGATCTCGATGAAGAGCTCACCACCTCCCGTTATCCCGGTACGACCCTGGATATGGTTCATATTCCGCTGGATGACGGACGTGCGATTATCGATACTCCGGGAATCGTTTACCCATGGAGATTCAGTGAGTTGGTGGTTCGGGAGGACTTGGGCGTGGTGATGCCAGAGAATCCGCTCAAGCCGCTGGTCTATCAGCTGGATGAAGGACAGACCTTGTTCTTCGGCGGAATGTGCCGGTTTGATTTCATTCAGGGAGCACACCAGTCGTTTACTGCCTTTATCAGTGGAAGCTTGAAGATTCACCGCACAAAGCTGGAGCGGGCAGATGCACTTTACGCAGACCATGCGGGCGAGCTACTCTCACCGCCCTCCAAGAAATCTCTGGAGCACATGCCAGACTGGACGCGTCATGAGCTGAGAATACCGAAGGGCTCCAATTGGGATATCTTTATCTCGGGCCTGGGCTGGATTAAAGTGAATGGGGATCAAGGCGCTTTAACCGCTGTGCATGCGCCGAAAGGCGTGAGGGTACTGACACGCCCGTCTATGATTTAAGCAGGGCTTTACGGACAAGCTCAAGCTAACGAAATGGGGAGAAGGGAAATGACGGGGAGCGAACAGCTGGAACAATACAGCGGGGCTTTACTGCTGGGGGTATTGGGGGATCCGATCGCCCATTCCAAGTCGCCGGCGATGCATAATGCAGCCTTAGAGGCATTGGGGACAGCGGGTCACTATGTGCCGCTTCATGTGAAGCCGGAGCAGCTGCAGCAGACCATGGAGGCGATCCGGACGCTCGGCTTTCGCGGAGTAAATGTGACGATTCCGCACAAGGTTGAGGTCATGAAGTACTTGGATGAGATTGATGAGAGCGCAAGAATGATCGGAGCGGTCAACACCATCGTGAATGATCAGGGCCGCCTGAAGGGCTACAATACCGATGGTATCGGGTATGTGAGATCCCTGAAGGAAGAGGCTGTTCCACACCTCAGCGGCAAGCATGTCGTCGTATTGGGGGCGGGCGGAGCTGCGCGGGGTATCGTCCATGCGCTCTCTCTGGAATTGCCGGCCCGGATATCTATCATCAACCGCACGGCTTCAAGAGCGGTGCAGCTGGCTGAGGATGCCGGGCTTGGCAGCGCGGCCCAAGGGTACGGAGAAGCAGAGGCGGAGCCAGTGATGGCTTCTGCAGAAGTCATCATCAACACGACCTCTGTCGGAATGCATCCCCATGTAGATGAGCTGCCGATTCGTGCCGACTGGATTCCAGAAAGAATCGTGGTCAGCGACCTCATCTACAATCCGCTGAAGACGAAGCTGCTGGAAGTCAGTGAAGCCAGGGGCTGTAAGGTCCACAGCGGGCTCGGGATGTTTGTTTATCAGGGGGCGTATGCTCTGGAGTACTGGACGGGGTTGCCCGCACCGGTAGAAGTTATGAGGCAGGCTGTACTGGGCAGCTTCTGAGAGCTGGCAGCAGCCAAGAATAGCATCACATTTGAAATGGATAAGGGAGTAATGAGATAGCATGTTGACTGGAAAGCAAAAAAGACATTTACGGGCACTCGCCCACCATTTGGATCCGGTATTTCAGGTAGGCAAGGGAGGCAGCAATGAGCACTTGATCCGTCACATCAACGAAGCGATCGAGAAGAGAGAGCTGCTAAAGGTGTCGGTGCTGAATAACTGCATGGAGGAGCCGCGTGATATCGCAGCGGAGCTTGCCGAAGGAACCGGTGCAGACATCGTACAGGTTATTGGCAAAACGATTGTGCTGTACAAGGAATCCAAGGACCATAAGACCATCGAGCTTCCTTGACCCTACAATAAGAGGAGGCGAAGCCGATGAAGGCAGGGATCATGGGAGGGACATTTGATCCCATTCACATGGGTCATCTGATGGCGGCAGAGTCCGCCAGAGAGGCCTATGGACTGGACGAGGTGTGGTTTATGCCGAGCCATACGCCGCCGCATAAGGTGCTGGCCGGAGTGACGGCAGAGATGAGATATGAAATGACCTGTCTGGCCATTTCCTCTCATCCGGATTTCAAGGCCCTGGATCTTGAAATTCGGCGTGAAGGAGTGTCCTACACCATCGATACGATCTCCGCGCTCAAGCAGCAGCAGCCCGACAGTGAGCTGTATTTCATTATCGGAGCCGATATGGTTAACTATCTCCCGAAATGGCATCGTATTGAAGAGCTGTCCGGCCTGCTGAGTTTTATTGGTGTCAACCGTCCCGGATCCAGGCTGGAGCTGGACCTGCTTCCTGAATTCCTTAGCCAGCGTGTCCATCTCTGCGACATGCCCATGATGGACATATCGTCCACGGTCATTCGTGAAAGAATGGCGGCCGGGAAATCCATACGTTATATGGTGCCTGAACCGGTCTATGATTATATTACAAGGAGCGGGATCTATCGTGTATAACCGGGAGCGGCTAATGGAAGCGGTGTCGTCTCAAATGCCTGCAAAGCGCTGGCAGCACACCCTCGGCGTCATGGAAACAGCGGTCAAGCTGGCAGAGCAGTACGGCGCAGACCCGGTGAAAGCCGAGCTTGCCTCCATTTTGCATGATGTTGCCAAATATTGGCCCACAGATCGGCTGGAGCAGGTGCTGAGAGAGAATCATCTGAATCCCGGCCTGCTGCAGGAGGATAAGCAGCTATGGCACGCCGAGGTCGGTGCGTTTGTAGCGCAGCAGGAATATGGAATTGAGGATCTGGACATTCTGGATGCGATCCGCTATCACACCTCCGGGCGTGAGGGCATGAGCCTGCTGGAGAAAGTGGTTTGTCTGGCTGACTATATCGAGCCCGGAAGGGATTTTCCGGGAGTGAATAAATTACGCAAACTGGCCAACCATAGCCTGGAAGAGGCGCTTGCCGCCGGACTGGGCACGACGATCAGCCACTTGGTAGAGAAGAATAAAGCCATTTACGTGCTGACCGTACAGGCCCGAAATGATTTAATGAAGCAAATGCCAATAATGGAGGGGAATTCATGACCATAACACCGAATGAATTGTTAAATATGGCCGTTGCGGCCGCAGAGGATAAAAAAGCGATGAATCTTGTCGCGCTGGATCTGAAAGGCATCTCGCTGGTTGCTGATTATTTTGTGATCTGCCACGGAAACTCAGACACCCAGGTGCAGGCCATTGCGACGGAAATCCGCAAAAGAGTCCATGATGCCGGCGTTCCTGTCAAACTGGAGGGCATGGATGCAGCACGCTGGGTCCTGATGGACCTGGGGGATGTTGTGGTTCACATCTTCCACCGGGACGAGCGCGAATATTACAACATCGAGCGCCTTTGGTCAGACGCTAAAGTGGTGGAGAACGTATGAGTCTGATTGCCGGAACAATGACGAAGCTCGAAGTATCCCGGGAGGTGTCACCGTACGGATTTTTTCTGGATGGCGGCGACCGGGATGTGCTGCTTCATTATTCGGAGCTGACGTCTGAAATCAAGCCGGGCGACACGGTGGAAGTGTTTATTTTCTTCGATACCGAGGACCGGATTGCGGCTACGATGAAAAAGCCTTATCTGACGCTCGGTGAAACCGCGCTGCTGATGGTGGCAGACGTGCATCCACGTCTGGGCTGCTTCCTCGAAATGGGGCTCGGAAGACAGTTGCTGCTGCCCATCCGTGAGCTGCCGGAGCTGAAGGAGCTGCATCCGCAGATCGGGGACCATGTGTATGTCATGATGGAGCACGACAAGCAGGGACGTCTCAGAGCAAGGCTTGCCGGAGAACAGGAGCTGGCCCCGCTGGCGTTTCATGCGCCTGACTCCTGGCTGAACGAGTGGTTCAATGCCCGTGTGTACAAGCCGCTGCAAATGGGCACCTTCGTCATCATCGACGGAGGCGTGCTTGGCTTCGGGGCAATTGGCATGGTTCATTCCTCGGAGCGTACGCGATTGCTGCGTCTTGGAGAAGAGGTCAAGGTCCGTGTCAGCCATATCCGCGAGGACGGACGGGTCAACCTGTCGATGGTGCCGCGTAAGGAAGTGGGACGAACCGATGATGCGGATCGCCTTCTTGCTTTCCTGAAGGAGCGCCCGGGCGGCGCAATGCCTTACTCGGATGCTACTCCGCCGGACATTATCAAGCAGCGCTTCGGCATCAGTAAATCCGCCTTCAAGCGTGCCCTGGGCAAGCTGATGAAGGACGGCCTGATTACGCAGAAGGAAAGCTGGACCTATCTTGCAACGCGGGAAGACGCCCCGGCCGGAGATGACCCGAATCACGATAAGCGTTAGGAAAGTGGTGTCAGCATGTTGTCATACCGCAAGTTTGCCTATGTCTATGATCAATTGATGGAGGATATGCCCTATCCGCAGTGGCTGCGATTCGCCCGGACAGCCTGGGAGAAGCATGGCATGCCGAAGAGCGTGGCAGAGCTGGGCTGCGGAACGGGCACCATTACGATCCCGCTTGTGAAATCCGGCTTTGAGGTGACCGGGATTGATCTTTCAGCAGACATGCTCTCGATCGCCCGGCGGAAGCTGGAGGAAACACCGAACGGAAGCCGGCTGTACCGGGATGGCAGTGTCCGCTGGGTTCAGCAGGATATGCGGGAGTGGGAACTGCCGGAGCCGGTGGATTCCGTCATCTCCTTTTGCGATTGCTTGAACTACCTGCTGGAGGAAGAGGATATTCAGGCTGCGTTTGCCCGTACATACAGCGGATTAAAGGAGGGCGGAACGTTTCTATTTGATGTTCACCACCCGCTGACCTTGATCCGGTACGATGAAGAGCAGCCCTTTGTGCTGGATGAGCCGGACGTATCCTACATCTGGACCTGTGAGCTCGACGCAC
Source organism: Paenibacillus sp. JSM ZJ436 (assembly GCF_044383795.1). Lineage (NCBI taxonomy): Bacteria > Bacillati > Bacillota > Bacilli > Caryophanales > Paenibacillaceae > Paenibacillus > Paenibacillus sp. JSM ZJ436. The sequence continues at coordinate 28,336 of NZ_JBISEO010000006.1, forward strand.
CCCGGTGTGAGATTGAGCATCATCTATCGATTTTTGCAAGAGATGAGAATGACGTCACCATATACCGGCGCTTTGAGGAAACCCACATTCAGCGGGGGTACGACCCGGAATGGATGAAGGTGGAGCTGACGAAGGCCGGCTTCCGCGACGTGAAATGCTACGCGGATTTTGAATGGGTGGAAGCGACAGAGGACGCCCGAAGATTATTTTATGTCGCTGTAAAATAAAGGAGCTGTTTCCCGCGGATTGTGAAATCCTGAGGGGAACAGCTTTTTTTTTTTTGCATTCTCTCATCTTGTCAGACCACGGCGGCTTTCCGGACAAAGAGACCCTTCCCGTTTGCCTGTAAATCCCGAATTGTCTGCTCTGTTTGACTGAGATTAAGGTACTCTCTGTAATCTGTAGGAAGCGTCTCAGGTGCTGTGGTAGACTGTAGCCGTAAGGTATCGTAAGCGATTACAGTCCAGGACACAAACACAACCTAAGAATTTATTCCCGGGAGGAGTTATCAATATGAAGTTTTCAGTATTTACAGTATCCGTTCCAGATCTGACGCCGGAGGAGCTGGCCGCTGCGGCGAAGGAAGCTGGAATCCACGGCATAGAATGGAGATTCAAGGGCATTCCACCAGAGGCGAAGCATGAGCAGCCCTCTTTCTGGAAGCATAACCGGTGCTCAATGGACCCGGAGGGGGGGCAGGAGGACTGGCTCAGATTCAAGCGGGCCGCCGAGGAGCAGCAGATCCAATCCCTTGCCGTCGTTCCCTATTTAAAATGTGGTGACATAGAAAGCACACGCAAGGTCATGCAGGCAGCAAAGCTGCTTGGCGCTTCCTTCATCCGCGCCGGGGTGCCGGGATATGACCGAAGCACCAATTACAACACACTTTTTGAACAAGGCGTTGCGTATCTGGCTCAGGTCGAGGAGCTGGCTGCAGAATACGGGGTGAAGGCCCTTGTAGAGACGCACCAGAAGACGATTGCTCCGAGCGCATCGCTGGCACATCGTCTGGTCTCCCGGTTTGACTCCAAGCATATCGGCGTGCTGTACGATCCTGGCAACATGGTGCACGAGGGATATGAGAACTACCGAATGGGCCTGGAGCTGCTCGGCCCTTATCTTGCACATGTCCATGTCAAGAATGCATGGCTTGTGAGTGAGCAAGCAGCGGATGGCCGTACAGAATGGAGACCGGAATGGGCGCCGCTGGCGGAGGGCGTTGCGTCCTGGCCGCAGGTGCTTGCAGATCTGAAGGCGGTCGGCTATGAGGGATATTTTGGCGTAGAAGACTTTAGCGGTGTGCTCGGCTCGAAGGATATGCTGCAATCATTTGTTACACTCATGAAAGAATGGGCGCGCTAAGATTAAATATGGAGGGGAAGCATATGGAAAAGGTAAGAATAGGCGTGATCGGATTGGGAATGGGATATAACCACGCCCGCTCCCTGGCGGAAGGAAAGATCAAAGGAGCTTGCCTGGCAGCGATCTGTGATCTTCAGCCGGCTAAGCAAGAGATGGCGCGGGCAGAGCTGCCGCCAGAGGTTACGATCTGGAGTGATGCCGAGGCTATGATGTCCTCCGGCGAAGTGGATGCCGTGGTCATTGCGACCCCGCATTACGGTCATCCGCAGGAAGCGATGGCAGCGTTCAAGCATGGCCTGCATGTGCTGATTGAAAAGCCGGCCGGTGTGTATACGAAGCAGGTGCGGGAAATGAATGAAGCGGCGGCCAAGAGCGGGAAAGTATTCTCCATTATGTACAATCAGCGCTGTAATCCACTGTATCAAAAGCTGCGGGAGATGATTCAATCCGGCGAGCTTGGAGAGGTTCGGCGCATCAATTATATTGTTACCTCATGGTATCGCTCTCAAAGCTACTATGATTCCGGAGGCTGGCGCGCAACCTGGGCAGGGGAAGGCGGCGGTGTGCTGGTGAACCAATCTCCGCATCAGCTGGACCTGTGGCAATGGGTTACGGGGATGATGCCTGTACGAGTCCGGGCTTTTTGCTCATTCGGTAAATACCGTAACATCGAGGTGGAGGATGATGTGACGGCATACGCTGAATATGAGAATGGTGCCACAGCGGTGTTCATCACAACGACGGGGGAAGCGCCGGGGACGAACCGGCTGGAGGTGACCGGAACGCGCGGCAAAATCGTCATTGAGGATGAGAAGCTGAGTTTCTGGAGGCTGCGGGTTAGTGAGCCGGAGTTTAACCGGGATTTTAAAGGCAAATTCGGTCAGCCGGAAAGCTGGAAGTGTGAGGTGCCGATTACGGGCAGCAACTCTCAGCATGAAGGGATTTTGCAAAATTTCAGCGACGCTATTAACAGCAATGCACCATTAATTGCACCGGGAGAAGAAGGAATTAAGGGCTTGACGCTCTCAAATGCGATGCATTTGTCTACGTGGCTGGATGATTGGGTGGAGCTGCCGCTGGACGAGGAGCTTTATTTAGAGAAGCTGCAGGAGCGTATTCAGCACTCCACCTACGAGAAGACGGTGCGGGACACCGGACCAGAGGTAGATATGTCCAACTCTTTCATCTAGTTCAGAAGCTTTAGATCCTGATGATGGATAGAGCAAATAAAGGAGGATGAAGTATGGATCGGAGCAATGGGATGAACTATGCCCCTTCGGGCAAGCCCAAGCCGGTGGTAAAGCCGGGTGAATTCGTATTTGGAGCCATGTCGCTGGATCACGGGCATATTTATGGGATGTGTAACGGTCTTGTCGAAGCCGGCGCTGTACTGAAATGGGTGTATGATCCCGATCCTGCCAAGGTAGAGGCCTTTTGCAAGGAGTATCCTCAGGTGTCGGTGGCGTCCTCTGCGATGGAAATCCTGCAGGACAAGGAGGTGCAGCTGGTTGCAGCGGCAGCGATTCCATCCCTTCGCTGTGAGCTTGGCCTGCAGGTAATGTCCCACGGAAAGGACTACTTTACGGACAAAACGCCGTTCACCTCCCTGGAGCAGGTGGAAGCGGCAAGAATCAAGGCGGCGGAGACCGGACGAAAATATATGGTCTACTACAGTGAGCGGCTGCATGTAGAAAGTGCAATTCATGCAGGCCATCTCATTCAGGACGGCGCCATCGGGCGGGTCATTCAAGTCATGGGGACAGGACCGCACCGGCTGGATGCAGGAAACCGTCCGGACTGGTTCTTCAAGCGGGCACAATATGGCGGCATTTTATGCGATATTGGCTCCCATCAGATCGAGCAGTTTCTGTTCTTTGCCGGCTGCAAGAATGCAGAGGTTGTCAGCAGCAAGGTGGCGAATTATGGACACCCGGGATATCCGGAGCTGGAGGATTTCGGGGATGCAACCCTCATCGGAGACAACGGCGCAACGAACTATTTCCGGGTAGACTGGTTTACGCCAAACGGGCTGGGTACCTGGGGAGATGGCAGAACGATCATTCTCGGGACCGAAGGGTATATTGAGCTGCGTAAATATATTGACATTGCCCGCAGTCCCCAAGGCGATCACCTCTATCTTGTCAATGGAATCGGAGAGCATCATCTGGAGCTGAGTGGCAAGGTCGGGTATCCTTTTTTCGGGGAGCTGATTCTGGATTGCCTGGAGCGCACGGAGAAGGCGATGACGCAGGAGCATGCGCTTAAAGCCGGGGAGCTCTGTGTCATCGCCCAGCAGCAGGCAGTTCGTATTCCTTAGCGCTTTCGTTTATAATGTAAGGAATCCATGGTGCGTAAAGGGGCAGAAGCTTTATGAAAGCGGGATTCCAGATTCACGGTGAGCCTGCCCGGCAGGGGCAGCCCTATGAATTTACATACATGAACGATCGCCGCATTCCAAGCGGTATATTCCACTCTCACACTAAATATGAAATGTTTTATTTTCATGCGGGAGCCTGCACGTATCTGATTGGGGACCGGTTCTATGCGCTGAAGCCAGGTGACCTGCTGCTCATGAACGGTCTGACGCTGCATTGTCCTCACCTTGAGCAGGGAGATCAATATGTCCGCAGCATCATACATTTTGAACCGGACATTCTGGATCAGTGGCTGAGCAAGGAGCTGTCCTCTGCTGCATTGCGGCCGTTTCAGCAGCTCAGTAATTATCGGCTGAGACTTGCAGGGGCAGAGCGGGAGGAATTCGAGGTTCTGCTGAGGGAAATGCAGCGTCTTTCCTGTCTGGAAGGAGCGTGGGCTGCAGACCGGAAGGGACTGCGTCTTGCGGAGCTGCTTCTGTTCGTGGCCGAGCTCTGTACGGAAACGGTGGTGGAGCAGGCTTCTCACTCCGAGAAGGAGCGGCATGTCCAGCATGTGATCACGTTTGTAGAGCAGCATTATGATGAACCGCTTACCTTGGACGAGATCGCCCGGGCGGTTCACCTTTCCAAGCCGTATCTGTCTGCCATCTTTAAAGAGGTTACGGGGACAACGGTATTGAAATATGTGTACAGCCGGCGCATTAACCAGGCCAAGATCCTGCTGTGGCTGCACCCGGACATGACCGTCACGGAGGCCGGACGGGCGGCAGGCTTTAACCATCTGGCCCATTTCAGCCGCATGTTCAAGGAAATGGTAGGCGCCAGCCCGGAAGAGTATCGCAGCAGCCGCATTTCTACATTGACTTAGCAGGGAATATTCGGTTATAATATCGACATTCAATTTAAAAAAAGCAATGCGATGATGAGGACTATCATTTCATCCCTGTCACTCAGAGAGCCGGCGTCAGGTGCAAGCCGGTTGACAGCAGAAGTGAACTCACCTCGGAGTAACGGTGACTATTCGGCGTAAGCTAGCCGATAATTATCGTCGTCTCACCTGCGTTAGAGGTGCAAAGTGAGTCTAAGGCAAAGCATGCCTTACACTAACTAGGGTGGTACCACGGGAAACAACCTCTCGTCCCTAGCGTTATACGCTGGAGACGAGAGGTTTTTTTGGCTACAATCCCTTGATCTCACAGGTTAGTGTGAACGTAGAGAAGGAGCTGGCAAAGATGAGTGACAATCAACAGACGGGCCATGGCTATCAGCCCCAGGCGATCGAGCCGAAATGGCAGGAGTTCTGGGATCAGAACAAGACATTCAAGACGGAAGAGGATGACAGCAAGCCGAAGTTTTATGCGCTGGATATGTTCCCTTATCCTTCCGGCGCCGGGCTTCACGTAGGCCATCCGGAAGGATACACGGCAACAGACATCGTTTCCCGCTTCAAGCGGATGCGCGGTTATAATGTGCTTCATCCCATGGGCTGGGACGCTTTTGGCCTCCCTGCAGAGCAGTATGCGATGGATACAGGCAAGCACCCGCGTGATTTTACAATTGCGAATATTAACAATTTCCGCAGACAGATCAAATCTCTCGGCTTCTCCTACGATTGGGACCGCGAGATTAGCACCACCGATCCGGAATACTATAAATGGACCCAGTGGATCTTTATTCAGCTGTACAAGAGAGGCCTTGCTTATGTAGCCGAGGTGCCTGTGAATTGGTGTCCTGAACTCGGCACAGTATTGGCGAACGAAGAGGTCATTGATGGCAAGTCCGAGCGGGGAGGACATCCGGTCATCCGCAAGCCGATGCGGCAGTGGATTCTGAAGATTACGGATTACGCCGAGCGGCTGCTGGAGGATCTGGAGGAACTGGACTGGTCCGAGAGCATTAAGGATATGCAGCGTAACTGGATCGGTAAGTCCACAGGTGCTGAGGTCGTGTTTGATATCGAAGGTCATGACCGGCAGCTGACTGTATTCACCACCCGTCCCGACACCTTGTTTGGAGCCAGCTACTGCGTCGTTGCTCCGGAGCATGAGATGGTGGAGGACATTACAACGGCAGCGCAGAAGGAAGCAGTCCGGCAATATCAGGAGCAGGCGGCTCACAAGAGCGACCTGGAGCGGACAGACCTTGCCAAAGACAAGAGCGGTGTGTTTACAGGCGCCTATGCTGTGAATCCGGCGAACGGGGCGCGCCTGCCGATCTGGATTGCAGATTATGTGCTGGCAGGCTATGGCACCGGTGCCATTATGGCCGTTCCGGGTCATGACAGCCGTGACTGGGAATTTGCGAAGAAATTTGGCCTGGATATTATCGAGGTTGTAAAGGGCGGTAACGTGGAGGAAGAAGCTTACACCGGAGCGGGTGAGCATACTAATTCCGAGTTCCTGAATGGGCTCCAGAACGAAGATGCTATTGAAAAAATGTCCGCCTGGCTGGAGGAGAACGGAAAGGGACGCAAGAAGATTACTTATCGTCTTCGCGACTGGCTGTTCAGCCGTCAGCGGTATTGGGGAGAGCCGATTCCGATTCTTCATCTGGAGGACGGATCAATGAAGACGGTGCCGGAGGACCAGCTGCCCCTGCTGCTGCCGGACGTCGATCAGATCAAGCCGTCAGGCACTGGAGAATCCCCGCTTGCTAACGTAACGGAGTGGGTAGAGACGGTAGACCCGGAGAGCGGCATGAAGGCCCGCCGGGAGACCAATACGATGCCACAATGGGCAGGCAGCAGCTGGTATTACCTGCGCTACATTGATCCGAACAACAACGATGAAATTTGCTCCAAGGAGAAGCAGAAGGCCTGGCTGCCGGTCGATTTGTACATCGGCGGGGTAGAGCATGCAGTGCTTCACCTGCTGTATGCCCGTTTCTGGCACAAGGTGCTGTATGATCTGGGTGTTGTAGACACGAAGGAGCCGTTCCAGAAGCTGGTCAATCAAGGTATGATTCTTGGCACGAACAACGAGAAGATGAGCAAATCACGCGGCAACGTCATCAACCCTGATGACATTGTCAACGAGTACGGAGCGGACACGCTGCGTGTATATGAGATGTTCATGGGACCCTTGGAGGCTACGAAGCCTTGGAATACGAACGGCGCCGAAGGCATTCATCGTTTTCTCTCCCGTGTCTGGCGCTTGTTTGTCGGAGAGAATGGCGAGCTGAGCACCAAGCTGGTGGACGGTGAAGGGTCGGATGAGTTCAAGCGGAGCTGGCACAAGACGGTCAAGAAGGTGACCGAGGACTTTGAGCATCTTCGCTTTAATACCGCGGTCAGCCAGCTGATGATCTTCATCAATGAAGGCTACAAGACGGAAGAGCTGCCCCGTAAAGCGATGGAAGGCTTCGTGAAGCTGCTGTCTCCGCTGGCGCCGCATTTGGCAGAGGAGCTGTGGAGCCGTCTGGGATATGCCGGCACGATCACTTACGAGCCTTGGCCGGAGTATGATGAGGCCTTTACGGTAGATGCGGAAGTAGAAATTGTAGTGCAAGTGAATGGCAAAATCGTGGATCGTGCCAGAATATCCAAGGATTTGGATCAGGACGCCATGAAAGAACATAGTCTCTCCCTTCCAAATGTCAAGCAGGCGCTGGAAGGAAAGAGTGTACGCAAGGTGATTGCCGTACCGGGCAAGCTGGTCAATATCGTGGCCGGTTAAGCGCGGTGCCGAATACCGTACCCAGCTTCTCCAGCTCTTCCTCATACTTGTCATGCGTCGTGGTGATGAGCTCATGGAAGAGGCCATCCAGCCGCTCCTCGAACAGGGACAGCGCCTGGGCGGTAATGCCTCCCGGGACAGCGATCCGCTTTTGAAGCTGCTCCGGGGTAAAGCCTTCCTCGGTCAGCAGCTTGCCGGTGCCTAGCAGCATCTCACCAGCAAGGCGGTTAAGAGAGGGACGGTCGGCTCCGGTCAGCTCGATGGCGGCGGTAATCCATTTTTCCAGAAAATAACCTAAAAAAGCAGGCCCGCAGCTGGAAAAATCGGATGTAATCCTTGTGTGCGATTCCAGTACCTGGATGGGCCTGCTAATACAAGACAGGAGGCTTTCCAAAAGCAGCCTGTCTTTTTCTTTGATTCTGGAGCCATACATGCACAGTGTGGCACCGCCGCCGGTCTGATTCGTCAGGCTGGGAATGATTTTGGCGATTTTGCAGGGCAGTGCAGACTCCAGATGTGAAATTTGGACCGGACTTGTAATGGAAACGATCATGTGCTCGGAGGCCAGGGCGTCCGCGATGTCATCAATCACCGTCTTGAACTCCCCCGGCTTTACACACAGAAACAGAAGCTGGACCTGCGAGGCGAGGTCACTATTTCGTTCACACAGCCGGATTTCTGGATATTGCAGCAGCAGCTGCTTGGCTCTCTCCGGTGTACGAGTGCTGATATAGACCTGCTCCGGCTGAAGGGCTCCATAGCGGATGAGGGAGGTAATTAATAGACTGCCCATGCTTCCTGCCCCGATAAAACCGACTTTCAACATATGGATTTCCCTCCTTTCACGTCATTACAGCACAGAAGTGCTGTGTATTACAGATAACGTATGCAGAGCCAGGGTTGGACCATGCCGATAAATTGATGAAGTTCAGAAAGGAATGAAGAAATGAGAAAGAGCCACATGGCTGCAAGTGTCATCCTTACGCTCCTGGGCTGCGGTTTGATTCTGTACGGCGGGGGAGGGGATGCGGTACCGGAAGGCTGGAAGCCGCTGAATGATCAGGTGCAGGAGGTTCTGGAGGCTTCTGCCCCCGCTCCATCCGGCGCTGAGAAGCATGAGGAACCGGCTGCCCTTACACTCAAGCAGGAATCCGCCGGGAACAGCTCCCCGCCAGAGGTGTCAGGCGGGAAGGCGCAGCCGACTGCGGGAAATGTTGAGGCCAGCATAGAGGTGAAGCCATCTCAGGAGCCGGAAGCAGTCCGTTCAGGAGATGCTGCAGCCGGCAAAATCAACATTAACACGGCGGATCTGAACGCCTTAATGGAGCTTCCGGGCATCGGGGAGGCGAAGGGGCAGGCGATCATTGATTATCGCAGCTCAAATGGACCCTTCAAAAGTGCAGCCGAGTTGATGGAGGTCAAGGGCATCGGGCCCAAAATGCTGGAGAAAATGCAGTCTTACATCACGCTTTAACCCTGTGCTACAATAAAATCAACTTTAATATATAGAGACAGGTGAGCATACAGATGAGCCAGGATCGTCGTAAAGACTGGGATACGTATTTTATGGATATTGCATTTATGGTCTCCACCCGCTCTCAGTGCCATCGGAGGCATGTCGGAGCAGTACTGGTCCAGGGGAAGAAGCTGCTAGGAACCGCCTATAACGGCGCCCCGATGGGCGTGCCGGACTGCTCGGAGGCGGGCTGCATGATTGTAGAGGATTATGAGCTGGTTACTGCTGCCGGTAAAGAGGAGATGGTGAAGAAGCAGCGATGTATCCGCACCATCCATGCCGAACAGAATCTGCTGCTGTTTACAGACCGGATTGACCGCGAGGGCAGCACAGTGTATGTGACAGACGAGCCGTGCTGGACGTGTGCCAATATGCTGGCAAACAGCGGAATTATAGAAGTGGTCTTTCACCGGGCTTATCCGAAGGACAGCCTAAAGGTCAGTGTTATGATGGCACAAAAGGGCATTCAGTTCCGTCTGCTGGAGGATTACCAACCGCCGCAGGAGACGCTGATGACGGTTCAGAATTAACATCTATAAAGCGCTTCGGAGGCAGATGGACTGCGCCTGGCGCTGACATACAATCTCTGCAAAGGAAGAACCTTTGGCTCAAGCTGCCAAGGGTTCTTTTTTAATGACGCTGAAAGGAGGTGCGCTTATGCTGCAGCGCCCTTTGCTGTGGTTTGCCATTTGCTGGGTAGCCGGCAGCAGCTGTGCTGCGATGTCTGCAGGTATGCAGCAGGTCATGATTCTCGGGGGTCTGGCCATGCTGCTTGTCATCCCCGTGCTGTTCGGTCAATCCTCCGTGATCTTGAGCGGTATTCTGCTGCTGAGCCTAGTGCTGTCTGCCGCGAGCTGGGAGTGGAATGACAGCCGCAACATAAGCAGGCTGGATCCCTTTCTTACATACAGCGCTTCCGAGGAAGACGGTGCACACATTCCGGCTTCTGCTTCTATAAGCGGTAAAATGCTCACTCCAGTGGAGATTGACGGGGACCGGGCCCGGTTTACGCTGCGGCTAGAACGGCTGGATACCCATACCTCTCTGCAAGAGAAGGTGAGCGTGCAGGTGAAGCTGGTCTCAGAGGAGGAGCAGGACATTGCTGCGTCCTGGAGGCGCGGTGATTCCTTGAGCTTTACCGGAAGTCTGGAGAAGCCGGGAGCAGCCCGGAACTTTGGAGGCTTTGATTACCGGCAGTATTTGTACTATCAGGAAATCCACTGGATCGTTAAAGCGGAAGGAGCGGCGGCTTTCGATGTCCAGCTGCTGAGCGGCTGGTCTCTCGACTGGGTGCTGCGGGGGAATAACGAGATCAGAGCTTATCTCGGGCAGCATATCGATTCCCTTTTCGGCTCTTTTCACGGCGGTTACATGAAGGGGCTTATCATTGGGGAGCGGGGCGATCTGGATCCGGATACGTTCGCGGAATTTTCCCGGCTGGGTCTGACCCATATCCTGGCGATCTCGGGAATGCACGTGGCGGTATTTGCAGGCTGTCTGCTGTTTCTGTTCTCCAGGCTTTCCATGACAAGGGAGGCTTCCTTGAATGCTGTCATTCTAGCGCTGCCGCTCTACGTCCTGCTCACGGGAGCGAGTCCCTCGGTAGTGCGGGCAGGGATGATGGGGATGATTGGCTTTTATGCCGCGCGAAAAAAAATACTGAAGGACGGCCTGCACATTCTCAGTGCTGCCGCGCTGATCATGCTGTGGTACAATCCGTACTTCCTGATGAACATCAGCTTTCAGCTGTCCTTTTTGGTCACGGCCGGCTTGATGCTATTCGTGCCCCGGCTCATGCCGCTCCTGTCCTGGCTGCCCAAATGGCTGGCAGGCGTAGCTGCGGTCACAACCGCGGCGCAGCTCATTTCTTTCCCGCTGACGATTTACTATTTCAATCAGTTTTCACTGCTGTCCCTGCCGGCCAACTTGCTCCTGGTCCCTGTGATCAGTCTTGTTGTACTTCCTGCCGGGATGATATGCGTGCTGCTGGGGCTGCTGTGGAGCCGCGGCGGGGAATGGCTGGCTTCCTGGATCAAGCTGCTGAATGACATCACCTTCAAGATCGTTGAAGCGCTGAACGAGTCTCTGCTCTTTCAGACGATCTGGCCATCTCCGACGCTAGGCTGGATCATGGCTTATTATGTACTGCTGTTTCTGCTGCTTCAGCTTGCCAACAAGCTCAAAGGAAATCCCCGCTCTCTGCTTCAACAGGATGAAACCGTGCCGCTGACGGAAATTTCTCCTCGTTATGAAGCTGTTGAAGCGAAAGCATCGGGGTCCAGCTCTTGGGCTGTGCATCCTGCCATCCAGTCTGTGGCGATGGTTCTGCGGAGACGGGGGTGGTATAGGCTGGCGCTGACACTGGAGGCCGCGGCTGTTCCGGCGCTGCTGTCAGTCAGCGCGGCCTGGCTTGTGCTGCTTTACTGCGGGTATCAGGGGCCGTCGCAGCAAGGTGTGGGGATGGTGCGCTTTCTGGACGTCGGACAGGGAGACTGCATGCTTATTCGTACGCCGCAGGGAAAATACATTTTGGTAGACGGCGGCGGCACGATCAGCTTTGGACAGAAGGAGACCTGGAAAATTCGCAAGGACCCCTTTGAGGTCGGGAGCAAGGTTGTTGTGCCGCTGCTCAAGAAGGAAGGGATTCAGGCGCTGGATATGGTCATTCTTACTCACAATGATCAGGATCATGCCGGCGGTCTGCAGGCGGTGCTGGAGAACATTCCGGTCAAATCCTTCTGGTTCAACGGGACCTTCTCGCATTCACCCAATGAAGCTGCGCTGCTGGGAACAGCGGTAGCCCGCGGCATTCCGATATTGAAGGTTCGGGATACCGAAGTGCAGCTGGATCGTGATACGAGGATCCAGTTCCTGAATCCTGCAGCAGACGGGATGGAGGAGAGACTGAAGCAGGTCAAGGATCAGAACCACCATTCAGTAGTATTTGTCATGGACATGAACGGGGCGCGCTTTTTGTTTACCGGTGATGCGGATGAGGCAGCGGAGCTGGCGATGCTGGATCGAGAGGGATGGCTGCAGGATGGCAGCAATAAGCCTGTGAAGGTGGATGTGCTGAAAGCCGGGCATCATGGCAGCAAGACGTCAACCTCGTCAGCCTGGCTGAGTGCCTGGATGCCGCGTGCTGCTGTCGTTTCTGCCGGTGTGAACAACCGGTACAACCATCCGCATCCAGACGTTGTCAGCCGGCTGGCGCAGTTTCAGGCCGCGCTCTACCGGACGGATCAGCAGGGAGAAATCCAGATGAGGATCAAGCGGGACGGAGCCATTCATGTAAGGACCCGGCTGGCGCCAGAGGACTCAAGTGTCTGGTGACGGACCTTATTATTTTTGGTATAGTTAGATGATGTTTCCTCAAAAAAAACGCACAATATGCTGCAACAATTTGTAGAGAGGATACGTCTGTATTTATGCAGGGAGAGGGGGATCCACTGTGGTGGAGCAGGGACTCATCAGAGCCGCTCAATCGGGCGATCGCGACGCTCTAATCACCCTATTGCGAGAAATAGAACAACATGTGTACCGCACAGCTTACTATATTTTGAAGAATGAGCAAGATGCACTGGATGCTTCCCAGGAAGCGCTCATTCGGGTATACACCAAGATCAATTCCTATGAAGAGAAGGCTCAGTTCAAGACCTGGGTACAGCGGATTGTTACGAATATTTGTATTGACAAGTTCCGCCGCGCCAAGCCTACGGTGTCGATGGATGAGCATGATCTGGTGTTCGAGGACCGCCACAATGTGGAGCGGGAAGTAATGTCGGGATATTTGGCCCAGGACATTCAGGAGGCCATCAACCAGCTTCCCGATCACCATCGAACGGTCATCGTCCTTCGTTATTTACAGGACTTATCTTATAGTGAAATCGCAGACTGTCTGAATCTGCCGCTGAACACGGTGAAATCGTATCTGTTCAGGGCGAGACAGCAGCTGCAGAACATGCTTCAGGAGCATCAGAAAGGTGGTGTATCAGGATGAATTGCCAGCAGGTGAGGGAAGACATGCAGCGCCATCTCGACCAGGATCTGACACCGGAGGAGACGGCAGCACTATACCGTCATATCGCGGTCTGTCCCGGCTGTGCGGAGGAGTTTCAGATGCTGAAGCTGCTATCCCGCGAGCTTGAGGATTTGCCTGCGGTCACGCCTCCGTTCAGTCTGGTGGATTCCATACTGCCTCAGCTGGATGCAATAGATCAAGCAAGAGATCACAGGCTCGCCGAAGCGGCCGGAAAGCCGGCAGAGGTGCTTCAGCCGCCTCGCCGTGCAGCTCGGAGCTCCTGGTGGAGCTCCATGGCAGGCCGTACCGCTGTCGGAGCGGCAGCAGCTCTGCTCGTACTTACGGCGTCGGTGCTGAGCTATGAGCCGAAGCAGCTTTCAGATGCAGACATTCCTTACGCTTCAAGCGTGCCGGAGGCGGTTAGTGAGAGCTCTGGAAGTATGCCGACTGAGAATCAGAACAGCCCCGAAGAGGGCGGGACGGAGGCTCCTGCGATGGAAGCTGAGCTGTTCTCTCAGAAGCTGAAGTCTGATGAGGATCCTGGCGAGAGCCCTGCTCAGGAAGAGCTTCCGCAGCAGAGTGAATCCCAGCGTGAGCTGCAGAGCCAGCCGCCGATGGATGCAGAACGTACGGGCTCCGCAGGGAACGGAGCCGGGGCTAATAGCCAGCCGCCGGCAGCAGACTCCCAAGCGTCCAGCCCTGAGGGAAGCGGCAGCTCCGGCTCTGCAGAGAGCGGTCCGCCTAGCAGTCCAGAGGAGCAAGACATGCCAGAGGACCCCGCTTTATCGCAGGGACTTTCAGATCAGTCCTTATCCGAAACGGCCCCGCCACAGGAGCGCGAAATGCTGGGACCCATGGATGAGGAGCCGCGGCCTCCGGTAGAAGAGGATATGATCGCGGAGGAGATGGTCCCGCCCGGGAACCCAAAATACGGCATTAGTATGATGCCGGTGCAATGGCTGTCACCGGATGGAAGGTACCGGGTGCTGCTGGAAGGAGACCGCTTGGTCATATACAGTGTTCCGGCAGCGGGTGCCGAGTCGGCTCCGGTCAAGGTGCAGGAGCTGATTGTACCGGGGGAATGGATTAGTGGACAATGGTCTGAGGACGGAAAATCCTTTGTGTACTATATTACGGCGGAGGGGACCGAGAAAAAGCGAGTGTTCTCGCTCGACAGTCTCCCGGCTGTTAAAGAGCCGAGGCCTGAACCTGAAACGGCACCGGAAACCAAGGCACCGGCAGAGAAGCCTTCTCAGCGTGAGGGACAGAGGGGAACGCCGTAACAATCCGTATTACTCCGTATCACGGAAGCTTTTTTTTCAAAAGTATGCACATTTTACGAGACTCGGAATAGAATATATTAAAGCAAATGTACAATCTCACCTCGTCGTATGACCGACAGCGGGCGGTTTCTAGAGCACGCCTCGCTGTTCGTTTATATAGATGTGTCTGGGACAAAGGAGCTCTGTGCCATGAAGGCGCAGGGCTCCTTTGCGGCCTCTGTCTTTTCTGGTATAGTGTACACAGAACAAAAAGGGGTGGATTGCAAGGTGGATGCCAAAGCGGCGGCTAAAGCCGTCAAGCAGGGGGAGGTTTCTCCCGTCTATCTGCTGTATGGCAGTGAGAAATATCAAATGAATGAGTTTCTATCATTTCTGGAAGCGCAGCTGGTGAATAAAGAGGACCGGGATTTTGCGCTTATTCATATGGATCTGGGAGAATCCCCGATTCAGGCGGTAGTCGAGGAAGCGGAGACGGTGCCGTTTATGGTGCCGCGGAAGCTGATCATCGTGAGGGATGCGTCGCTGTTTACCGCGGGGAAAGAAAGCGCCAAGGTCGAGCATCGCCCGGAAACGCTGCTGTCGTATCTGGATGCTCCTGCGGAGTACAGTGTTATTGTGTTTCTGGTGCCGCAGGAAAAGCTGGATGAACGCAAGAAAATCGTCAAGGCGGTGAAAAAGTCAGGCACGGCGCTCGCCTTTACGCCGCTTGGCGGTGAGGATCTGCTGAAATGGATTGAGAAGCAGGCGGCCAAGGAGGAATGCCGCTTTGAGTCCGGCGCTGCGGAGATGCTGGTCCGAAATGCAGGCACCGGCCTTCAGACGCTCGCCGGTGAAGTGGACAAGCTGTGTCTGTTTGCCGGCCGGGGAGGCGTCATCACCGGCGCTGTCGTTCATCAGCTGGTGGCCCGCAGCACAGAGCAAAGTGTATTTGCTCTCGTGGAGGATATTGCGAATCTGCGGCTGAATCAGGCGCTTTCGATCTTTTACGAGCTGTTGAAGCAGCGGGAGGAGCCCATTAAGATTGCTGCACTCATTACGAGACAGTTTCGGATTATTCTGCAGGTGAAGACCTTGTCGAGGCAAAGCTATTCCCAGCAGCAAATCGCATCCCAGCTTGGTCTGCATCCCTATGCCGTTAAGATTGCCGGTGAGCAGGCCCGCAAGTTTCAGACCGCCAGGCTGGAGAGTATTTTAAACGAGCTGGGAGAGCTGGACTACAAGATGAAATCCGGAGCCATGGATAAGGTGCTGGGGCTGGAGCTGTTTCTGCTGCGGCTGGGTGCCTGAGTCCACAGTGGACACCAGAGGCGAGTCACGCCGGAATGCAAGCATACTAAAAACCCTGATCAGCCGAGGGCTTGTCAGGGTTTTTCATTTACGTATAAATGAATCGCATTCTTACGCTTGGGAAGAAAGTGCGTTCAGTCTTTTAGCCAGACGGGACTTTTTGCGGTTCGCCGCATTTTTGTGAATCAGACCCTTAGTAACAGCTTTATCCAGCTTCTGGGAAGCGGCTTGGAAAGCAGCTTTCGCAGCTTCAACCTCCGTACCGGCCAGCGCCACGTCAGCATTCTTAACAGCTGTGCGCAGAGCGGATTTCTGGGATACGTTGAGAGCGTTGCGTTTCTCAGTTGTCTTAACGCGTTTAACCGCGGATTTAATGTTTGGCATTACATTCACCTCCTGTAAGGCATTTCAATAGCGCGAAATGGTTCACAACTTAAAATAGTTTAGCACGGGGGGGTACAAAAAGCAATAGGATGTACGAGCAGAAGTTACGACTTTCAAAAACAGGGAGTCACGCATAATCTGGACGGAACTCCCGCACACTAGCCTCAATAAAAAGAGGAGAGTGATTCAGAGATGGAGCTTGATTTGCAGCGGTATTCAGTCAGGACCGATCTTGCCGTAGAATCAAGGGAAATGCTAGCAGGTCAGGAGCCTGTGCAAATACCGGGAGTCGTAGAGAATATCCAGCAGGAGGATGGCATTCGCATCACCCGGCTGGATGTTCAGAATGAAGCGGGAGCAGAGCGTATCGGACGTGTGAAGGGACATTATATTACGCTGGAGGTACCGGAGCTCCGCAAGGGAGATACCGGGCTGCAGGAGCAGGTGGCGGCTGTGTTCGCCAGAGAGTTTGAGCAGTTTATGCAGCATATTGGTCTTGGCCCCAAATCCTCGGTGCTCATTGTGGGCTTGGGGAACTGGAATGTAACCCCGGACTCTCTAGGTCCTCTCGTTGTGGAAAATGTAATGGTCACGCGACATTATTTCGAGCTGATGCCAGACCGGGTCGCACCGGGATACCGCCAGATCAGTGCGATCGCACCGGGCGTGCTCGGCTTGACTGGCATTGAATCCAGCGAAATTGTTCAGGGCATCGTGGAGCGGACGCGTCCGGATGCGATCGTTGCCATAGACGCACTGGCCTCCCGTTCGCTGGAGAGAGTCAATACCACGATACAGATTGCGGACATCGGCATTCATCCCGGCTCGGGCATCGGTAACAAGCGGCGCGGGCTCACGAAGGAAATTCTGGGGGTGCCCTGCATCGCGATCGGCGTACCAACGGTGTGCTATGCCTCTACCATCGTTAATAATGCGATTGAGATGATGAAATCCCATTTTGCCCAGGAAACGAAGCAAAGCGGTCATATTATGGGGATGCTGCATGACATTCCGGAGCAGGAGCGGCTGGCGCTCGTGAAAGAGGTGCTGGAGCCGCTGGGTCATGATCTGATTGTAACGCCGAAGGAAATTGATGAATTCATTGAGGATATTGCCAATATTGTAGCAACGGGTCTCAATGCGGCGCTTCATGAAGCGGTGGATCCGGGCAATGCCGGGGCGTATACCCACTAAGTTGTTCTTAATTTAAATAGAGACCGCCTTTATGCTGCCGAACAGGCAGGGTGAAGGCGGTTTTTTGGTGTTCTATTAAAACATAGAAGAATATGATTGTCTTCCGGTTCTATCGAATCCGCGGCTCTCATAGATTGGGAGTATAAGAGAAGGGCGGACAGGCTGGCGGGACCGGCTCTTCCGCGGATGACAGAGGAGGCAATAGGATGAACAACCGTAAATTCCGAATCTGGAATATGGCCCGATTAAAGAGAAGATTGATGGAAGGCTTGAGCATGGGCCGGACGCTGGCGCTGCTAATGCTGGGCTCGCTGCTATTTTTCCTGCTGCTAGGTCTCGGAGGTATGGCTGAGAAGGGCCTGAATACTTCACCGGTATCGACGATGAAGGGACTTGCCGCTTCCCTCTCCAGCCGCTTCTTCATGGATATGATCGGGATGGAGATGCCACAGCTTGCACTGGAGCAGGAAGCTTCAGCGCTCTCCAGCGAGAAGGTGGCGCCGTTTGTATTTGAATTTCTGACGAATGTGAATCCGCGGGATCCCAAGAGCCTGATCGCGAGTGAAATTCCGGGGATGAAGAGCAACCAGCCGGTTCCCTTGCGAAGCGGCTCTGGCAATGAACAGGGAGAGGCCCCGGCTGATTACCGGCCCGAGGTGCTGGAGTCGGAGAAGCTTCCTGAAGAAAGCCCAGGCAGCAGCCCTGGAAATTCCGGCGACCCTGACGCCAACGAAACCCCGGACAAGCCTGCCGAAGGCAGCGGCTCTGCAGGGGAAGGCCAAAACAGCGGAGGCTCCTCGCCATCTCCATCACCGCAGGATCCCAAAGCGCCTCCCCAGGAGCTGAAGAAAACGGTGCTGATCTACCATTCCCACCCCCAGGAGGCGTTCAATCCGCTATTATCCAAGCAGAGCAGCAATCCTGGCTCGACCTCTCCGTCCAAAAACATCATGCTGGTAGGCAGTATGGTAGCCAAGCGGCTGGAATCCAAAGGCATCGGGACGGTGCACGATCAAAGCGATTATCAGAGCACGGTGCCGGATTATAACTGGAATTATTCCTATAAATACTCCAGGCAGACGGTCAAGAC
This sequence comes from Paenibacillus sp. JSM ZJ436, assembly GCF_044383795.1. Taxonomy (NCBI): domain Bacteria; kingdom Bacillati; phylum Bacillota; class Bacilli; order Caryophanales; family Paenibacillaceae; genus Paenibacillus; species Paenibacillus sp. JSM ZJ436. The sequence goes on from NZ_JBISEO010000006.1 coordinate 46,522, forward strand.
AGCTATGGCGGAGAATGAGGAGCTTACGTATCTGATAGATATTCACCGCGACTCCCAGCGTCACGGCAAAACGACGACAAAAATTAATGGTGTCAGCTACGCACAGGTTTATTTTATCATCGGTCATGGCAATCAAAACTGGCGCAAAAATGAAGAGCTCGCGAACCGGATCAATCAAAAGCTGGAGAAAAGCTATCCGGGAATTTCACGAGGCATCTGGGGAAAATCCGCAGATCAGGGCAACGGGGAGTACAACCAGTCTCTCTCACCGAACAGCATTCTGGTAGAGATCGGCGGGATTGATAATACGAAAGAAGAGCTGCAGCGCACGTCCGAGGTACTGGCTGATATGCTGGCCGAGGTCATTTGGGAAGAGCAGCAGGCTGAGAAGGTAAACGCCTCAAAGGATGGCAGCGCCAAGCAGCCATAAGGAAGAGCGTGGCCAAGCAGATGTATACCATGAGGAAGGAGCTGAGCAGCATTGTCGAAATCAGGAAAAAAGCTGGCTGCGTTCCTGCTCTGGGCGGGAGTCGGCATATTGATCGGATTGCAGCTTGGAGGTGAGGGCAGAGCCGTGCAGGATACGGCGGCGGGTCTGCCGGCGCAGATGCAGGGATATCCGGCGGTCGAGCAGCCGGCACCAAGCCTGCAGGGAAACATCGCTGGGCCGGAACAAGAGGCCGGCTACGGCAAAGCACCCGAGCCGGCGAGGCCGAAATTTGAGCCGGTGCCGCGTGACATCCTGCTTCCGGAAGCTTCCAGTCCGCCTGCAGATGTGCTGGCCGACAAAACTGGAGGACTTCTGCAGCGGCTCTCCAATCAGAGCATTCGGTGGGTCGTCTCTTTGTTCGGATCCATCACTGATTGAAAATGAAGATGACACAGCATTGCTGAGCACCCCTTCAACTGTTATAATAAGTTGATTCAAACATCTGTGGTTGTTGGGGGTAAGGCATGACAGACGTAGTAGCAAGACAACGAAAAATTCGTAATTTTTGTATCATTGCACATATAGACCATGGAAAATCAACGCTGGCCGACCGGATTTTGGAATTTACCGGCGCACTTTCCTCCCGGGAAATGCAGGAGCAGGTTCTGGATCAGATGGATCTGGAGCGCGAGCGCGGCATTACGATCAAGCTGCAGGCCGTACGCCTGAATTACCGGGGTGATGACGGTGAGGAATATATCCTGAATCTCATCGACACCCCGGGACACGTCGACTTCACCTATGAAGTCTCCCGCAGCCTCGCGGCTTGCGAGGGAGCACTGCTGGTGGTGGACGCGGCTCAAGGCATCGAGGCACAGACGCTGGCGAACGTATACCTGGCGCTGGATAACAATCTCGAAATTTTGCCGGTGATCAACAAGATCGACCTGCCCAGCGCGGACCCGGAGCGGGTGAAGCAGGAAGTTGAGGACGTCATCGGCCTCGATGCCAGCGACGCCGTATTGGCTTCTGCGAAGGCAGGCATCGGCATCAAGGAAATTCTGGAGCAGGTGGTCCAGAAGGTTCCGGCACCGGCGGGCGATGCCAGCGAGCCCTTGAAAGCGTTAATCTTTGACTCGCACTATGACCCTTACAAGGGGGTCATTGTGTACGTGCGCGTCATTGACGGCAGCATCAAATCCGGCTCCAAGATCAAGATGATGGCGACCGGGAAGACCTTTGAGGTTATTGAGGTAGGCGCGTTTAAGCCCCGCATGTCCATTGTGGACGAGCTGAATGTGGGAGACGTTGGATTTATCGTGGCGGGCATTAAGTCTGTTGGCGACACCCGTGTCGGCGACACGGTCACCGACGCCAAACGACCGACTGTTCAGCCGCTTCCCGGCTACCGAAAGATTAATCCGATGGTATTCTGCGGACTGTATCCGATCGAGACCTCCGATTATAACGATCTGCGTGAGGCGCTGGAGAAGCTGCAGCTGAATGATGCGTCACTGAGCTTTGAGCCGGAGACGTCGAGCGCACTGGGCTTCGGCTTCCGCTGCGGCTTCCTGGGTCTGCTCCATATGGAGATCATCCAGGAGCGGATCGAGCGGGAATTCAATATTCCGCTCATTACCACTGCACCGAGCGTAATTTACCGTATTACACTGACTAACGGTGAGCAGATGCAGATTGATAACCCGTCTCACTATCCGGAGATTGGCAAGATTGATTTTGTAGAGGAGCCTTATGTCAAAGCGGCGATTATTGTGCCCAATGATTATGTAGGCGCCATTATGGAGCTGTGTCAGGGCAAGCGCGGTGAATTCGTGAATATGGAATATCTGGATACGACCCGGGTAACCATTACCTACCAAATTCCGCTGTCTGAAATTGTTTATGATTTCTTTGACCAGCTGAAATCCAGCACGAAGGGCTATGCGTCCTTTGATTATGAATTGTCAGGCTACCGCACCTCCAACCTTGTCAAAATGGATATTTTGCTGAATGGCGAGCAGGTGGATGCGTTGTCCTTCATCGTACACCGCGACCGCGCCTACCACCGCGGCCGGTTGATCTGTGAGAAGCTGCGGGAGCTGATTCCGCGCCAGATGTTCGAGGTGCCGATTCAGGCTTCTGTCGGGACGAAGGTTGTAGCCCGGGAGACCGTAAAGGCGATGCGCAAGAACGTCCTTGCCAAGTGCTATGGCGGTGATATTTCCCGGAAGAGAAAGCTGCTGGAGAAGCAGAAGGAAGGCAAGAAACGCATGAAGCAGGTCGGCAGCGTCGAGGTGCCTCAGGAGGCCTTTATGGCGGTGCTGAAGATTGACGATAACTAAACCGATGATGCAAGAGCGAGAGGGAAAGCCGATAGTATACGGCTTTCTTTTTCGTTCTATGAATAGAACTGCGTGACTCACGCTGGAGATAAGCAAGCACAGCCGCGGACTGCGTGCCGCCAGGGAGGTAATAACTACGATGAGTAACATTCAACGGAAACAGGGGCCTCTCACTGAGGTCGTGTATATTCACATTCCGTTTTGCACGAATAAATGCTTTTACTGTGACTTTAATTCTTACGTTCTAAAGGACCAGCCGGTGATGGATTATTTACGGGCACTGGACAAAGAAATGGAAATGACGGTGAAGGCTCATCCGCCCGGCGTCATCAAAAGTATTTTTGTAGGGGGAGGCACGCCGACCGTGCTGAAGCCGGATGAAATGGGCTTTTTTTTGAAATCGGTGAAGAAGCATTTTCCGGAGTGGGACGAGCATATTGAATTTTCCATGGAAGCCAATCCCGGCACAACAGATCTTGAGAAGCTGTCGGTGATGCGGGAGGGCGGCGTGAACCGGGTGAGCTTCGGAGTGCAGGCGTTTCAAAATGAGCTGTTGAGCGGCATCGGCCGGATCCATAATACAGACGACGTCTATCGAAGCCTCGAAAATGCGCGGGCAGCGGGCTTTCACAATATGTCCATTGACCTGATGTTCGGCCTGCCGAATCAAACGGTAGAGATGCTCTCGGAAAGCGTGAGCAAGGCGCTTGCTCTGGGCCTGCCGCATTACTCCATTTACAGTCTGAAGGTGGAGGAGAATACGCTCTTTCATACCATGTACCAAAAAAACCAGCTGCCGCTTCCGGACGAGGAGGATGAGCTGAACATGTACCTGTTGCTCATGAACCGGATGGCTGAAGCGGGATACAAGCAATACGAAATTAGTAATTTTTCGAAACCGGGCTTTGAAAGCCGGCATAATATGGCGTATTGGCGAAATGAGAATTACTACGGCCTGGGTGCTGGAGCCCACGGTTACATCGGGCGCCGGCGTCACATTAATGTAAAGGGGGTAAACCCTTATATTGAGGCGGTGCAGCAAGGGCTGCCGCATCTGAGCACGCTGGATATTCCCCAGGAGGAGGCGATGGAGGACTTTCTAATGGTAGGCCTGCGTGTACTGGATGGAATTTCTGCAAGCCGGTTCCAGGAGCAGTTCGGCATGACCCTCGAAGAGGTGTTTGCGCGTCCGCTGAACAAGCTGGTTCATGCAGGCTTGCTGGATAAGAGTCATGAAGGCTATAAGCTGAGTCAGAAGGGGATCTTGTTCGGAAACGATGTTTTTGGCGAATTTATCGGCAGTATAACCGGGAATTAATCTATTGAACTTGTATACGTCCTGTTGTATATTTATTCATACATATATGACGGAGCGCGTAAAGGAGAGACGGTAGAATGTCAGCCGTATGCAGAAAAGCCACATTAGAAGATGTGGAGCCGCTGTATCAGATGATTCAGGGTTACGCCGAGAGAGGCATCATGCTTCCCCGGTCGAGAAAAGTGCTGGAACGACAAATTCATGAATTTGTAGTCGCTGAGTCACAGGGCCATGTGATCGGCTGCGGTTCATTATGCCAGCTGGGCAGCGATCTGGTCGAGATTCGTTCGCTAGGCATTTCCGAGGGCCATAAAGGTCAGGGAATCGGATCCATGCTTGTGGACCGGCTGATTGAAGAGGCTCGGGAACGCGAGCTTCCCAAGGTGATGGCGTTAACCTATGAGGTATCATTTTTCCTGAAGAATGGATTTTCCATTGTTGATAAAGAAATTTTTCCCGAAAAGGTATGGACGGACTGCATCCATTGCAGCAAGCAGCATGCCTGTGACGAAATTGCAGTCTTGAAAGTACTGAATTAATGCAGCAAGTCATGTAAGGCTTCAGAGCAAGAATGCGGTTAGGGGCTGTTTGGAGACAAGGTCTCCAGGCAGCCCTTATCTCGTTCCAGAACGCCTCCGGCAGGGGGATAAAATAAGCATTTTGGATTGAGGATCTGACTTGACAATGCTCCGGTTGGTTTGGTATTTTTGTTATATCGGTTAGCACTCGAAGCTAATGAGTGCTAACGACAAGATCAAGTCTCAGTCAGCAAGGAGGGAACATGATGTTAACAGATCGGCAGCGAATGATATTAAGCGCGATCGTCGATGACTATATCCGCTCGGCCGAGCCGGTTGGCTCCCGAAGCATTTCCAAGCGCGGTGACGTGGGCTACAGCCCGGCGACCATCCGCAATGAAATGGCTGATCTGGAGGAGCTTGGCTTTCTGGAACAGCCCCATACCTCAGCAGGCCGCATTCCTTCGCATAAGGGCTACCGCTATTATGTGGATCATTTGACATCGTCGTTTTCACTCCAGCCTTCCGAGCTGAAGGTAATGAAAGCCTTTTTCGCTGAGAAGCTGAATGCTATGGAGCAAATGATCCAGCATGCAGCGGGGATTTTGTCCCAAATGACGAACTACACTTCCATCCTGCTGGGACCGGAAGTTTTTCATACGTCTCTGCGCCATTTCCAGCTGCTGCCGCTGAATGAGGATACCGCTGTCGCAATTATTGTGACCAGCACGGGCCATGTGGAGAACAAGACGGTTAGTATTCCGCCTGGCGTGTCCCTCTCGGATATGGAGCAGGTGGTGAATCTCTTGAACAGCAAGCTGTCCCACGTTCCGCTCTACAAGCTCAAGTCCCGGCTGTATACAGAAATTGGTCAGGAGATGCAGCGGCATATTGATCATTACGAAGAGCTCATGAAGATGCTGGACATTGCGCTGAGCAACGGAGAGCAGGAGCACAAGGTATATCTCAGCGGAACGACGAACATGCTGAGCCAGCCGGAATTCCGGGATGTAGACAAGGTGAGAACCATTTTTGAGCTGCTGGAGCAGACACCGACGCTCATGAAGATGATGGCGCCGGCCTCCGGCGAGACGGGCCTCCAGGTTCGGATTGGCACAGAGAACAATCATGTAGCGTTCGAAAGCTGCAGCCTGATTACAGCAACCTATTCCGCTGACGGCAAGGCCATTGGCACGATCGGGATTTTGGGTCCGACCCGAATGGAATACGCCCGCGTGATGGGCATCTTGAATGTGTTGTCCGGGGATATGACCCGGCTGTTAACCCATTGGTACAAGTAAGGGGAGTGTAACGCTGTGAGCCAAGCTAATCAGTCTCCCGGAGACGGTGATGACCGGCATTCGACGCTGATAAATAACAGTAATGCAATCAGGGCTGTCACCTCCGCGGTGGAGGGGACCCTGGGTCCAAAGGGGCTTGATGTGATGCTGGTCGGGCCGCGCGGCGAAGTCGTTATAACGAACGATGGCGTGACTATACTGGATAAGATGGATGTGAGTCATCCGGCAGCCCGGCTGCTGATCCAGGTTGCAAGAGCCCAGCAGGAGAAGATTGGCGACGGAACCACAACGGCTACCGTCCTGGCCGGCGCGCTGGTGCAGGAGGGGGTCGCCCGAATCATAAAGGGCGTTCCTGCCTCCAAAGTGGTAGAAGGCATCCGGCAGGGCATTGAGATGGCGCTGAAGCTGCTGTCTGAACGGATCCGCAGCATTGAAGGCCTGGAAGATCCGCTGCTTGCCCGGACCGTCTATGTAGCTGGCCGAGAGCGGCAGGATATTGTTCAGCTCATTATGGAAGCTGCCCGTAAATCTGGAATGGAGCGTCTCCGCGATCCTTACTATCATCTTGCAGACGACATCACAGCGCTCGAGAATGCCGAGCATGAGGTGTTTGAAGGGATGCTGCTCCGGCAGAAGCCCCTGATGACAAGGGATCACCTCTCCTATAAGGATGCGAAGGTGCTGGTGCTGATGGATGCACTGGAGCCGGACCAGCTGGATGAAGAGGTGATGACGACCGAAGCCGGCTTTGCCCGGTACATGGATCTGAAACAGGTATTTGCCTCCGATCTGGAGCGTTTACGTGATATGTCTGTCAAGCTGATTGTGCTGGAGAAGGGCATTCATCCGGACGCAGAGCAGTTCTGCCTGGACCATGGAATCATGGTCGTGCCGAGAGTATCCCGCGCTGACCTGAAGCAGGTATGCAGCATGACCGGTGCAGTTCCGATCCGCAGGGCTGCACTGCACAAGGAAGCGCAGATGCTGATGCCGGTGCTGGGCAGCACGCCGCTCGTCTCTTATGACGAATCTCTGGCGCGTGTCCGCATTCATGCCAATGCCGGGCAGAACGGCAGCAAGGCGGTGACAGTGATTGTCGGTGCCAGCACCTCCGAGGTCGTCGGCGAAGCTGCGCGGATCGCCGGTGATGCGGCTTCCGCACTGCAGGCTGCTGTGCGAGGCGGTGTTCTGCCGGGCGGAGGGACAAGCGAGCTCGCGGTCTCTTATGAGCTGGAGCGCTGCCGCGAAACTCAGAAGGGGATGGAGGCATTCGGCATTGAGGCGGTCTCTGCGGCTTTGCGAAAGCCGATGTCCCAGATTCTCCTCAATGCAGGTTATAATCCGCTGGAGAAGATGGAGGAGGTAAGGGCCGCCCAGATCAACAGCGGATGTGATGCCATGGGAATGGATTGTGATACCGGAGCGGTCATTCATTATGAAGAGCTCGGTATTCTCGATCCTGCCCCGGTAAAGCTCCATGGCCTGCGCGCTGCTGGAGAAGTGGCGGCCGCCGTGCTGCGCATTCACCATGTGATTAAGATGCGGGATGCAGCAGGCAGTGATAACGAACCATATTAGCAATGTGAATATAATAAGGAGGTGGAGTTCATCTTGAATAAGGATCAGGAAATAAACGTTCAAGAAGAAACCATGCAGGAAGAGCCTGCCCAGCAGGGAGACACATTACATGCGGAAGCTCAAGAGGGCGCAGAGCCGCAGGTAGAACAGGCTGGGGCAGAAGAGGCGAAGGACCCTCGGCAGCAGGAAATCGAGCAGCTGAAGGCCGAGCTGTCAGAGCAGCAGCAGCGGGTGCTTCGAACCCAAGCGGATTTTGACAACTTCCGCAGAAGAACCCAGAAGGAGAAGGAGGAGCTGGCCAAATATGCTTCCTCCAAGCTGATTACAGAGCTGCTGCCGGTCATTGACAACTTCGAGCGGGCGATGGCGGCTTCCACGGTCGATCCGGAATCGGATTCTCTGGTTAAGGGCGTCAATATGATTTTCCGCCAGCTGGAGGGCATTCTGAATGCAGAAGGGCTGCAGCCGATGAACAGTGTCGGACAGCCATTTAATCCTGAATTCCATCAAGCGATTATGCAGGTGGAGAGCGAGGAGCATGAAGAGGGTGTCGTTGTCGAAGAGATTCAAAAGGGTTACATGCTGAAAGACAAGGTGCTCCGCCCGGCGATGGTTAAGGTCAGCGGCTAGAACAGACTTGCCAGACCCGCCGGTTGTATCCATACAAAACACATAGAACATCCGCACACCAATGTGCGCCAAATGATAAGGAGGATTTTTTACATGAGTAAAGTTATCGGAATTGACCTGGGTACCACTAACTCCTGCGTAGCAGTAATGGAGGGCGGCGAAGCCGTTGTTATTCCTAACCCTGAGGGTGCGCGTACAACACCTTCCGTTGTAGGCTTCAAAAAAGACGGAGAGCGCATCGTCGGAGACACTGCGAAGCGCCAGGCAATCACGAATCCGGATCGCACGATCATTTCGATCAAGCGCCATATGGGTACAAACCACAAGGAAAGCATTGACGGCAAGGAATTTACGCCTCAGGAGATCTCTGCAATTATCCTGCAGAAGCTGAAGTCCGATGCAGAAGCCTACCTGGGTCAAACGGTGACTCAAGCCGTTATTACAGTTCCTGCATACTTTAATGACAGCCAGCGTCAGGCTACGAAGGATGCCGGCAAGATCGCAGGCCTGGAAGTGCTGCGTATTGTCAACGAGCCGACAGCAGCAGCTTTGGCTTACGGTATGGAGAAATCAGAAGACCAGACGATTCTCGTCTATGACCTGGGCGGCGGTACTTTTGACGTCTCGATCCTGGAGCTTGGCGACGGCTTCTTCGAAGTTAAAGCGACCAGCGGGGACAACCAGCTCGGCGGTGACGATTTCGACCAGGTGATCATTGACTACCTCGTAGCTGAATTCAAGAAAGAGCAAGGCATTGATCTGAGCAAGGACAAAGCGGCTGTACAGCGTCTGAAGGATGCGGCCGAGAAGGCGAAGAAAGAGCTGTCCGGTGTCCTGACCACGACAATCTCCCTTCCGTTCATTACGGTAGCTGACGGGGTACCGCAGCACTTGGAGATCAACCTGACTCGTGCCAAATTTGAAGAGCTGTCCGCTTCTCTCGTAGAGCGTACCCTGGGACCTACACGCCAGGCGCTGAGCGATGCCGGATTGAGCGCAAGTGACATCAATAAGGTCGTGCTTGTCGGCGGATCTACACGGATCCCGGCTGTGCAGGAAGCGATCAAGAAGCTGACGGGTCAAGAGCCTCACAAAGGCGTGAATCCGGACGAGGTTGTAGCCCTGGGTGCTGCCGTACAGGCTGGCGTACTGACTGGCGACGTGAAAGACGTGGTTCTGCTCGACGTAACGCCATTGTCCCTCGGCATCGAAACAGCCGGCGGCGTATTTACCAAAATGATCGAGCGCAACACGACCATCCCAACAAGCAAATCCCAAGTGTTCTCCACCTATGCTGATAATCAGCCTAGCGTTGAGATTCACGTCCTGCAGGGTGAGCGGGAAATGGCAGCGGGCAACAAGACGCTGGGACGCTTCATGCTGGGTGATATTCCTCCGGCTCCGCGCGGCGTACCGCAAATCGAGGTTAGCTTCGATATTGATGCCAACGGGATTGTAAACGTGTCTGCCACTGACAAAGGCACCGGCAAGAGCCAGAAGATCACGATTACTTCCTCCAGCGGCCTGAGCGATGAGGAAGTGGAGAAAATGATGAAGGACGCTGAACTCCATGCGGAGGAAGACAAGAAGCGTAAAGAGCTTGTTGAAGCCCGCAATAGTGCGGATCAGCTCGTATATACTACCGAGAAGACACTGAAGGATCTTGGAGACAAGGTCGATGCTTCCGAGATTGACAAAGCCAATGAGGCGAAGGAGAAAGTGAAGAAGGCACTGGAATCCGACAATCTGGAAGAAATTAATGCTGCTTCCGAGGAGCTGACTCAAATTGTACAGCAGCTGTCCGTGAAGCTGTATGAGCAGGCAGCTCAGGAGCAGGGCAATGCGGCACCAGGTGAAGAAGGAGCCGGATCTGCGAAGAAGGATCATGTTGTTGATGCCGACTACGAGGTTGTTGACGAAGACAAGAACAAAGGGTAAGCTGGATCAATTGAGTCTATTGGGAAAGTCAAAGCGCGAGTCCCGCACTTTGACTTTCCTTATGTCCAGCAGTACAAACCGTGAGTGGGGGTGGAACCGTGGCTGAAAAGCGAGATTATTACGAGGTGCTTGGCGTTGGGAAGGATGCCTCGGAGGATGAAATCAAGAAAGCATACCGGAAGCTGGCGCGCCAGTATCATCCGGACGTGAACAAGGCAGATGACGCCGAGACCAAATTCAAGGAAGTTAAAGAAGCGTATGACGTGCTGAGCAATGATCAGCATCGCGCACGCTATGACCAATACGGCCATATCGATCCGAACCAGGGAATGGGCGGCGGCGGCTTCTCCGGCGACTTTGGCGGCTTCGGAGATATATTCGATATGTTCTTCGGCGGTAACGGCCGTCGTGATCCCAATGCTCCGCAGCGGGGGAATGATCTTCAATATACGATGACGGTTGAATTCAAGGAAGCGGTGTTCGGTAAAGAAAGCGACATTACCATTCCGCGTACCGAGTCCTGTGATACCTGTCATGGCTCTGGCGCGAAGCCGGGTACGAAGCCGCAGACCTGCGGCGTGTGTCATGGCTCGGGTCAGCAGGAGGTGGTTCAGAATACGCCGTTCGGGCGGATGGTGAACCGCCGTGCCTGCTCGAACTGTAGCGGCAGCGGCCAGATCATCAAGGAAAAATGCAGCACCTGCAGCGGCAGCGGCAAGCTGAAGAAGCAGCGCAAGATTCACGTGCGTATTCCGGCCGGTGTAGATGATGGCGCTCAGCTGCGGATGAGCGGTGAAGGGGAGGGCGGTTTGCGCGGCGGACCTGCCGGAGACCTGTACATCGTAATCCGCGTCAAGCCGCATGATTTCTTCGAGCGTGAGGGCGACGACATCTACTGCGAGATTCCGCTCACCTTTGCGCAGGCGGCACTGGGAGACGAGATGGAAATCCCTACCTTAACGGAAAAAGTCAAGCTGAAAATTCCAGCGGGAACCCAGACCGGCACGTATTTCCGCCTGAAGGGCAAGGGAGTTCCGCGTTTGCGCGGCATGGGCCAGGGCGATCAGCATGTCAAGGTCGTGGTCGTAACGCCAAGCAAGCTCAGTGACGACCAGAAGGAGCTGCTGCGTCAATTTGCTTCGCTTGACGGGGAGCAGACCCATGAGCATGAACAGTCTTTTTTTGACCGTGTGAAGAGAGCGTTTAGAGGGGACTAAGGCCATTTAGTGGCCGGGATGGAAGTCAAAGTCCTATCATTGATCTTGTAAAGAGCCGTTTCCAAGGCAGCCTGGCTGCAGGGAACGGCTCTTTTGGTGCTGAACAAGGGAGAGAAATGCTCTTCCTCATCGAATAATTGAAGACCCGTTTACACAATCTAGAAAGGAACAATCATAGAACAAGCAGGTGAATACTCATGGCTGAAAAAAACATTCTGGCGTACTTTAATACCCCGGAACAGGCCCAAGGAGCCGCGGCGAAGCTGCACGCTCTGCGTGTCGCCGATCTGTCAATCGACCGGTTCAGCACGGAGCCCGGTGAAGAGATGGGCGGCATGACGAATGCGATCGGCGGCGGGCTGTCCGGCCTGAACGCGTATACCCCGGATGCGGCACTGAGCAATTTGTCTGCCGGCATCCTGGGTGCAGCAGGACCTTCCGAGAGCGGCATGAGCGCCGGCGAGCAGGATGGGCTTCGCGGCCGGGATATTTTACTTACAGTTGTGGTCGATGAGGGCGTCCATCATCAGGCACTCAAAATCGTTGAGGATGCCGGGGGCTACGTATAGCTGCGGAAAGCTGCTGTGGATCACCAAGAATCACACTTATATTCCAGGCACAGGAGGCATGGCATGATGAGAAGGGTCAAGCTGGGAAGAATCGCAGACCAGACACAGAAAAGAATTGCATTGCAATCGGCAAAATATGAAGATGTAGAGTTTTCGGCGCTGGAAGCGGACCGGGATGATGTGGAAGCGATTCGTCGAAGTGAGGCAGCAGACAAGCGCCAGGTTAAAGAAATGTTTGATCATCACGAGCACGGCTTGAAGTAAAGCAACCCATTGTCTTCGACAGCAAGAGGCTGTTCCTGGCGGAGCAGCCTTTTGCTGTTGCTGCTTATGGATTCATACGGGTAAAGCTGCCTTTGTGCACAGGGTCCTTCATATAGTACAATATAATTTATGTAAATATGAGGAGGACTCTGTTAAATATGCTGTGGCACGAATTGACTATACATACCACGGAGCAGGCCGTGGAGATGATTTCGAATTTTATGCATGAAGCGGGAGCGGGAGGGGTCTCGATTGAAGAGTCTGCCGTTACCAAACGCAAGCGGGATACCACCTTTGGGCAATGGTATGATGAGGTCATTCCGTTTAATAATATCCCGGAAGGACAAGCTGTGATTAAAGGGTATTTCTCACAGGACGTCAGTCTGGAAACGGTTCAGCAGGAGCTGGAGCCGCGGATCCATGAGCTGGCGCAGTTCGGTATTGATGCCGGGCCGGCGGCCTTTGAACACCGGAGCGTCCACGAGGATGAATGGGCTACAGCCTGGAAGCAGTATTTCAAGCCCATCGCTGTGTCAGAGCGCCTGGTGATCAAGCCCACCTGGGAAGAGTATACGCCAGCCCCGCAGGAGCGCATTATTGAGCTGGATCCCGGCATGGCCTTTGGAACGGGAGCGCATCCGACCACCGCACTGTGCCTGCGTACACTGGAGCAGGTCATTCAAGGCGGAGAATCCGTCATCGACGTGGGCACTGGCTCCGGAATTCTGGCAATCGGTGCTGTGCATTTGGGCGCCAGGAACGTCCTGGCCCTGGATCTGGATCCTGTTGCGGTATCCAGCGCGAAGGAGAATTCGCAGCTGAACAAAATGCAGGACCAGATTACGGTCGTCGAAAGCGATCTGCTCTCTGTACTTCAGCGCAGCGAAATGGCAGAGGGCTTTGCGGTAAAGCCTCCGGTGGAGGTTGTGGTTGCGAACATTTTGGCAGAGGTGATTCTGTTATTCGTGGACGATGTCTACGCAGCACTGAAGCCGGGCGGGATCTACATCGCCTCTGGAATTTACAAGAACAAGGTTGAAATTGTAGAGAAAGCGCTGATTCAGGCCGGGTTTGACATTGCGGATATGAACCGCGAGGATGACTGGGTTGCGTTCGTAGCGAGGAAGAGGTAGCGATGGAATTTCTCGATCAACTGCTGTTTTATCCGCTGGAAAGGCTGCCCTTTTTCCTGATTGCCCTGATCATTGCATTTACGGTGCATGAATTTTCTCACGCTTACTTCGCTAATAAACTGGGTGACCCTACCGCCAAGCTGTTGGGGAGAGTGACGCTGAATCCGGCGGTGCATTTCGACTTTCTTGGCATCTTCCTGCTGCTGATTGCCGGCTTTGGCTGGGCCAGACCGGTTCCGGTAAACCGGGCGAACTTCTCGAACCCGCGCCGGGATAGCATCATCGTATCGGCGGCAGGGCCGCTCAGCAATCTGCTGCTCGCCATCGCCGGCTGCTTGATCTACGGAGCGCTGTATCAGCTCGGTGCCATTGATGCAATGAGCAATGAACGGGCAGTGGATGCGGTTCATATCTTTTTTGACACCTTTATTGTGCTGAATTTCTTTCTGTTTCTGTTTAACCTGATTCCGCTTCCTCCGCTGGATGGATACCGGATTCTGGTAGAGCTTGTTCCGCGGCGGGTGGCAGCAAAGCTGCAAAGCGTGGAGCAATGGTCGATTCTGGTCTTTTTATTAATTATTCTTATTCCCGGGTTTCAAAACTACACGATCCGCCCGATGTATGAGACAGCGTACAGCTTGTCTGTGTTCTTCCTGAATCTGTTTACAGCGTTGTTCGGCGGCTAAAGTCTCATAGATTTCACTGGTCATGACGGGGCAAAAGAGGTATGATGAAGTTTGGTGTTTTGGCCTGAAGCAATGGACCTGAATATGAATCCATAAAGGTAGGTTTACGATGCAGCGATATTTCATTTCACCCGCGCAGTTCCAGCAAGAGCAGGTATGGATTACGGGTGAGGATGCGAGACATATTTCAAAAGTGATGAGAGGCAAGCCGGGGGATGTCCTGATTGTCAGTGACGGGATTTCCCGTGAAGCGCGCGTTGCCATCGAGAGCCTGGAGCAGGACGGTGTAAGAGCAAGGGTAGTAGAGGAGCTGGCGATGACCCGCGAGCCTCGACTGAAGGTGACCATTGCCCAGAGCCTGCCTAAAGGCGACAAAATGGAGCTGGTGATCCAGAAATGCACCGAGCTCGGGGCCGTGTCATTTCTGCCTTTTCTGTCCAGCCGGACCATCGTTCAATACGATGCCAAGAAAGAGCAGAAGCGCCTGGAACGCTGGGGCAAGATTGCGAAGGAGGCTGCGGAGCAGGCTCATCGGAACAGGGTTCCCGGAGTAGAGCAGCCTGTGGGCTGGAAGAAGCTGCTTCAAGCGTTCTCCAGCTACAGCCTGGTCTGCTTCTGCTATGAGAAGGAGGAGGGCCTGCAGCTGCGGGACGTGCTCCGGCCTTTTGCAGAGCAGAGGCTGATCGGGGATGAGCCTGTCAGCCTGCTGATCGTGGTCGGTCCCGAGGGCGGCTTTACGGAAGAGGAGTGCCGGGAGGCCGAGGGGGCGAGAGCATCGACCGTTGGCCTTGGCCGGCGGATTTTACGCACGGAGACCGCGGGGATGACCGCATTGGCCTGTGCGCTGTATGAATTTGGAGAAATGGGGGGAGTTTGAATATGCCATCCGTAGCGTTTTATACGTTGGGTTGCAAAGTCAATTTTTACGATACCGAAGCCATCTGGCAGCTTTTCAAAAATGAAGGCTACGAGCAAGTGGACTTCGAACAAACCGCTGATGTTTATTTGATCAATACTTGCCACGTTACGAATACCGGTGATAAGAAAAGCCGGCAAATGATCCGGCGGGCGGTCCGTCGCAATCCGGATGCCATTGTCGCGGTTACGGGCTGCTATGCCCAGACCTCGCCGGCTGAAATTCTCGACATTCCTGGTGTAGACCTTGTCATCGGCAACCAGGATCGCGACAAGATCATGCAGTTTGTGCATGAAATCGAGCAGACCCGCCAGCCGATCAACGCCGTGCGCAATATTATGAAGACCCGGGTGTTTGAGGAGATGGATGTGCCGGACTTCGCTGACCGGACCCGTGCGTTCCTCAAAATCCAGGATGGGTGCAACAACTTCTGTACGTTCTGCATTATTCCATGGTCCCGCGGCTTGTCGCGCAGCCGTGATGCGGACAGCATTATTAAGCAGGCGAAGCAGCTGGTGGATGCCGGCTATAAAGAGATTGTATTGACCGGCATTCATACGGGCGGCTACGGCGATGATCTCGACAACTACCGCCTGTCTGACCTCCTGTGGGATCTCGACAAGGTGGACGGGCTGGAACGCATCCGGATCAGCTCCATTGAAGCGAGCCAGATTGACGATGCGGTGCTGGACGTGCTGAAGCGTTCCACCAAAATGTGCCGCCATCTGCACATTCCGCTGCAGGCCGGAGACGATACCGTCTTGAAACGGATGCGGAGAAAGTACACGACCGAAGAGTTCCTGACCAAAATGAAGCTCATTCGCGAAGCGATGCCAGAGCTGGCTATTACGACCGATGTTATTGTCGGCTTCCCTGGCGAGACAGATGAGATGTTCCGCAACGGCTACAATCTCATGAAGGAGATCGGATTCTCGGAAATGCACGTCTTCCCGTATTCCAAGCGTACCGGTACGCCGGCGGCGCGGATGGAGGATCAGGTGGAGGACGAGGTGAAGAACGCCCGAGTCCACGAGCTCATTGATCTGTCCGAGCAGCTGCAGCTGGCCTATGCCGAGCAGTTTGTCGGCCGCATTGTTGAGGTGATTCCAGAGCGTGAATACAAGGGCGGACCGGGCGGCAAGATGCAGGGCTACAGTGACAATTACCTGCAGCTCGTGTTCGACGGTGGACCAGAGCTGGAAGGGAAACTGTGCCGGGTTCAAATTACTCAAGCCGGTGTTAATGAGTGCCAAGGTGAGCTGATCAGCGTCCACGAGAACGGATTGGCAGCAGCCTTGTAGCCTAGTAAGCAACAGCCTGATCACAAGGATTTCATTTCCGAATAGGAAGTGGAATCCTTGTTGCACATGAAGGAGGAATCAGACATGAACCGGAAGGAAATTTCTGCGGGAGGCGTGGTGTATCGCCGGGTAGACGACTATCTGCAAATTCAGCTTATTCAGGACCGCTACAGCAAAATATCTTTGCCCAAGGGCAAAATGGAAGCAGGAGAAACCGTAGAGGAGACGGCTTTGCGCGAAATTTTGGAGGAAACCGGAATTTCGGGGAGAATCGTGTCGCCGGTCGATATTATTGCTTATACGTATAATCATCCCCAGTATGGCCGGGTGGATAAAGAAGTCCACTATTATTTGGTAGAGGCTTCGGGAGGGGCGCTGAAGCCCCAGCTGGAAGAGATCAACGGTGTGGAATGGTACGAGCCGCTGCAGGCCTGGAGCAGGCAGCAGAGCAACGGCTACAGGAACAATGATCCTATTCTGCGGAGAGCTTTGTCTCTTCTGAACATCGAGGTATAGGTCAAGAGGCTGCTGCTTTCTTCCAGACCGGAAGATAGCAAAGCGGCAGAGCGAGCAGGGAGCAGACCACGTTGAAGATCGTCTGGGCATGGGCAATCTGCCCCGCCGGGTCGCCTGCAAGCTGACCGGATACCTGTGTCAGCAGGGGCAGCAAGGGAGCGAACAGTATAACGCCCCCGATATTCAAGGCAAGATGAGAGCCGGCAACGAACCTGCCGGCCGGAGTGCTTCCTGCTGCAGCTAGGATCGCGGTCACGCAGGTGCCGACATTGGAGCCGAGCACCATGGCAACACCAAGCTCAGGCGGCAATGCCCCGCTGAGGCAAAGACTCATGGTCATGGCCACAACGGCGGCGCTGCTATGCATCAGTGCAGTCAGCATGGCGCCGGCCAGAATCCCCCAGCCGCTGCTTCGCTCTGCCTGCTCCAGAAACCAGGCGAAGACGCCCATCTCCTGAAGCGGCTTGCCGATGGACTGCATAACCGTAATGCCAAGCAGTACCATGGCGAAGCCGGCAACGGCCAGGCACAGAAATTGCAGCTGCTCCAGGCGACCGAGCCAGGGAGAAGAGCTGCGTGATAGAACCATCTCGTTCCAGATGATGCTTCCTGCCCAAATGAGCAGGGAGAGCAGGAGCAGGGGGAAGGCAGCCGCACCGATGTTCAGGCTGATCAGCTCTGTGGTCAGCGTTGTGCCGATGTTCGTGCCGAGAATGATGCCGAGAATGCCGGCCTGACCAAGCAGGCCGGCATTGGCGAAGCCAATCGTAATCACGGTGACAGCGGTGCTGCTTTGCAGCAAAGCCGTCAGCCCGGCGCTGGTCAGCATGCCTTTGAGCGGCGTGGCTGCGGCATAATGGAGCCACTGGTGAAGGCGCGGGCCGGCCCAGCGCTGCAAGGCGCCCTCCATCACCTTCATGCCGAACAAGAACAGCGCGAGCCCATACAGCATGGGGAACCACAGGGAATGAAGCAACAGAGAGCTCTCCTTTTTTTATAGAGTAAGTACTGAGAATATATGAACAATGGCGGGGAGACATGCAGGGTTTGTCCGGTGCGGTCTTCTAGCTCAAGGAATGACTATGAATTCAGGAAATCAGGGAGTGAGTCAAGCATGCCAAGCGTGATCTTGGATCGTAATCGAAAAAAAAGGCTGGAGCAGGGACATCCGTGGATATTCAAAAGTGAAATTGCCTCGGTAGAAGGGTCTCCGTCCGCTGGTGACGTCGTACAGGTGCTGAACCACCAGGGACGATTCCTAGGTAGCGGGTATTACAACCCGAGCTCCCAAATTACCGTACGCCTCTTGTCGTACCGGCCGCTGGAGGCTATGGACAAGGAGTTTTTCGTTTCCCGCTTTAAGGACTGTCTGAAGCATCGGGAGCGCTTCCTGAAGGGAGATCATGCGTACCGCTTGGTGTATGGAGAGGCGGATTATCTGCCGGGTCTTATTGTGGACCGTTTTGATCAGGTGCTGGTGGTACAGCTGCTCACACTCGGAATGGATCGCTGCCGGGAAGCCATTACAGAGGCACTGATCGAGGTTATGCAGCCAAAGGGTATCTATGAGCGCAGTGATGTATCCGTGCGGGAGCTGGAGGGGCTGGAGCAGCGTAAGGGCGCATTGTACGGGGAATGTCCGCGTTATGTCACCGTCCTGGAGAACGGACTTCAGATCAAGGTCGACATTGAGGAAGGTCAGAAGACGGGATATTTCTTCGATCAGCGTGAGAACCGGGCTTCGATCGCACCGCTGATGACAGGCTGGGGAGAGCGGAGCGGCATTCAGCTTCAGAGTCGAGACATAGATGGACAAGAGACGCTAGTGCCCGTAAACAGAAGTGGAAAAGAAGTGACGTTTCCGTATTGGGACGGAGCAACGGTGCTGGAGTGCTTCTCACATACCGGGAGCTTCACGCTGAATGCTTGTCAGTACGGGGCCAAGAAGGTGACCTGCCTTGATATTTCCGAGCATGCCATCCAGAGCGCCCGTGAAAATGTAGAGTTGAACGGCTTTGAGGACCGCGTGGAATTCGTCGTGGATGATGCCTTTCAATACTTGCGTAATCAGGTAAAGGGGACCGAGGAACGCCATGAGCGGGCTGCAAAAGGAAGCAAGGTGGATACTTCGAAGCCGCTGACGGCCGGGGGAGGACGAACGTGGGATGTGGTCATTCTGGACCCGCCTGCATTCGCCAAGACGCGCGGAGCGGTTAAAGGGGCCTGCCGCGGCTATAAGGATATCAATCTTCACGGGATGAAGCTGGTGAACGAGGGAGGCTATCTGGTGACGGCAAGCTGCTCCTATCATATGAAGCCGGAGCTGTTTCTGGAGACGATCCACGAAGCCGCGCAGGATGCGGGCAAGCAGCTGCGTCTGGTGGAATGGCGCGCCGCCGGCAAGGACCACCCGCAAATTCTCGGCGTGGAGGAAGGGCATTACCTGAAATTTGCCGTCTTTGAGGTTCGCAGCAAGTAGTCTCGCTGTCACGTATAATTGCTCAGCAATTTCAATGCATAGATAAGACCTGCGTTCAGGCCGGTAGGGAGCAGTCCCTTCCGGCTTTTTGGGCTTCCTTGCGATACTGTTATGCATACGGTCCCCCTAGACTTCCTATCATTTCAAAGCTGCCAGTGTTATCCAAACACATGTTCTTGATAGAGGCATGTATGCTATAATGATAGACAGTATTTTACGAGGAAAACAGACAGTATAGAATGGGAGGCTTGCCTGTGTCAGTTCGTTTTTTGATCGGCCGTTCCGGGAGCGGCAAGAGCACCCGGATGAGAGAGGAAATAGCCAGCCGCCTTGCTGAAGCTCCGCAGGGCAACCCCTTGATTCTGCTCGTGCCCGAGCAGGGCTCATTTGATGCAGAGCATGCGCTCGTGACTGCTCCGGGCGTTCGGGGCTCACTTCGGGCGCAGGTGCTCAGCTTCCGCCGCCTGGCGTATCGGGTCATGCAGGAAACCGGTGGAGCGGCGAAAGTGGTTATCGGTGAAGAGGGCAAGCGCATGCTCTTGTACAAAATTATCCAAAGGCGCAAGGATGAGCTCAACCTGTTCGGCGCCTCCGGGGAGCAGCTCGGCTTTGTCGGCAAGCTCAGCCAGCTGTATACCGAGATGAAGCGCTACTGCGTAGATGCCTCCTGTGTGCAGGAGCAGCTGGAGCAGATGGCGTCCACAAGTACCAGCCCGCCGCTGCTAAGGCGCAAGCTGGAGGATATTTTGGCGGTGTATCGGGATTTCGAGCAAGAGATGGCTCCGCTGTACAAGGACGATGAGGATACGCTGGCTGCACTTGCAGACTGTGTCCGGAAATCCTCCTATATCCGGGACGCGGACCTGTGGATTGACGGCTTTAACGGATTTACTCCCCAGGAATATATTGTACTGCGGGAGCTGATGAACCATGCCCGCTCGGTGACCATCGCTTTGACGCTGGACAAGCCTTACCCGGAAGGAATGACTCCTCATGAGCTGGATCTGTTTCATCCCACGGCGGTAACGTACAGCAAGCTGCGGGGAGCGGCGGGCGAGGCAGGGCTGGACGTGGAGCATACGGTGCTGGACGCAGAGCATCTCCCCCGCTTCAAGGACAGCCCCGCGCTGGCGCATCTGGAACGGGGCTTTGACCGCAGGCTAAAGTGGAGCGGAAGCAGCCCGCCAGAGGGCATCAAGCTCTATGCTGCGGGGAACCGCCGGGCCGAAGTGGAAGGGGCGCTCCGGGAAATGCTCCGGCTTGCACGGCAAGGTGCCCGCTATCGGGAAATGGCTGTTCTGACCCGCAATCCGGGAGATTATCAATTTCTCATCGGTCCCTTGTTCCGTGATTACGGCATTCCTTATTTCCTGGATCAGAAGCGAAATGAGCTGCATCATCCGCTCGTAGAGTTTATCCGTTCCTCGCTGGAGGTTGCGGTGCGGCGATGGCGGTACGAGGATGTATTCCGCTGCATAAAGACGGATTTGCTGCTGCCTTTGGATGGCAGCCTGTCACGCGAGGATATGGACCGGCTGGAGAATCACGTTCTGGCCAGCGGTATTCATGGCACGCGGTGGACGGACGGAAAGCCGTGGCGAGGCATGCCGAGCCTTTCGTTGGAGGATGAAGGACGGTCGCGCCGGGAGGAAGGTCTGCAGCTCATTGAGCAGTGCCGATTGGCCGTTACCGTTCCGCTGCAAGCTTTTGACAAGAGGCTGAAGCAGGGCGCCACCGCGAAGGACAAATGTACAGCGGTATTCCGCCTGCTGGAGGAGGCCATGATTCCCGAGAAGCTGGAGCTGATGAGCCGCGCCGCACTGAATGAGGGAAGGCCGGAAGCTGCCCGGGAGCACCGCCAGGTATGGAGCGCAGTGCTGGAGGTGCTGGATCAGATTGTGGAGATGATGGGGGGCGAAAGATTTAGCGCCGAGGCCTTTGCCGGCATCCTGGATACCGGTCTGTCGGAGCTGGAGCTGGCCCTCGTGCCGCCGGCTTTAGATCAAGTGCTCGTGGGCACGATGGACCGGACGCGGACCGGAGATGTCAAATATGTGTTTCTGCTGGGTGTGAACGATGGTGTGATCCCGGCGCAGTTCCAGGATGACGGTATTTTGTCCGAGCAGGAGCGGGTGACGCTGGAGGCGTCCGGGATGGAGCTTGCACCCAATATTTCACGCCGGCTGCTGGATGAGCGATTTGTTATTTACTCGGCGCTGACAACGGCCAGCCGGCAGCTGTGGATCAGCTATCCATCTGCTGATCAGGAAGGAAAGACCCTGCTGCCATCCGAGCTGATCCGGCATATCAAGGGCATGTTCCCATTAAAGGAGGCCGTGCTGCCGTTAAGACCGCATGGCGGAATGTCATCGCAGGAGCAGTCCGGCTTCGTAGCAGGAGAGATGCGATCTCTTGCCTTCCTGACCGCACGGCTGCGGGACTGGAAACACGGGGAGCCGCTCCCGCCGCTCTGGTGGGAGGTATATAACTGGTATGCGAGAAGTCCGGCCTGGCGCAGCCAGCTGGACCAGCAGCTCTCCTCGCTCTCCTATAGGAATGAGACCGCCCAGCTAGAGGCCGAAACGAGCCGCAGACTGTATGGCAGCCGTATTCGTTCAAGCGTCTCCCGCATGGAGCGGTTTGTGGCTTGTCCATTTTCCCATTTTGCTTCTCACGGCTTGAAGCTTGCCGAGCGGCAGACATACCGGCTTCAGGCACCTGATATTGGCCAGCTCTTTCATGCGGCGCTCAGCGATATGGCTTCCCGGTTTCGGGAGCAGAAGCGAAGCTGGGGCGATCTGAGTCCGGAGGAATGTCTGCGGGAAGCAGAAGCGACCGTTGACCGTCTGGCACCGAAGCTGCAGGGCGAAATCCTGCTCAGTTCCAAGCGCTACGGCTATATTTCCCGAAAGTTGAAGAGCATTGTGGGGCGGGCCTCTATCATTCTGGGCGAGCAATCCAGACGGGGGAGCTTTGAACCGGTCGGGCTGGAGCTGGATTTCGGACCGGGCAAGGACATTCCTCCGCTTCGTTTTGAGCTGCCGGGAGGCGTCGAAATGGAAATTATCGGCCGGATTGACCGTGTCGATATGGCGCGCAGTGAGAACGGACTGCTGCTGCGGGTGATTGACTATAAATCCAGCCAGAAGGACCTGAAGCTGCACGAGGTGTATTACGGCCTTTCTCTGCAGATGCTCACCTACCTCGATGTTCTTCTTACTTTTGCCGAGGATTGGCTGGGTGAGAGCGCACTGCCCGCCGGGACACTGTATTTCCACGTCCATGATCCGGTTCTGCAGTCTCCCAACGGGCTGACTGCGGATCAGGCGGCGGAGGAGCTTTTGAAGCGTTTCAAGATGAAGGGGCTGCTGCTGGCTGACCGGGAGGCGGTCTCGCTTATGGATGCAGGACTGGAGAAGGGTCACTCCTCCATCATCCCGGTCGCCGTCAAAGCCGATGGAAGCTTCTATAGCAGCGCTGCTGTCGCGGATCCAGAGCAATGGCAAAGCCTGCTGAAGACAGTCCGGCAAAATATCGTCAGCATTGGCTCAAGGATTACAGGCGGCGAAGTGAAGATTGAGCCTTACCGGATTCAGCAGGAAACGGCTTGCACGTACTGCTCTTACCGGCCGGTTTGCCAGTTTGATGAAAGCATGGAAGGCAATCAATATCAGCTGCTGAAGAAGCCGGGCAAGGATCAAATCTGGGAATGGCTGGGCCATGAGAAAGGAGCAGATGCACAGTGAATGCAGTGATGAGCAAGCCGGAAGGCAGCATGTGGAGCGATGATCAGTGGCAGGCGATTATGAGGAGCGGGAATGACATTCTGGTTGCCGCTGCAGCAGGCTCCGGCAAGACGGCAGTACTGGTCGAACGCATTATTAAAAAAGTCATCAATGAGGAGGCCGGCTTCAGCGTAGATCGTCTTCTCGTAGCAACGTTTACGAAGGCTGCTGCTGCCGAAATGCGGCAACGGATCCGCGAGGCGCTGGAGCGGGAGCTGGAGAAGGCTCCGGATCGTGAGCATCTTCGCCGCCAGCTGGCCATGCTGGGCCGGGCGTCCATTACTACGCTGCATTCCTTCTGTATGGAGGTGATCCGCCGTTATTATCAGCTCATTCCGCTGGATCCAGGCTTTCGAATTCTGAACGAGCATGAGGCGGATTTACTCCGTCAGGACGTACTGGAGGAGCTGTTTGAGGAGAAATACGGCGATGCCGAGCACGGGGGAGAGTTTCTCCGGCTGGCTGACTGGTTCAGTGGAGAGCGAAGCGATGACGCCCTTTATCAGCTTGTTCAGCGTCTGTATGATTTCTCGCGGAGTCATCCGTGGCCGGATGAGTGGCTGCGGGACACAGCTGCAGCGTTCTCCCTGAAGGACACAGCGGCGCTGGGAGCGACGCCTTGGGTGAAAAGCATCCTGGCGGATGCCAGGCTGGCCCTCGCCGGAGCGGCGAGCTTGCTGGAACAAGCCAAGGAGGCGGCATCAGCGCCCGGTGGTCCGGCAGCGTATATGAGTACGCTGGAAGATGATCTGCAGCTGGTTCATGCTTTGTCCGATGCGCTGCACAGCACTCCGTGGGAAGAGCTGTATGCAGTGTTTCAGCAGGGAGTGTTCGGGAAGCTGAAGGCGGTCAAGAAGAGCGAGGTGCTGCCGGAGCTGCAGGAGCGGGTCAAGAATCTGAGAGACCTTGTTAAAAAGATCGTGACAGAGCTCAAAACCTCCTTGTTCGGCCGCACGGCAGAGCAGTTTCTGGAGGAGCTGCATGCTTCGGCGCCAGTGATGGAGGAGCTCGTAGATACCGTCATTGCTTTTGCGGAGCGGTACAGGCACGCCAAGGCGTCCAAGAGCACGGTGGATTTCAACGATTTGGAGCATTATTGTCTGAAAATTCTCAGACACGAGGCTTCCACACCCGGGCATACTCAGCCCTCCGACGCGGCGCTGGAATATCAGAGCCAGTTCGACGAGGTGCTGCTGGATGAATATCAGGATACGAACAGCGTTCAGGAGGAAATCGTTCGACTGATTTCAAGAGAGGGGCCTGGCAACCGATTTATGGTCGGTGATGTAAAGCAGAGCATTGTGCGCCCATAAGGGGCATCGGTTTTCCCCGTTAAGCCGGGGGGTCTTTGAGGGTATGAAGGCCATGTCACCCAACTCATCCGGAAGGGAAACCGGAAGGGGAGTGCAGCATGTTGGGAAAGTCGCAAGTTGACGAGCTAACCCGTCACGACTGAGCGGCGAGACATTAAGATAGGTATGAGGATGAAAGCTATACTGCTTCAAGTCTAGTCTCAGCGGGGCCATGCTTCCCGGCAGGAATGTTAGCTGCCTGCCCCAGCGCTATGGACAGCGAAAAACCAAGCCGCTGCCCTGCACTTCGAATTCATAAATGCTATAATTCGAGGAAATACCCGAGAGCTACTCAAGCGCTGGCGCACACCTGAACAGGTGGAAAGGACGAAAGGACCATCCGGCAACTTATCAAGCTTGGACCGATGTGACTAAATGGGGATTGCCTAAGTGGGAATGCCAGAGACGGCTATATCCTGCAGAGGATGGAATATCCCATAAGGCAACGGAGCCTTCGTAGTAGTCCGCGACAGGGAAAGCCTGTTACATGGCGAAGGAAGGCAGCTTGTCGGTATAACATTTTGCGGAAAGGAGCGCAAGGCTCCATGAATTCTGGCGAAGCTTTATACCTATTGACCAAAATATCCAGTGAAAAGCCTGACTATGTATATAAACGATTGTATCGTCATTTCTATAATCCCGATTTCTATGTGCGAGCCTATGATCTCCTTCATGCGAAGGAGGACCAGGTCGCAGGCCGCGGGGGTAACGGAGCTGTCCGGCCCCGCATAGAAGACATTAACGGGATCATCGAAAGAATGAGAGATGAATCGTATCAGCCGCAGCCGGTAAATCGAGCTGGGGGTGCCAACAAGAACAGCAAACCGGAGTTTCTAGTCACCTCTGCCTATGCGGACCGGCTGATTGTGGAAATTTGCAGGCTGCTGCTGACCGCAATATATGAGCCTCTTTTTGAGGATTCCAGCCATGGCTTCAGACCGAACCGCAGCTGCCATACGGCACTGCAGGAAGCGAAGCTGCATTTCAAGGATGCACCGTGGCTCATTCAAGGGGAGATCCGGGGTTACTGCACAGACTTCTCCCGCCACAAGCTGATCTCGCTGCTGCAGGACAAAATCGACGATGCGAAGTTCATCCGGCTAATCTGGAAGCTATTGAGAGCCGGGTACCTGGAGGATTGGAAGCATGGCAGGACCTATAGCGGTACCCCGCTGGGCGGTGCGCTCAGCTCCGTGCTTGCCAATATTTATTGGCATCCGTTTGACCAATGGATCAGCTCCAATCCAAGCCCGGGTCCGGGCCGCATCCACTGCATCCGGTACGGGGATACCTTCGTCACTGCTGTGTGGGGCAGCAAGGAGTCTTGCACAGCGCTTGCAGCAGAGATGAAGGCGTTCATCTCCCGCGAGCTGAAGCTTCCAGGCGGAGTAACGCAGGTGGCTCATGCCTCTGTCGGTGTTTGTTTTTTAGGGCATATTCTAAGGCTGAAGAATGGCTGGAACTCTCAAACAGGCTTCAAAAATGCATACAGCACAGACCGTGGAACCATAGAGCTTTATATGCCGCAGGATACAGTCCGGCGCTTTATCTCCAAACACAAGCTGGTAAAGAATATAGACGATAAATCCTGGAGGATGCTTCATGCTCCAGCACTTCTTCATCGTCCGGACGCTCAGATTGTGGCATGGTACAATGTGCGATTGCGCGGGCTGTACCATTTTTACCAAATGGCGGTCAACGTGAGCACGTACCTGCAGCAGCTGAGCTATGTAATGGAGTATAGCTGCTTGGCGACATTGGCTCATAAATATCAGTCCAGCACCTCCCGGGTGAAGGAGAAGCTTAAAGAAGGAAGATCCTGGGGGGTCCCGGTTCAGAGCAGGAATGGGGAGAGAAGAGTCTTGTATTTTCATAGGGGAGGATTTCCCCGGACTCATTCACCATATCTTGCTGCTGACCCGGATCTGGACCCCGGCTGGTCTGATGCTGCGCGTTAAACGTCACTGGATATCTGGTCAACATGACAAGTGGAGAGCCGTATACTTGGAGACAAGTACGTGCGGTTCGGAGGGGAGTTCTTTGAAACCTGTTTCCGAGATGAAATCAGGCGCGAGGGGCTTACCTACTATCGATTCCGGCTTGCAGAGCCGGGACTATTTCTGGATAAATACAAAACCTATGCTTCGGTAAACGAGGCGGATGAAGCTGAATTAAGACAGGGAGCCCGCATTGATCTGGCTCGAAATTTCCGCAGCCGGATGGAGGTTGTGGATGCAGTCAATATGCTGTTCAGGCAGATTATGAACGAATCGGTGGCGGAGATTCAATATGATTCCCGTGCCGAGCTCGTCTGTGGCGCTGCTTTTCCCGCAGTGGAAAAAGAATCAGAGTATGCCGCGTCTCCCTCCGGGATGCATACGCCTGAGCTGCTCCTGATTGACAGGGAGAATGCGGACTCTTCGGGCTCCTCTATGGGATTAGAGGATGCTGCGGGGAGTGATGCCGGTGAAGGCATGCCTGCGGAAGAAAGTGAGCGTCAGGAGATGGAAAACGCGCAGCTGGAAGCGCGAGCCATCGCTGTGCGCATCCGGGAGATGATGGGAGACACCGGAAAGCCGCTGCTAGTATTTGACAAAGTGAAAAAAGCGATGAGACCTGTAGAGTACGGGGATATCGTCATTCTGCTCCGTTCTGCAAGCGTGTGGGCGCCGCTCATGATGGAGGAGCTGGTTCAGGAGGGCATCCCGGCTTCAGGAGAGCAGAATCGGGGGTATTTTCAGGCCGTCGAGGTCGAAATTATGCTGTCGCTGCTGCGGGTGATCGACAATCCCCGGCAGGATATACCGCTGGCTTCGGTGCTTCGCTCACCCATCGTAGGCTTGACAGAGGAAGAGCTGGCCCAGGTGCGACTCTTTGCAGCCGGCTCTTATTATGATGCGTTGAGCGCAGCCTTAGAGCAGGCGACGATGGAGGCAGCGCCGGGAGGCACAGCAGGGCTTGCGGCAGGGCGCTGGAATCTTGGGCTGGAGCTGTCCGGTACGGCTGAAGCGGCGGCTGGCCAGAGCTTGTCCGGTGCGCAGCCGGCGGAAGGCGTGAAGCCAGGTCCGGGACAACCGGCACCGCAGCCGGAGCTGTCGGGCGGACTCGCTGCCAAGCTGATCTCTTTCCGGGATCGGCTGGAAAGCTGGAGGCTGGATGCGCGGCATGGCAGCTTGAGTGATTTAATCTGGAGAATTTACAGTGAAACCGGGTATCTTGACTGGCTGGGAGGACTCCCGGGAGGAAGCCAGCGCCAGAGTAACCTGACGGCGCTCTATGACCGGGCGGTGCAGTATGAGCAGGATACCTCCTCCAGAGGGCTGTTCCGCTTTCTGACCTTTATTTCCCGGATGCGCGATAACGGCGGAGATTTAGGGGCTGGCAGCAAGGATGAAGGCCAGGGTAACGCAGTTCGATTCATGACCATTCATAAAAGCAAAGGGCTGGAGTTTCCGGTCGTTTTCGTGGCCGGGCTATCCAAGAACTTTAATCAGCAGGATTTGAATGCCGCCTTTCTGATGCACAAGGAGCTGGGCTTCGGGCCGAAGTATGTGGATGGCAAGCTTCGGGTTTCGTATCCTACGCTGCCCAATCTGGCCATCCGGCGCCGATCGCATTTAGAGCTGCTGGCTGAAGAGATGCGCGTGCTCTATGTGGCGCTGACGCGCCCGAAAGAGAAGCTCATACTGATCGGTACCGTGAAGAAGCTGCTGAACAAAATCAAGGACTGGTCTCAGGTGGACAGCGTCCATGGCATGCTTCTGCCGGATTATATGCTGGCCAGAGGCCGCAGCTACATGGATTGGATTGGACCTGCAATTCTTCGGCATCCGTCGGCAGCCATACTGAGGGAGGCGGCGGAGCTGCCGGAAACGGGGCATGCCGACATGTTTCCAGGTGCTGACTCCTGGATGATCACCGTGAAATCGGATGAGTATCTTATGACCGGCGCACCCCGGCACCAGAGTCATGCAGCAGAGGGTCCGGGCAGTGCAGAGCAGGAGCGCCGGGAAGGGATTGAGGCGGCTCTGAACAGACTGGAGCCGGTACAGGACATTCCATGGGAGAGCGGCCAGAGTCCTCAAGAGATGAGAGAGGAGCTGTATCGCCGGATTAGCTGGAAGTATCCATATCTGGCGGCGTCCGGCATTGCCGCCAAAACGTCAGTAACCGAAATGAAGAAGCAGCTGGCGATGCAGGAGCATCCACCGCGGGAATGGGCGGAGGAAGCGCTGCAGCAGGAAGGCTCTAACGGAAATCAGGCCGGAAGCTTTACCTTAAGCTTGAGACGTCCTAAATTCATGGAGGATTACAAATTGACGCCTACCGAGCGGGGGACGGTGTACCATACTGTCATGCAGCATGTCCCGCTGGTAGCCGGACTGGATTCAGCTGCCGTGGAAGAGCTGCTGAATCAGCTCACAGACAAGGAGCTGATTACCCGGGAGCAGGCGGAGGCAGTTCAACCGCAGGATATTGTGGACATGCTTGCCTCTTCGGCAGGAGAAATGCTGCTTCAGGCCAGCCAGGTGTGGCGGGAGATGCCGTTTTCTTATGCGCTCCCCGCGACGGAGGCGTATCTGCTCCCGGATCCGGCATCAGGGCCTGTCAAGGATGCTCTTCATGTACAGGAGCTGCTTCAGGAAGAATGTGTCCTGATTCAAGGGGTTGTGGACTGCCTGTTCCGGCAGGATGAGCGGCTTATCCTGCTGGATTACAAAACAGACAAGGTCCTTGAGCAGCGGGGCGGGATCGAAGCTCTGAAGGAGCAGTACAGATTCCAGCTGGAGCTGTACGCCAAGGCGCTGGAGGAAATTCTGGGCGAACCGATTCAGGAGAAATGGCTGTACTTTTTTGATGCAGGACAGGCGGTTCAGCTCTAGCCGAGAGGAATGCGTTCAGTTCTGTGCGATAGATGTAAAGTGTTTAATGGGGGGGGAGTGCTAGATATGCGGATACTGCATACCGGCGACTGGCATTTGGGCCGGTCGCTGGAGGGAAGAAGCCGGCTCGCAGAGCAGGAGCAGTTCATTGACGAGCTGGTGCAGCTCGCAAAGGACCAGCAGGCGGACCTGATTCTGATGGCGGGTGACGTCTACGATTCCGTGAACCCTCCGGCTGCAGCCGAGCAGCTGTTCTATGAAGCAGCGGCCCGGCTGAGTGAGGGAGGACGGCAGCTGGTTGCGGTTGCAGGGAACCACGATCAGCCGGAGCGGGTAGCTTCGGTAACGCCTCTGGTGCAGCGGAGAGGGATTACTTTAGTAGGGCTGCCAAGTGCTGAGCCGGTTCAGGTTCAGGCTGCTCGTACCGGCGAAACGGCGATCATCGCCGCCCTGCCATATCCTTCGGAGTCCCGGCTGAACGAGCTGCTGGCGATCGGCGGGGAAGAGGATGAGCTGCGCCGAGCCTATAGTGAAAGGGTCGGCAGCCTCATGAGGAGAATGGGTAGTCATTTCTCGCCTCAGACGGTGAATTTGGCGATGAGCCATATCTACGTGCTGGGGGGGCTGGAGGAGGACTCGGAGCGCCCTATTCAGGTGGGCGGCGCTTATACGGTTGATCCTTCCGCTTTGAGCACGGGTGCCTGTTATACGGCACTGGGTCACCTTCATCGTCCGCAGGCGGTCAAAGGAGATGGCATCATCCGATATAGCGGTTCTCCGCTCGCCTATAGCTTTTCGGAAGCCGGGCAGGCCAAATCGGTAACGCTGATCGAGGCGTCTCCCGGAGGGGTTCCGGTCGTAGAAGAGCTGTTTCTGAGCTGTGGCCGGCCGCTGGTCCGCTGGAAAGCCCGGGGCGGGCTGGAGGAGGTGTACCGCTGGCTGGATGAAGAACGGGATCCGTCCGCATTTATCGACCTGGAGGTCCACCTGACGGAAGCGATGGGACTCTCCGACATTCAACGGCTCCGCAAGAGCCGGGAGGGCATTGTGCATATTCGGCCTGTGTACCCTGAAATGGCGGCGCTGGAGCTGGAGGCTGCACGGACCAGCCTGCCGCTGCCGGAGCTGTTCCGTAAATTTTATCAAAGGCAGACCGGTGGTGCCGAGCCTGATGACAGCTTGGTTCAGCTGTTTCTGGAGCTGGTCGATGAGGAAGAAGCCCCCGTGACGGAGGTGACGGAATGAAGCCGGTATCGTTAAAGGTCTCAGGTCTGCAGAGCTACCGGGAGCCGCAGGAAATTGATTTTACACAGCTGTGCGAAACCGGTCTGTTCGGGATATTTGGTCCTACGGGCAGCGGGAAGTCCACGCTGCTGGATGCCATTACCCTGGCTATGTACGGCAAGGTTGAGCGGGCGCAGAACGGGACCCAGGGCATTATGAACCATTCGGAGGATACGCTCTACGTATCCTTTACCTTCGAGCTGTCCTCTGCAAGCGGCCCGGAGCGTTATCGGGTGGAGCGCCGTTTCAAGCGGATGAACGAGCTGTCTGTAAGCAATACACTCAGCCGATTTGTTGAGGTGCAGCAGGATGAGGAGTGTGTAATCGCAGACAAGCTGGCAGATGTCACGCGATGTGTGGAAGAGAAAATCGGACTGAAAATGGATGATTTCACCCGAGCAGTCGTGCTCCCTCAAGGTAAATTTGCTGAGTTTCTGTCACTGAAGGGCAGTGAGCGCAGGCAAATGCTGCAGCGCCTATTTCATTTGGAGCGCTACGGTGATGTTCTGGCGCAGAAGCTGAGCCGCAGGGTGAAGGAGAATGCCGGGTCGCTGCGTGCCGTGGAAGCTGAACAGCAAGGCCTGGGAAGCGCGGGAAAGGACGACGTTGCCAAGGCGGAGCGCAGCCTGAAGGAGGCCGTGTCTGCAGCCAAGGAAAGCCGCGCTGTGCTAACAGCAGTCGAGAAAAAGTACGAAGAGCTGTCCAGGGCTCGGGAGCTTGATACCGAGCGCCGCCGGCTTCAAGCCCGGCTGAATGAGCTGTCCGAGCGGGAGCAGGAAATGAACAGCTTGGAGCAGCGGCTCACGCTGTCTGCATCCGCTAGGCAGCTGCTTCCCTCTTTGAGAGATATGCGGGCTGCTGTACAACGCTATGAGGAGCTGTTACTGACAGCTCAGAAGCTGAAGGCGGCCGCGGAAGCAGCAGACCAAGAAGCGAACCGGCTGCAGGAAGCTGAGCATACTGCCAAGCAGGAGCTGTCCGCTGAGGAACCGGGGCTGATCTCCAGGCTGGAGCAGCTGGAGCAGGCCGTAGCGCTGCAGCAAGAGCGGCGACTGCTTTCGGCAGAGCTTACCCGGCTGAGCTCTCAGGCAGAGGGGGCTCAGCGCTCCTACACTGCAGGCAGTGAGCAGCTGGACAAAGAGCGGCAGCTGCTGGATAAGGGTCTGAAACGGAGAGAAGAGCTGCAGGAGAAGCTGAAGCTGCTGGAGGTTCGTCTGTCGGACCGCGAGGCGCTGTCCGAGGCGATGAACCGGAAGCAGGCCATCCTTGCGGCGGAAGAGCAGCTGAAGCAGCAGGAAGCTGAAGCCTCAGCGCAGGCTGAGCGCTGCCGCCAGGCAGAGCAAGCCGTTAATGATACCCAGAAAGCGGCCTCTTTGGCTCAACAGGACATGCAGGTGCTGGCTGCTCAGGCTCAGGCGCTGCGAAGCTCAGGCACTGACATCATTGAGCTCGTAGAGAGAACCTCCAATCAGGTATCTGCTCTGTACCGTCAGCTTCAGGAGAATGTCAGGCTTCAGGAGCTGCATGACCTGTCACGGTCTCTGGCAGCTGCGCTGTCGGACGGCAAGCCATGCCCGGTATGCGGCAGCCTGGAGCACCCGCAGCCAGCCCTGGAGGAGTTAGATAAGCATGAGGGGACAGAGCAGGCACAGCAGCTTGCGGCCTTGCAGGAGGAGCTGCAGGAGCTGCGGCTCAAGCTGCGGCAGCTTCAGCATGAGGGAGCCGCTGTTCCTGATCTTAGTGAGGAGGTTCGCCATGGGCAGCTTGCCCATTCCAGCCCGGAGGGGGAAACAGCCCTCTACCAGGCTGCGGAAATTCAAGCTGCTCTGGCAGAGGCGGCGGCAGGATCAGATATCCACCCCGACGCACCGCAGCTGTCCCAGCTGCAGAAATCCGCGGCACATCTTCACAAGCTGACATTACAGCTGGAAGAGCAGCTGCAGCTTTGCCGCTTAAAGAGTGTTGATCTCCAGAACCAGCTGCAGTCTTTATCTCAGGAGCTGGCCCGCAAAGAAACTGCATTAGAGCACAGTGCATCACAGCTGCAGCAGGTGGAGGCGCGTCTAGCCCTCGCCAAGGACAGTCTTAAAGCCTTAAGAGAAGCCTGGTCTACGGGTGTTTCCAAGGTCAACTTCGAT
Organism: Paenibacillus sp. JSM ZJ436; assembly: GCF_044383795.1. Taxonomy (NCBI): domain Bacteria; kingdom Bacillati; phylum Bacillota; class Bacilli; order Caryophanales; family Paenibacillaceae; genus Paenibacillus; species Paenibacillus sp. JSM ZJ436. The sequence continues at coordinate 79,100 of NZ_JBISEO010000006.1, forward strand.
ACCGTGGAAGCCGAGCTGGCTGCTCTGCGGGAGAAGGACGCTCAGGCTGAAGCTGTGCGGGAAGGGTTGGAGCGAAGTATTCCGTTCCTTGAGGAGAAGCAGAAGGTTATTCAGGAGCTGGAAGGACAGCTTCGGGAATTAGAAAAGCAGCTGATCCAGTGGGAAGCTCAGCGGCAGGGCAAGCAGGAGCTCCTGAAGGAGAAGGAGGAGCGCTTGGCAAGCTGGGTCGGTGACCACTCCGCTGAGGAGCTGCTTCAAGGCTGCAAGCAGCGGCTGAGCAGCTTGAGAGAGTCGGCTGCACGCACGGCTGAGCAAAGTAAACAAGCTGCGGAGGTGAAGGGACATGCCGCCAAGCAGGCGGCTGTCGCCGGACAGGCTGCGGAATCTGCCGGAGAGCATGCCGGGGGTGCACAGGAGCGCTGGAAGCAGGCGCTGTCGGAATCACCCTTTGATACAGAGGAAGAGCTGGCTGCAGCCGGTATGCCTGCCGAGGACATGGAGCGCTCCCGTGAGGCGCTGCAGCAGCACCGGGATGCCCAGAAGGAATGGAATCTGCGGCTGAGTGATGTGACATTGAAGCTCGGCGGCACGAGGTTCCAGGAAGAAGATTGGGAGCAGTGCTGCCGTGATCTTCAGGAGAGCCGGCAGGCGGATGAAGCAGCGCTGCAGCAGCATGCCCGTGCCGAACGTGACCTGGAGGATTTGAAGAGGCGCCACAGCCGCTTTATGGAGCTGGAGGAGAACCGGGTCCTTTATCAGGAGGAGGGAGAAAGGCTTGCCAAGCTGCAAGCCTCGCTGAGAGGAAATGCATTTGTAGAGTATATTGCTGAAGAGCAGCTTATGCAGGTCAGCCAGTCTGCTTCACAGCGGCTGCGCAGCCTGACGAATCAGCGGTATGCCCTTGAGGTGGATTCCGGCGGAGGATTCGTCATTCGAGATGATGCCAACGGTGGAATCCGCAGACCGGTATCCACACTCTCCGGCGGGGAAACCTTCCTGACCTCTTTGTCGCTCGCGCTTGCGCTGTCCGCCCAAATTCAGCTCAGAGGGCAGTATCCGCTGCAGTTTTTCTTCCTGGATGAAGGGTTCGGCACCCTGGACCCGGAGCTGCTGGATACGGTCATTACCTCGCTGGAACGGCTGCATAGTGACAAGCTGACGGTCGGAATCATCAGCCATGTGCCTGAGCTGAGGGCGAGGCTTCCCCGCAAGCTGGTCATTCGCCCGGCAGGACATGTCGGCGGCGGCTCTCAGATTATGCTTGAAACGATGTAGCAGCGTGCAAAGCGATCCGTGTCATCAGTGGACGAGCTCCCTCGATTTTTGTATGATGAATAGATCATATTCTTTGGAGGAGGCAAGGGTTGTATGGACTGCCTGTTTTGTAAAATAGTGAACGGTGACATTCCTTCCAAAAAAGTGCTGGAGAACGACCGGGTGCTGGTGTTTCATGATATTCAGCCAGCAGCGCCGGTGCATGTGCTCATCATCCCTAAAAAGCACATTTCGTCCATGAACGAGGTGCTGGAGGAGGATCTGCCGTTGATCGCAGATATTCACCAGGCGGCGCAGCAGGCTGCGAAGGAGCTGGGTGTGGATGCTTCCGGCTACCGTCTTATTAACAATTGCGGCCGGGATGGAGAGCAGACCGTGCACCATCTTCACTACCATCTGCTGGGAGGCACCCGGCTGGGTGCATTAGTAGCAGGCTCTTCCTCTCACGCCTAGCTTTTCCTGCAGTCCGGTTAAGGAAAATGAACCGTCTGCAGTTTCTGCTTTAAAAAAAGGGCAATGAGGTTGACACCATATTTAAGTTTACTTTATAATGAAGAATGATGAACCGTGTTATTGCTCTTGGACGGTCTGGTCGGAGGGAGGGAAAACTGGTGTCTGAAACGAAAGTTCGCAAAAACGAGACAATTGATGCTGCACTTCGTCGCTTCAAGCGTTCCATCGCGAAAGATGGCGTCTTGGCTGAAGTGAAGAAACGCAAGCATTATGAAAAGCCAAGCGTAAAGCGCAAGAAAAAGTCCGAGGCTGCTCGTAAGAGAAAGTTTTAGGAGGATATAACTTAGCATGAATCTTAGCGAACGATTGAACGAAGATATGAAGCAAGCGATGAAGAGCAAGGACAAGTTCAAGCTCTCCACTATTCGAATGGTTCGTTCAACGATTAAAAATCTTGAAATAGATTTGAAAAGAAGTTTGGATGACAACGAAGTGCTTGATATTTTAAGTCGTGAAATCAAACAGCGCAAAGATGCCCTCCAGGAATTTGAACAAGCGGGTCGTGACGATCTTGCAGCCGATGCTAAAGCAGAAATTGAACTCCTCACCGCCTACCTTCCGGATCAGCTTACTGAAGAAGAAATTAAAGTTATTGTACAGCAGACCATCCAGGAAACCGGTGCTTCTTCAAAAGCCGAGATGGGTAAAGTGATGAGCGCCCTGATGCCTAAAGTAAAAGGGCGCGCGGATGGAAAACTAGTGAATCAAGTGGTTCAGCAATTTCTGTCATAACATAAGGTAAACATCCCTTGAATATTCAAGGGATGTTTTTTCTTTTTGAGAGAGGTAAGCCTGGAGACCTGATCGGGCATTTTGTGAAACCCTCAAGAGCGTTCATACGTATGTAAGGTATAATGTGCCTGGAGACTTATACATAAACATAAGTGTCCGTTCACAATATAGATTAATAAGGAAGTGGCAAGCAAATTTGACGAGGAGGGGGAGTTAATGAGAATGACTGTGCTAAAACGGCGCTTAGGCCTGCTGGCAATGTCATTGCTATGGAGCCTGGTCTTCGGTGTCATGCTTCTGAGTCCAGCGACTGCCAAAGCTGCAGCCCAGAGCGGCGCTGTTTATGTCATTCCGGTGAAGCAGCAGATCGAGCAGGGGCTCGGCAGCTTTCTGGAGCGGGCATTTCAAGAAGCTAAAGAGATGAATGCTGGCTTGATTGTTCTGGAGATTGACACACCGGGAGGCCGGGTGGACACGGCGGGCGAGATCGGTACTCTGCTTCAAGAGACGGATATTCCCACGGTTGCATTTATCCGGGGAGATGCGGCTTCTGCCGGCAGCTATATTGCGCTCAACGCGGATAAAATAGCCATGGCTCCTGGCAGCATGATCGGCTCGGCATCCATGGTAGACGGTATGGGAAATCCTGTAGAAGATGCCAAGCTTGTATCCTGGTGGAAGGCCCAGATGGTCAGTGCTGCCGAATCCAGCGGGAGAAATGAGCAGATCGCTGCCGGTATGGCGGATCCCAAGATGGCGGTTGAATTAACCGAGCTGGGAAGAACTGTGGAGGCTGGAGACATTGTTGCGCTGTCGGCAGAGGAAGCATTGAAGGTGGGCTACTCCGATACCATGGCCGGAACTGTGAATGAGGTTATAGAGTTCATGGGGTTCTCCGGCAATGAAGTGTTCGAAATGGAGCTGACCTTTTCCGAGAAGCTGGCGAGCTTTCTGACGAACCCCTTCGTCATGACGCTGCTCTTATTTATGGGCATTGCAGGCGTTTTGATTGAACTGATCGTGCCTGGCTTTGGAATCCCGGGCGTTCTGGGCATTACCGGCTTCGTGCTCTATTTCTTCGGAAATTCGGTTGCCGGCTTTGCCGGGATGGAGACGTGGCTGCTCTTCGTCATCGGAATTGCGCTGCTGGCCATGGAGCTGTTCGTGCCAAGCTTCGGCATACTGGGCGTCATTGGCTCGATCAGCCTTATATTCGGGGTGGTGCAGGCTGCCTACACAACGACTCATGTCGCATGGTCTTTAGGCATTGCAGCGGTATGTGCGCTGATTGCTATTGTGGTGGTTGCACTCGTGTTCAAGGAGCGCGGCATCTGGAACAAGTTTATTTTGAGCGACAGCCTGTCCCGGGAGAACGGGTATATTCCCGTTCAGGAACGGGATATATTGATAGGGCTGACAGGGATTACGCTCACCCCGCTTCGCCCTTCCGGAACCGCGGATATCGGCGGACAACGGATGGACGTAGTTACGGCCGGCGGCTTTATTCCTTCCGGCAGCAGCATCCGTGTTCTAAAAACAGACGGTACCCGGATTGTCGTGGAGCAGGTTCCCGAGGAATCGATCTAGTGCCAGGTTTATGGGGAACCTGACGAGGTGCGGTTGATAACCTGCTGTAATTTGGTAAAATGGTAACCATCAACAAACAAATATAACGTATGGAGGCAGATGCACTTTGAATTGGAGCGATTCTCTCATCCCTGTTATCTTTATCGGCGTGGTCGCGATTATTTTACTGAGCGTGTTCTTCAGCTTCTTTCCGCTCATGCTTTGGATCTCGGCGATTGCATCCGGTGTGCGGATCAGCATCATTACCCTCGTGGCTATGCGGCTTCGCCGGGTAACACCGAGCCGAATTGTGAACCCTCAGATTAAAGCAACCAAGGCGGGGCTTGGCCTTAATATCAATCAGCTGGAGAGTCATTATCTTGCCGGCGGTAATGTGGACCGGGTGGTTAATGCCTTGATTGCAGCTCAGCGCGCGAACATTCCGCTGGAGTTTGAACGGGCAGCTGCCATTGACTTGGCCGGCCGCGATGTACTGCAGGCCGTGCAAATGAGCGTTAATCCACGAGTCATTGAGACTCCGATTGTCGCGGCAGTCGCTAAAGACGGTATTGAAGTGAAGGTAAAAGCTCGGGTAACGGTGCGTGCCAATATCGACCGCCTCGTCGGTGGTGCAGGCGAAGAAACCATCATTGCCCGTGTCGGTGAAGGTATCGTAACGACTGTCGGTTCTTCTTCGACTCATAAGGACGTTCTGGAGAATCCGGACCTGATCTCCCGTACGGTTCTGTCGAAGGGCTTGGATGCCGGCACGGCATTCGAGATTCTTTCCATTGATATTGCAGACGTGGATGTAGGCAAGAATATTGGTGCTTTCCTGCAGACAGAGCAGGCAGAGGCCGACAAGCGGATTGCCCAGGCCAAGGCTGAGGAACGCCGGGCGATGGCGGTTGCACAGGAGCAGGAGATGAAGGCGAAGGTTGTCGAAATGAGAGCCCGCGTGGTCGAATCCGAGTCCGAGGTGCCGCTGGCTATGTCTGAAGCGCTTCGCAGCGGACAACTGGGCGTGATGGATTACATGAACCTGAAGAACATTGAAGCCGACACGCAAATGCGGAGCCAGCTCGGGAAGACCGGCGAAAGCTCTGACTCTCAGAATGACCCCAACAATAACAAGTAGGAAGAAGGCGAGCCCTGATGGAATGGATCCTGGATAACTTATACCTCGTTGCCATTGCAGGGTATTTCCTCTTCAGCTTTCTCGGCAAGTCTGGCAAGAGTGATGACAAGCCGACCCGCATGCCAACCTTTGGGAATGAACGCCGTAATGAGCGTCAGCCTTCCAAGAGGGCGGAGCCAGCGGATCAGCATGCTGGGCCGGGGAAGGTTGCCCAGAGTACGAACGACAGCAGATCTCGGCGGGAGACCCGGGAAGAGGAGTATGTATCTCCATACCATGAGCAGCAGGAGTACCGCAATCCGTATGAGGATTCCGCTTCCAGAATGGAATCTGCTGCAAGGGAGCTGTCCCCGCAGAAGGTCAGCGAAGGCTTGGACGACAGAAAACGCCAAATGCAGAGAGATCTTGAGGGCGTATTCGCCGAGCTGGATCAAACGGCTTTACGGCGGCCGTCGCCCTTGAAAGAGGAAGACAGCATGCAGGAGGAACGCGGTCTGAGCAAGTCTCAGCTGCAAGAGCGCGCCGTGCAGGGCGTGATCTGGTCCGAAATTCTCGGTCCTCCGCGGGCCAAGAGGCCCTTGGGCCGACGCCGGTAATCCATAAGTCTAAACATATCGACAGGTTATGAACAAGCCGCTTGAGAAGCTACTTCTCAAGCGGCTTTTGTTCGTAGTGATAGAAGCGGAACAGCGTCCGGTAGCATAATCAGGGCTGTGCGGGCATAAGGTGTAACGTACAGGAAGGGGGAAGGGCATCCTATGTCCCGCATCAGCCGCAAGCTGCAGAGATGGACCCAGGAAATTCTTGATTTGCCGCAGGATCTGCTGTATGACTTGCCGCGGTTGACCCTGATAGGCAATCATGAGCTTCATATCGAGAATCATAAAGGCGTCATTCACTTTTCATCCGATAAGCTTGTCCTGTCCCTGGCGCAGGGTGCTTTAGAGATCACAGGAACGGAGCTGTCCATTCGGGCCATCCAAAGCACAGAGGTTACCCTGCAAGGAAGGGTAGAGCGTATTCAGTACATAGAAAGAGGGGAAAAGCCTTGAATATACCGACTATGATACAAATCCGCGGATATTTGAAAGTAAGTGTGCGGGGGGAGCAGCTGTCTTCCTTTATTAATGCCATTACCGAAGCGGGCATTCCGGTCTGGGAGATGAAGCCCACCGGCTCAGCGTCGGCATCGTTCAAGCTTCTGCTTTCTGACTTTAAAGAGCTGCGTCCGATTTTGAAAGGGACAGGCTGTCGAACACGCATCCTGGAACGCCATGGGCTGCCGTTTCGGGCAGCTCGCCTGCTGCGGCGAAAAATTTTTGCGGCTGGCATCGTGGTGTTCTTCGCGCTCTTGCTGCTCATGTCCTCTATGGTATGGAGCATCCGGGTGGAAGGAAATGAAAAGGTGGCTACAGAGGATGTGCTGCAGGCTGCGAAGCAGGAGGGACTGTACACATATCAGTGGATCTTCCGGTTGAAGTCCATGGACAAGCTCTCAGCCAGTCTGGCGGCTCAGCTGCCCGGCACCTCCTGGGTCGGGGTTGAAAGAGACGGGACGAGCGTTACAATTCAGGTGGTGGAGGCCTCGGTACCCAAGAAGTCTCCACTGCAAAGCCCCCGCCATCTGGTCAGCACGGCCGATGCTGTGGTTACGTCAATTTATGCAGAAAAAGGACTGCCTCAGGTAGCGGTTAACAGCCGCGTCAAGAAAGGGGATATTCTGATCTCCGGGCTGCTCGGCGATGAAGAGAATCATCAGCAGGTGGTCGCCAAGGGAGAGGTTAAGGGCCTGGTATGGCATGAATATGAGATTGAAGTGCCCCTTGAGAAAAAAAGTTATGTGCTGACCGGGGAATTCAAAAAAAGATCCTATCTGGTGCTGGGCAACCGGGCGGTGCAGCTATGGGGCTACGGCGAGATGCCTTTTGAATCCAGCAGGGTATTGACCCTTTACGATCCGCTGACCTGGCGCAATCATCCGCTTCCGCTGGGTTGGATGACAGAGAAAGAGATGGAGGTGCGTCAGAATACGGAGACTGTGACGGAGCAGGAGGCCAAGAAGGAAGGGCTGGCCAGCGCGTTTCGGGATATTTTGGCAAAATATGGGCCGGATAGCCGTCTGGTGAGCCAAAAAATTTTGCATGATCAGAAAGAGAATGGTAAAGTTTATATGAAAGTGCTTTTCGAGGTGGAAGAGGTCATCGCGAAAGAACTTCCCATAGTATATAACCAAGGAGATTGAGGCTATTTGTCACAGCAAACGACCAGCACTCAGATTCATTTGCACAGCGCGTCTGAAGGACTTTCGTTGTTCGGGCCGCAGGATGCATTTCTAAAAATGATTGAATCCAGGATTCCTGCCAGAATCGCTTCACGGGAGGCTGTTATTACGATTTCCGGTGAGCCTGCCCATGTGGAGAGCCTGCAGCAGCTGTTTGAGGTATTGCTGCAGCTCGTCCGCAACGGATACATTCTGACAGAGAGAGATGTCCTGTATGCCGTTGAGCTTGCCATGGATTTGCGTGCGGACCAGCTGCTGGATCTTTATAAAGGCGAGATTACAACGACGTTCCGCGGCAAGCCTATTCGCGTCAAGACGATCGGCCAGAAGCATTATGTCACCACGATCAAGAAGAAGGACATCGTCTTCGGTGTAGGCCCTGCCGGTACAGGCAAGACCTATCTTGCCGTTGTGCTTGCGGTTTCCGCGCTGAAGGAGGGGACAGTAAAGCGTATCGTGCTGACCCGCCCTGCCGTTGAAGCAGGTGAAAGCCTGGGCTTTCTGCCCGGAGACCTGCAGGAGAAGGTAGATCCTTACCTGAGGCCGCTTTATGACGCACTGTATGATGTGATGGGACCGGATCAGACAGCGAAGGCGCTGGAGAGAGGTCTGATTGAGATTGCACCGCTTGCCTACATGCGCGGTCGGACGCTGGACGATTCTTTTATTATTTTGGATGAAGCCCAGAACACAACACCGGAGCAGATGAAAATGTTTCTGACGCGGCTTGGCTTCGGCTCGAAGATGGTCATTACGGGTGACGTTACCCAGATTGACCTGCCCCGGGGCAAGAAATCAGGACTTGTGGAAGCCAAGATCATCCTTTCGGAGATTGAGGATATCGGCTTTGTGTATTTTGCGGAGCAGGATGTGGTACGGCACTCTTTAGTTCAAAAAATTATCGTTGCCTATGATCAAGCTGCAGAAAACCAAGTTTAAAGGGGATTGTCGCTATGGCTCCTAATAAACCATCGACGGACAAGTCCATGTCTATTCGTCATAACGGCTGGAAATATAGCGTGGCAACACGCTATATTCTATTTTTGCTGCTGGCACTCCTGATTTATATCAGTCTGTCACTCAAGCTGCTGCCGGAGCGATATGATATCCAGGTCGGGACGCGAAGCGAGAAGAGCATCCCGGCGCCGGCTCAGATTGAAGACAGCAAGGCCACGCTGAAGGCGCAGGAGGAAGCGGCGGAGAGGGTTCAGCCGATCTATACGTATATCCCGCTTCGTAACGATATTCTTGTGCAGCAACTGTTCGAGCGGATTGATCGGCTGAATCAGGACGAGGTCTCGGTTCAAGATAAAATTTCTATCTACCGCGAGGAAATTCCGCAGCGGGTGGATGAATTTGTAGACAGCTTTATTTCCAGCAACCAGGGCTCGGAAGGGTACCCGGATGAGCTGCTGGATGAGATGAAGACTGTGATCGAGCAGCAGGCCTACCGGGTGCCCGAGGAAACGTTCATCAAGATTCCAAGGCTGGAGCCTGAAGAAATATCGAAGATGAAGACGGTAGCCAGAGACATTGTGTCCCGGCTGATGAATGAAATTGTCGATGCGCAAACAGCCAGAGCAAAGGTAGCGGAGCTGGTCAGCACGAGCTCGCTCAGCGACAGAACCTCCAGAGAGGTTGTGCAGGAGCTTGCCCGGCTCGTGATTACGGCGAATAAGTTCTATAATGAGGTCGCCACGAAGGAGGCCAAGGTCGAGGCTCGTGAGAATACGCCTCCTGTTTATATCAAGCAAGGGGATATCCTCGTACAAAAGGGGCAGCTGATTACGCCGGAGCTGTATGACCTGCTGGGTAAGAACGGGCTGCTCAAGGACGAGGTTACCTACTGGCCGGAGGTAGGCCTCCTGCTATTCAGCATCCTGTTATCACTGGGTCTGCTCATGTTCATCCGCCAGTCTGATGTTAATATATTCAAATACAACAACTCACAAATTTTGATGCTTGTTCTGATCTATGTCATTACGTTGATATGTATGCATCTGGCCGGATTCCTGCAAAGCGAGGAACGGGTATATGTCGGCTATCTGGCCCCAGTAGCGATCGGGGTCATTCTGGTTACGCTGCTGATGGATATGAGACTTGCGTATTTCAGCGTCATTATATTCAGCATTCTGTCCAGTGTAATTTTGAATGTGGACAAGAGTCAGATGTTTGATTTTCGTTTTGGCTTTTTTGCGGTCATCACATCCTGTGTGGCGTTGTTCGCAATCCACCGCGCCAGTCAGCGCTCTGCTCTTCTGAAGGGCGGTATTATGGTATCTCTGTTCGGTGCGCTGTCCGTGCTTATCCTGCTGCTTGTCCACGATTCGGACTGGAGCCGGAGCGAGAGCATGTACGCCCTGGCATTTGCTGTAGCGAGCGGAATTTTAACGGCTGTGCTGGTGATTGGCCTCATGCCATTTTTTGAAGTGACCTTCGGGATCTTGTCCGCCCTGAAGCTGGTGGAGCTGTCCAATCCGAATCATCCGCTGCTGCGCAAGCTTCTGACCGAAACGCCGGGAACCTATCACCACAGCGTAATGGTAGGCAATTTGTCCGAGGCTGCGGCAGAGGCCATTGGCGCAGACGGGCTGCTGTGCCGGGTGGGGTCTTATTACCACGATGTCGGCAAGACAAAGCGCCCGATGTATTTTATTGAGAATCAGAGCAACATGGAGAATCCCCATGATTCGCTGGAGCCTAAGCTCAGCAAATCTATTATTGTCGCCCATGCCCGGGATGGCGTGGAAATGCAGAAGGATTACAATCTGCCCAAGCCGATCCGCGACATTGCAGAGCAGCATCACGGAACCAGCTTCCTGCATTTTTTCTACCACAAGGCGTTGAAGCAGGCACAGGAGCAGGGGAGCGAGCCGGATTTCACTGAGGATGATTTCAGATATCCCGGTCCGAAGGCGCAGTCGAAGGAAGCCGCGATTGTCGGTATCGCCGACAGCGTTGAGGCTGCGGTGCGTTCTTTGCGGAAGCCTACGGTGGAGCAGGTGGAGACGATGATTGAGAAGATCATCAAGGGCCGGGTGGATGACAATCAGTTTAATGAATGTGATCTGACGATGAAAGAGCTGGATGTGATTGCGAAGACGCTGAAGGCCACCGTCATGGGAATTTTCCATTCCCGGATTGAGTATCCTGAGGAAATGAAGAAGAGCAAGCCGGAATCGGCCGAGGCACAGTCCGGCAAGCCGGCTGCGGAGCAGGAATGATCATCAAGGTGAAGGAGCGTTGCAGAGAATGAGCTTGCAGCTGGTTTGGAATAATGAGCAGGATGAGTTTGACATCAATGATGAGCTGATTGCGCTGCTAGAGAGCATCTTGGAGCAGGCGGGGCTGTCTGAGGGCGTGAGTGATGGGGAGGTTGATCTGACCTTTGTAGACAATGAGCAGATCCATGCGCTGAACAAGGAATACCGCGGCATTGACCGTCCTACTGACGTATTGTCCTTCGCCATGCACGAGGAAACCGATGAGGAGCTGCATATCATCTACGAGCTGGATGAAGAGAACGAGCAGCAGATGATTCCTGATTCGCTCGGCGATATTATCATCTCTGTCCCCCAGGCCAAGCTGCAGAGCGAAGAATACGGCCACTCGCTGGAGCGCGAGCTCGGATTCCTGTTCGTGCACGGATTTCTTCATCTGCTGGGCTATGACCATCAGGATGAGGCCAGTGAGGCGGAAATGATGTCGAAGCAGGAGGCCGTGCTGGAGAAGGTCGGCCTGGCGCGGCAGTGAAGCCGGCGAGGTATTCCCTGAGAGCCAGCTTTCGCTATGCATTGGAGGGTATTCTTCAAACCATCAGAACAGAGACTCATATGAAAATCCATTTGGCCGCCGCAGCGATTGTATTTCTTGCTGCGGCCTTGCTGAATGTAGGGACCGTGCAGTGGCTGTTTCTGGTGCTGGCAGTGAGCCTGGTCATGGCCGCCGAGCTGTTAAATACGGCGGTGGAAGCTGTGGTGGATCTGGTCTCTCCAGAGGCACATCCTTTGGCGAAGCGGGCCAAGGATGCAGCGGCGGGTGCGGTGCTGGTCACGGCAGGCTTCGCCGTGGTGACAGGGTGCATCATTTTCTATGTTCCTGTCACAGACTGGCTCTCATCCTGGTAATGATGGAGTCGGCGGCGGACCAGGGCTTTGCGCGGATGACCTGAACAACAATGTTTTTTTTACTGGAGGAAGCTATGAATAAAAGTCAGTTTAAATCCGGCTTCGTGGCCATAATCGGCAGGCCCAATGTGGGGAAATCGACCTTGATGAACCAGGTTATTGGGCAGAAAATTGCCATTATGTCCGACAAGCCGCAGACTACCCGGAACAAGATTCACGGGGTATACACAACCAACAGCTCTCAGATTGTCTTTCTGGACACGCCGGGTATTCACAAACGCCAGTCCAAGCTGGGTGATTTCATGAACCAGACGGCGCTGGGTACGCTGGGAGAGGTAGAGGCGGTTCTGTTTCTGATTGATGCCTCAGAGGGCTTTGGCGGCGGTGACCGGTTTATCGCCGAGCAGCTGAAGAAGGTAAAGACGCCTGTTATTCTGGTTATGAACAAGATCGACAAGATTGAGCCGGAGGCGCTTTTGCCGCTTATTGAAGAGTATCGCAAGCTGCATGATTTTGCCGAGATTATTCCGATCTCCGCCATGCAGGGCAACAACGTGAACACGCTGCTGGATCAGCTTCAGAAATATCTTCCGCCGGGACCGCAGTATTATCCTGAGGATCAGATAACCGACCATCCGGAGCAGTTCGTCTGTGCCGAGCTGATTCGCGAGAAAATTCTGCATATGACAAGGGAAGAGGTTCCGCACTCTATTGCGGTGACAATCGAAGATATGAAGGTAGAGAGCAATGGGACCGTTCACATCTCGGCAGTCATTTTTGTGGAGAGGGATTCGCAGAAGGGGATTATTATCGGTAAACAGGGGTCGCTGCTGAAGGAAGTCGGCAAGCAGGCCCGTCAGGACATTCAAAAGCTGCTCGGCTCAAAGATATTCCTGGAGCTGTGGGTTAAGGTTAAAAAAGATTGGCGCAACCAGGATCGGGTGCTCCGGGATCTCGGATTTCACCGCGGACAATAATGATGCGTTCATCTCCTCTGCCGAAGCCTCACTCATCATAGAGCAGCCTGCCAACAACTGTTAATCATAAAACGATGTCCAGCGCACATCCTAACCTCGTAGATGGGAGACGTCATTTCCGAGGAAAGGATGAATACGAATGCGAGATTTTTCGTGGAAGTATTTTGCAATGACAGGAGATGTCGATGCTTATCTGTTGTACAAGGAGACCGGCATACCGGAAGAGCCGGAGGACGCTCTTTCAGGTGAAGAGGCAGATGGGCTTGAGGAGCATGAATAATTTCTGGCTGCGTCAGGAATGGTTAGGTGATCAGGCATGCTACACAGGGCGGAAGGCATCGTCATCCGCAGCATGGATTACGGCGAGGGGAACAAAATTATTACGCTTTGCACCGAAGTCGCGGGTAAGGTAGGGGTTCTAGTCCGCGGCGCAAAAAAAGTGAAGAGCCGCCATGCTGCCTTGACCCAGCTTTTTACGTACGGTGAATATGTATATTTTCGAAATGGTACAGGCCTTGCGACCTTGAACGCCGGGGAGCTGATTGAGTCCCATCACAAGCTGCGTGCCGATCTCATCAAGGCAGCATATTCCTCCTACGCCTGCGAGCTGCTTGACCGGGTGCTGCAGGATGATGAGACCGGGGCGTTCTGGTTTCATCAGCTGAAGGCCTGCTTGTCAGCGCTGGAGGAGGATAAGGATCCACAGGTCATATTGAATCTGTATGAGATGAAAATACTGCAGGCCGCAGGATATGGCCCCGAGCTCTCGGTGTGCATATCCTGCGGGAACGAAAGAAAGGACGAGGATTTGCTGCTCAGTCCTACTCTTGGCGGAGTCATCTGCCGCTATTGCAAGCATCTGGATCCTCCCGCTATGCCGATTGCGCCAAGAACGCTCCGAGTGCTTCGCCTGTTTGCGCAGCTGGATCTTCGCAGGCTGGGCAGCATAGACATCAAGGAGGAGACTAAGGCTGAGCTCAAAGAGGCCATGCGCGCGTTTATGGATATTCAGCTGGGGCTCAAATTGAAATCGAGAGGCTTTCTGGACCAGATGGACAAATATGATATTTGACGAAATCATTAAAATTGGTTATCATATGTTATATTTTTAGTTTCACACAGTAGTGTATGCGTTGATCGGAAAAGTAGTGGATCACGATCCTCTTCAGCGAGCCGGTGGCAGTGAAAGTCCGGCAGAATCGTCTTCACGAAATGGCATTCCGGGAGCATCTTGAAGGGATAAAGTGGGTTCCTCATGCAGGAACCAAGTAGGGTGGAACCGCGGGAAGCTGATGCTCTCGTCCCTATGTCTGTACAACAGACGTAGGGCGGGAGCTTTTTGTTGTGCAGAGGCTAGAAATGAGTGAGACGTATCCAATGAGACAAGGAGTGTGGAGAATGAATTTTCAGCAAATGATTTTGACGCTGCAGCAATTTTGGGCAGAGCAGAACTGCATTATCGTACAGCCGTATGACACGGAAAAGGGTGCTGGGACGATGAATCCCATGACATACCTGCGCTCAATCGGACCCGAGCCCTGGAATGTTGCCTATGTAGAGCCTTCACGCCGCCCGGCCGATGGCCGCTATGGCGAGAATCCGAACCGGCTGTATCAGCATCACCAGTTTCAGGTTATTATCAAGCCGTCTCCGGACAATATTCAAGAGCTGTACCTGGAGAGCCTGGAGCGGCTGGGCATCAATCCGCTGGACCACGACATCCGCTTTGTTGAAGACAACTGGGAAGCCCCAACTCTGGGAGCCTGGGGACTGGGCTGGGAGGTATGGCTGGATGGTATGGAAATTACGCAGTTTACCTATTTCCAGCAGGTAGGCGGCATTGATGCCAATCCGGTAGCGGTCGAGATTACATATGGCCTGGAGCGCCTTGCCTCTTATATTCAGGACAAAGAGAATGTATTCGAGCTGGAATGGGTTCATGGCATTACGTATGGCGATGTCTTCCATCAGCCGGAATTCGAGCATTCCAAATATACTTTTGAAGTGTCTGATGTAAAAATGCTGTTCACTCTCTTTAACATGTATGAGGAAGAGGCCAACAAGGCGATGAGTCAGCAGCTCGTATTTCCTGCATATGACTATGTGCTGAAATGCTCCCATACGTTCAATCTGCTGGATGCACGCGGGGCGATCAGTGTGACGGAGCGTACCGGATATATTATGCGAGTCCGTAACTTGGCCCGTCAGGTGGCGGCTACGTATCTCGAGGAGCGCGAGAAGCTCGGGTTCCCGTTAATCAAGAAAGGAGGGGCTGACCATGCCTAGAAATATTCTGTTTGAAATTGGGCTTGAAGAGGTGCCTGCCCGCTTCCTGCGCAGTGCTATGGACCAACTGAAGGACAAGACGCAGAAATGGCTGGAGGCTTCCCGCATCGGCTTCACTGAAGTCACCGCCTATGCCACACCAAGGCGTCTCGCTGTGATCATTCACGAGGCACAGGACCGTCAGAGCGATATGAGCGAGGAGGTCAAAGGTCCTTCCAAGAAGATCGCCCTGGATGATCAGGGAGCGTGGAGCAAGGCAGCACTCGGCTTCGCCCGCAGCCAAGGCGTGGATCCGGACAGCTTCACATTCAAAGAGCTTGGCGGTGTGGAATACATTTACGTAACCAAGAACAGCATCGGTGTGGAGACGGCGGAGCTGATGCCAGAGGGCCTGCTCGGCATTCTAACCTCCATGACCTTCCCCAAAAATATGAAGTGGGGCACGCATGAATTCAAGTTTGTCCGTCCCATCAAATGGATGGCTGCCCTGTACGGCTCGGACATCATCGAGCTTGAAAAAACCGGAGTGAAGGCAGGAAATACGACTCGCGGCCATCGTTTCCTTGGGAAGGAAGCGGTCATCAGCGAGGCATCACAATATATCGACGTCCTTCGGGCGGAGCATGTCATTGTCGATGTAGAAGAGCGCAAGCAGATGATTACCGAGCAAATTGAGGCACTGGCGGACCAAAAGGGCTGGAACATTGCTGTGAAGGAGGATTTGCTGGAGGAAGTGCTGTTTCTGGTTGAAACGCCG
This sequence comes from Paenibacillus sp. JSM ZJ436, assembly GCF_044383795.1. Classification (NCBI taxonomy): domain Bacteria; kingdom Bacillati; phylum Bacillota; class Bacilli; order Caryophanales; family Paenibacillaceae; genus Paenibacillus; species Paenibacillus sp. JSM ZJ436. The sequence goes on from NZ_JBISEO010000006.1 coordinate 94,752, forward strand.
ACGGTGCTGTACGGAAGCTTTGACCCTTCCTTCCTGAACATTCCGCAGGATGTGCTGATTACCTCCATGAGAGAGCATCAGCGCTATTTCCCGGTGCTGGATCAGGAAGGCAGCCTGCTGCCTTATTTCGTCACCGTTCGCAGCGGTGACAGCCGTTCGCTGGATGTCATCGCCAAAGGGAACGAGAAGGTGCTGCGTGCACGTCTGTCCGATGCTAAGTTTTTCTACGAAGAAGATCAGAAGCTGAACATCAAGGATGCGCTCTCCAAGCTGGAAAGCATCGTCTTCCATGAGGAGCTGGGAACGATTGGCGATAAGGTCAGACGGATTCGTCGTATTGCTGATCAGCTGGCATCCAGGCTGTCCTTGACAGCAGATTCCTGCGACCAGGTCAGCCGCGCTGCCGATATTTGCAAGTTCGATCTCGTGACACAAATGGTGTATGAATTTCCGGAGCTGCAGGGCGTGATGGGCGAGGATTATGCCCGCAAGGCCGGGGAGCAGGAGGCTGTAGCTAAAGCGGTGTTCCAGCATTATCAGCCTCGCTTTGCAGGCGATCAGGCACCGGCCAGCATGATCGGAGCTGTAGTCAGCATCGCTGACAAAATGGATACGATTGCGGGCTGCTTCTCCATAGGTATCATCCCGACAGGCTCGCAGGACCCTTACGCACTTCGCCGCCAGGCACAAGGTATTGTGCAGATCGTGCTGGAGCACAAGCTTTCACTCTCCCTGTCGGAGGTGTTCGATATTGCGCTGGCCGTGCACGCAGAGCGTCATGATCTCAAGCGCTCCGAGAAGGAAATCCGCAAGGATCTAACGGACTTCTTCGGCCTTCGTGTCAAAAAGCTGCTGTCTGAGGATCAGCGCTATGATGTCGTGGATGCGGTCATTTCGGCAGGCTTTGATGGGGTCGTCTCCGCCGTTTCCCGCGGTCAGGCGCTGATGACAGAGGTACAGGAGAACAGCGGCTTCAAATCTTCAGTGGAATCCTTCAACCGGGTCAGCAATCTAGCTGCCAAGGCAGGCAAATTTGCAGTAAATCCGGAGCTGTTCGCGGAGACCCAGGAAACCGAGCTGTACGAGGCCTGGCAGAGCGTCAGAGAGCAGTATCTGGATGCGATCCAGCAATCTCACGGTGAAGCTGCATTGAAGCTGCTGGGCGGGCTGGAGAAGCCGATCACCGAATTTTTTGATCATGTTATGGTTATGGCAGAGGATGAGGCTGTCAAAACGAATCGTCTGGCACTACTCTCCGGCATTGACGGCGATGTGAAGAGATTCGCAGACTTTACGAAACTGGTCTGGTAGCCATCAGGCAATCTTGGGCTGATCTTCAATAATGCGTGGCGATAAGCGGGGTCCTGCTAAGGGGCGGCCGCTTGTCGTTATTCAGGGGAGACCATAGATTTTGGAAGAATCAGGCGGCTCTCTCCGGAAGAAGGATTTTTATCTGGCCAAGACGTATATAATACATTGAAGCATGGACGATGAATAGAGGCTTGGTGAGGACTAATGAGCATATCTGAAACCAGAAGCATCGTTGTGGACGGGGACGCCTGTCCCGTAAAGAAGGAGATCGCCGAAACCGCGCTGCAGCATGGACTTCCCGTGCTGCTTGTCTCTTCCTTTGATCATCGGCAGGAGCCGGGAGAAGGCATCACGGTCATCCAGGTAGACCGCAGCGACCAGAGCGCCGATCTTTATATTGCGAATCATATCCGCCGCGGTGATGTGGTCGTGACCCAGGATTATGGGCTTGCCGCCCTGGCATTATCTAAGTCCTGTTATGTGATCTCCTTTCGCGGGAGAACATACAGCGATCAGGATATTGATTTTCTGCTGGATACGCGGTATCAGAAGGCAAAAGCAAGAAAATCCGGACACTATGGCAAGGGACCTCGCAAGCTGACCGAAGAGGATCGAAAAATTTTTCAACATAAACTGACAAAACTTTTAAAGGCATTGCAGGAGAATGTATAAGCACAGCGAATATTATTTACGTGCTAAAAGAGATGAAGGTGATTGCAAATGGTTACCGGACAGGGCGGTATTCCGGATGATGTAATTGAGTCGGTACTGGCCAGGAATGATATTGTCGATACGGTAAGCAGATATGTGCAGTTGTCCAAGCAAGGGAAATACATGAAGGGCTTATGTCCCTTTCATTCGGAGAAGACGCCATCCTTTACCGTGACGCCGGAACGGCAGATTTTTTACTGCTATGGCTGCGGAAAGGGCGGGAATTCCATTAAGTTCAGAATGGAGATGGAAGGCTATTCCTTTCCGGAAGCCGTTCGGATTATGGCGGAGGAAAGCGATATTGCACTGCCGGAGGGGCAGGGATCTCCATCACACGCGGTGCCAAGAAATCCGGAGAAGGAAAGGCTGTATGAGGCGTACGAGCTGTGCTCAAAGCTGTATCATTTTTTGCTCAAGAATACACAGCACGGTCAAGAAGCCATGGCATACCTTCGATCCCGGGGCTTCAACGACAAGCTGATTGACCAATTCGGACTCGGCTTTGCACCTGACCGCTGGGATACGCTGGTTCAGTTTCTGGGGAAACGGGAATTTGACCTGCTGGAAATGGAGAAGGGCGGACTGCTCTCTGCCCGTCATGACCGTGACGGCTATGTAGACAAGTTCCGCAACCGGATTATGTTTCCGATTCATGACCGCAACGGACGGGTGATTGCTTTTGCGGGGAGGATCCTCGGAGAGGGTCAGCCGAAGTACCTGAACTCTCCCGAGAGCCTGCTGTTTAACAAGAGCCGTACACTGTACAATTTACATCAGGCCAAGACGTCTGTCCGCAAGCAGCGTCAGATCATTCTGTGCGAGGGATATGGAGATGTCATCTCGACTTGGGAAGCGGGTTTTCAGAACGTCGTCGCTACAATGGGCACTTCCCTGACAGAGCAGCAGATTTCGGTGATGAAATCGATGGCTGAAGAAGTCATTGTTTCGTATGACGGAGACCGGGCAGGACTCAATGCGGCGATGAAGGTGCTGCCTATGCTGGAGAGCGCCGGGCTGAAGGTCAGGATTGCTCTGCTGGGTGACGGACTGGACCCGGATGATTATTACCGGAAGTACGGCGGGGATCGTTACCGCCATGTGCTGGAGAACGCAGCGGCCTCCACGAAATTCAAGCTTATATATCTGAAAAAAAACCATATACTGCTAGAAGAACAGGGCAAAATCGCTTATACCCGTGAAGCGCTCCCGGTCATTGCGGAGCTCAGCTCCTCAACAGAGCGGGAGGTATATTTGCGGGAATTGGCTACCGAGCTTCAGCTGTCTTATGAAAGCTTGAAGCAGGATTGCAACTTGCTGCGCCAATCCATGCAAAAAATGAACGAGCATGGGGATAATCCGGACAAAAGGTGGAATAATGGTAGGCATAAAAAAGGGCAGATCGCCACACCGGCGCTGCTGCCGGCCTATCATGCCGCGGAACGGAGGCTGCTCTCCTTAATGCTGCAGGATGAGGAGGCGGCCCGGTATGTGGGCGAGCATCTCGGCGAAGCTTTTAACATTGAAGATCATGCGGCGATTGCTGCTTATCTATATGCTTATTACGCGCAGAACAAGCCGCCGGATCCCAGCCGGTTTATGTCTTCCCTTCATGATGACCGATTAGAGAAAACGGTAAGCTCAATTTCGATGATGGAAAATCCGCAGGAGTGGAATGTTCAGGTGCTGGATGACTGCATCCGTGAGGTTCTCAAATATCCGAAGCAGAAACAGATCGCCGAGAAGAAAGAAGAAATGATGAAAGCGGAACGGTCCGGTGATTTTTTGCGAGCCGCCCAAATAGCAAGTGAGATTATTGCCCTAGAGAGACAGTGACGGCTATGCTTGATTGTTTCTAGGGAGGAGGGAGTCGAAAGAATGGCGAAGGATCAGCATACTGAACTAGAAACGGAATTTACGCTGGATCAAGTCAAGGATCAATTGATTGAACAGGGTAAAAAAAGATCCGTACTTAGCTATAAAGATATTATGGAGAAGCTGTCTCCATTTGATCAGGACCCGGAACAGATGGAGGAGTTCTACGAGCAGCTGGGCGACCAGGGCATCGAGGTTGTAAATGAGAACGATGAAGACCGGGAGCGCCGCCAATCCGACGATCCGGAAGAGAACCATAGTGAGGATTTCGGCTTTGATGAGGACCTGTCGCTACCACCCGGGATCAAGATCAATGATCCTGTGCGCATGTACCTTAAGGAGATTGGCCGGGTGCCGCTGCTGTCCGCAGACGATGAGGTGGAGCTGGCGAAGCGCATTAATCAAGGGGACGAGGAAGCCAAGCGCCGTCTGGCTGAAGCCAACCTTCGCCTCGTAGTCAGCATTGCCAAGCGATATGTAGGACGTGGCATGCTGTTCCTGGATCTAATTCAGGAGGGTAATATGGGCTTGATTAAAGCCGTTGAGAAATTCGATTACGAAAAAGGCTTTAAATTCAGTACGTACGCAACCTGGTGGATTCGTCAGGCGATTACCCGGGCGATTGCCGACCAGGCTCGTACCATTCGTATTCCTGTTCATATGGTGGAAACGATTAATAAGCTGATTCGCGTCTCGAGACAGCTACTGCAGGAGCTGGGCCGTGAGCCGTCTCCGGAGGAGATTGCGGCTGAGATGGAGTTGAGCGTCGAGAAGGTTCGGGAGATTATGAAGATCGCGCAGGAGCCGGTGTCTTTGGAAACGCCGATTGGTGAAGAGGACGATTCCCACCTGGGAGACTTCATCGAGGATCAGGAAGCGCTGGCACCAGCCGACGCGGCGGCTTATGAGCTATTAAAGGAGCAGCTGGAGGATGTCCTGGATACGTTGACCGAGCGGGAAGAGAACGTGCTGCGTCTTCGCTTCGGGCTGGATGACGGCCGTACCCGGACGCTGGAGGAAGTGGGCAAGGTATTTGGCGTTACGCGGGAGCGCATTCGTCAGATTGAAGCAAAGGCACTGCGCAAGCTTCGTCATCCCAGCCGCAGTAAGCGTCTGAAGGATTTTCTCGAGTAACGCTGTTCTTTGAGGCCTTCTGCATTGTTGCAGCAGGTCTTTTTTTCATCTGAGTGGATGGTCTGAGATGAATTTTCTTGCTTCTTTTGGAATTAATTCCTTGATTTGCTTGAATCAATTTTAGCTCTTTTCTTTCACGATTGCAAACCAAATAAGGAAGGAGTCCATCATGAAACTTTCAAATCGTTTACAAGCTATACTGAACCGGATCCCGGCAGGCTCCAGAATGGCCGACATCGGTTCGGATCATGCGCTGCTGCCATCGGCAGCCGTTCAGGCAGGCGTATGCGTCTCCGCTATTGCGGGCGAGGTTAATCAGGGCCCCTATGAGGCGGCTCAAAGACAGGTGCGTCAGGAAGGCCTTGCCGGCTCGATATCTGTTCGAAAAGGAGACGGGCTTCAGGTCCTTGAGCCTGGCGAAGCCGATGTCATCACGATTGCAGGTATGGGCGGAAGCCTGATTGCGGCCATTCTGAACAACGGCATGGACAAGCTGGAGGGTGTCAGCCGTCTCGTGCTGCAGCCGAACGTGGGTGAGGACATTTTGCGAAAATGGCTACTGGCGCATGGCTGGGTACTGGTGGATGAGTGCATTCTTGAAGAAGATGGCAAAATCTACGAAGTGCTGACGGCTGTACCTGAGGAAGGATCAGAGTCCTCTAACGGGATGCTGTATCAGGATTATACGCTGGACTGCGGCATTCTCTTGTCAGCCGATTGGCTGCTGCGCTTCGGGCCTATTTTGATCAAGCAACCAACCTCGGTGTTTGCTGAGAAATGGAGCTCGGAGCTGCGCAAGACAGAAGGGGTGCTGGCGATGGTGGAGCAGTCTCAGTTACCTACAGCCGAGGTCAAGGCTAAGGAGCTGAAGGACCATATTCACATGATCAAGGAGGTGCTGTCATGCTTGCGAAAGGACAAACCGTAATTCAGCATATGGAGCAGCTGGCTCCGAAATCTGCAGCCGAGCCCGATGACCGGATTGGGCTGCAGCTGGGAAGTCTAAATAAGGAAATCTCTCATGTTCTCATCGCTTTAGATGTGACAGAGGAAGTGGTGGATGAGGCTGTGGCAGCGGGTGTAGATCTGATCATTGCGCATCATGCCATCATTTACAGACCGTTGAAGGGCCTGCAGACAGATACCCCTATGGGGCGGATCTACGAAAAGCTGATCAAGCATGATATTGCCGTGTACATCAGCCACACGAATCTGGACATTACCGAAGGCGGGATGAACGACTGGATGGCCGAGGCGCTCGGTATCCAAAATCCGGTCAGTATTCATGAGGTGCATACGGAAACGCTGTACAAGCTGGTAACCTTTGTCCCCAAGAGCCATCATCAGGAGGTGCTGGATGCTGTCCTGAACGCCGGCGCCGGTCATCTCGGTCAGTACAGCCACTGTAGCTTCAATACAGAGGGCTTTGGTACCTTTATGCCTTTAGCCGACAGCTCTCCGTTCATCGGAGCTCCGGGAAAGCTGGAGCGGGTCGACGAGGTCAGAGTGGAGACCATTGTTCCTGACGGAATCCGTAAAAAAGTGGTTCAGGCCTTGCTAAAGCACCACCCATACGAGGAGGTTGCTTATGATCTGTACCCGCTGGAGCTGAAGGGCCGCACATTAGGCCTTGGCCGTACCGGAAAGCTGCGGCAGGAAATGACCCTGGAGGATTTTGCCGAGGTGGTGAAGCAGCAGTTAGACGTTCCTCATGTCAGAGTTGTGGGGAAACCGGGCAGGGTGATCCGGAAGGCGGCTGTAATTGGCGGGTCCGGCGGCAAGTTTATGCATGCGGCGATGTTCAAGGGCGCTGATGTGCTCGTCACCGGCGATGTGGATTACCATACAGCCCTGGACGCGCTCGCGGCCGGTCTGTGCCTCATTGACCCCGGGCATAATGCAGAGAAGATTATGAAGGAGAAGGTCGCCCTTTGGCTGAGTGAGAAGCTGAAGCAGCAGGGCGCCGCCACGAAGGTAACTGCGTCCAGGATCAATACCGAGCCGTTCCGCTTCATGTAATCTGGATATGGCGTTTGACTCCCGCAAACATTGGGAGATTTTAAGGGTTGTAACCCTCACATCCAGGCTGTATACTATGTAGTGTTGTCCGAAAAGTTTGACAGACAATCGCTGGCGGTGAGAACCGCGAGAGGAAAGTCCGGGCTCCACAGGGCAGGGTGCTGGATAACGTCCAGTCAGCGCGAGCTGAAGGATAGTGCCACAGAAATGGACCGCCGATGGCCGCGTCAGCGGCACAGGCAAGGATGGAACCGAGGTGTAAGAGACCCCGAGGAATGCTGGTGACTTCATTCCTGGTAAACCCCACCTGGAGCAAGACCTAATGGAGCGCAGCCTTCTTCGAGAAGGCAGCCTTAGCCCGAGGCGCGTTCAGGTTGGTCGCTGGAGCCGTTCAGTAATGACCGGCCTAGATAGATGATTGTCGCTTATGGTGGCAGGGTAGTTCCCGTTATGACCACGAAGAGCACAGAACCCGGCTTACGGCAAACTTTTCTAACTGCAACGGCCTGATTGATGTATGTACAAAGCGCTTGATCCTTGCATGGAGGATCAAGCGCTTTTTCGTGCTGGTAAAGGACAGGTGTCCATACCCTTTTGTCCTGCGTGCATATGCTGGTATCATCAATCGAAAGGAGTTGAACCGCATGTCACTGGCCAGACCATGCCCGCCGGTATGTCCTCCGGTATCTCCCATTGTGTGTGAACCGATTGTCATCGTCAGAGACCATTATGTCCCGCAGATTGTACCGGTCATTCACCCGATCCAGGTTATTGACAAAGTTCACTGTGTCCCTGTAGAACAGCATATTTATACGTATACAGAAGGAGAGGCTGTTGCCGCTGCAGCAGTGTCCGGTAAAGCTTCCCGGAAGTCACGCAAATCCAAGTCCCGCAGCAAGAGATAAAGATGTACACAAAGCAGCCTGGAACCCTCCATAACAGGAGCGGGGTCCAGGCTGCTTCCAGATGGAGATTGCGGCTACCTGCCATATCATCTTATCACGGCATCTGCTGCTGTGTGCACGGGTTATTCCGTTGGCTTGACAGAGCCGTTTAGCCGCTTGATCTCTTCCTGCATCCGGTTCAGGACATGATGCGGCCATAGCTGCAGCGGCACTTCACTGCTGTCCGCAGCCTGAAGGGATTGAAATACATCAACCTGGCCATTTCCAAAATATATGTCTTTGCCGGGATCGCCCAGATCATGAGCCTGGGAAATCATCAGGTCCATGACCTCCCGGTTCGTCAGCTCCGGATTTAGCGATCGGATCAGGCCCGCTATGGCTGCTACATGCGGACTGGCCATGGAGGTGCCGGAGAGGGCGGCATACTGGTTATCGGGATAGGTGCTTGCAATGTTCGTACCCGGCGCGGTCACGTCAATGTAGTCGCCGTAATTGGAATATTCAGCCCTCGTCATATCCGGATTGGTTGCTGCTACCGCGAGCACCTCGGGATATGCCGCAGGGAAGCCGGGGCGCTCGGTATTGTCATTGCCGGATGCCGCGACGAGCAGGCAGTCACGGTCATAAGCATACTTGATGGCGTCATGCAGAAACTGAGAATCGGCATAGTTGCCGAGGCTCATATTAATCACTTTCGCACCATGGTCGACGGCCCAGATTATCCCCTCAGCCACTGCGTAGGTCGTACCCGAGCCGCTGCTGTCCAGCGCTTTGATCGGCATGATCTTGTTATACCAGCTCATGCCGGCGACGCCTTCGCCATTGTTGATCAAGGCGCCGATGATGCCGGCTACATGTGTGCCATGACCGACATCATCATTTGGAGATTGATCCGGGTTAACGACGTTATAGCCGTCCACGAGACGCCCGTTCAAATCGGTATGCTGGAGGTCAACGCCCGTGTCGATCACAGCAATGACAACATCCTCGCTTCCCTTGGACAGCTCCCAGCCCTGCTGGGTTTGGATGGCCGGGAGATTCCACTGGTACTGGGAGAAGAGAAGGTCATTCGGGAGATTGCTGTTCTCGGTTCTCTGGCTCGGCGCTGCACTGGACGTCGTGTTGGTCAGGTACAGATAATGGGGCTCGGCATAAAGCGGAGTCCACTTCTCTGTAAAATAGGATTTCAGCTGAGGATAGGTCATATTTGCAGACTGAAATATATAAGCGTATCCTAACTTTCGAGGAGATTTCCCCGAAATATCCTTCATCATTTGCTGCATGTCTCCCTGATCCAGGTCCTCCCGGAAGGAAACTACAATTTCATTCTCGTAATAATGGCTTGCCTTCTCGTTGTCATGACCGGTCTTTACGGTCAAGTCCCGGAGGGTATCACTATGGACGGATTCCACTTTGTACATCCCCTCCTTCGGATAAGGAATCAGGCGCAGGTTCTTACGCTGATGATCCTTGACCTGGGACATGACAATATGATTGACCGTGGCAATGGCTCCGAAGGACCCATCTGTAGAAGGCTCGGCTGTAATGTAAAAGCTGTCTTGTCCCGAAGTAAATAAAGGGGACTGATAGGCTTTGTTCAGCTTCAGCTGCTGCCGGGCCTCCTTAATATACTTGAGATAAGAGGTGCTGCTTTGCTTGAGGCTGGAGCCGTCACGCAGCACCTCCTCGGAATGGCCGTTGTTCAGGTTAACCCAGATCAGGCTTTCGTAGCGGCGGTGAGAGCGCTGATGCTCCGACAGGAAGGCGCGCACAGCCCGGGGAGTTCGCAGCTGTGTATGGCTCAGCATCGACTGGAGATGCTGCTTCGTATCCATCCGGCTAAGCCGGTCGGTCACCTCCAGATCTCCCTCCAGGGCAGACAGCTTTATCGTCTTTTCCTGTGCAGGAGAGGCCTCCTCATGCTGAGCTGCTTTTTCCATATGCGGCTGTGATTGTGAAGGTTCGGGATCAGGACTAAGCAGAAAAAAGAGGGACAGGCCCAGCAGTGAAGCGGCCATTACATAGCTCCAGATCCGGCTTGATTTCATGGTCTTTAGGTCACCTCGCAGGCATCATTTTTCCTTTAGCGTAACGATTGAGACGCAATTTTATGCTTCAGAGCGGCGGAAGGCGGTTACTACAAGGATAAGCATGCTGAGCAAGTGACAACATTTAGGCGTGAAAGCATTTTAAAAATGGACATATTTATGATAGGATAGTACATGACATTGGCCGCAGAATTCTACTCTCAACCGGCCAGTAACATTAAGGGGGAGCAACCGTAATGCCAGCTGACAATCTTCAGAATCTGTGTGCGGAGACAAGGGAAAAACTGAAATCCGCCATAAGCATGATCGAGCCATTTCTAAATGAACACACCCTGTCTCAGCTAGCCGCAGACCAGGATGAAGAGACTGTTCAATTTTACAAGGGATTTCTTTCCGATCTCCGCCATCTGCTTGCGTTCTCTGAGGTTTCTTACGAGAAGCTGGGTGTTGTGCAGCGCCGTTCGAACTTCGATGAGGATTTCGCACACAAGGCGTTGTATAACGTGTACCACCGCTGTATAAACGTCTTCTTCTACCCGAAGAACGAGAGCTATTCCGAGGATGGACGTTATGCTTACACAGGTCAGGACGCGATTCGTTTCCGCAAGAAGCCGGTTCGTCCGGTAAGAGATGTCATTTTGAACATTACCCGAACCTATGAAGAGCTGCGTGACGATCTGGCTTATTACGAAAGCGACTACCTTACAGAACGCCGTCTTCAATCTGAACGTAAACACGCTTAACCTTATACTGTGAACAGGGGATGCCGATACCGGCATCTCTTTTTTTGTATGGTTTAACACCATCTAACATGCCGCAGGGTGTATACGCCTTTCGTGGAAAGGAGAAAATGTTGATGAGGTGATGACAAATGGCCAATGGAGCCAAGCCATATGTGAAATGCAGTGTGAGTAACTGCAATTATTGGGGAGAACAAAATGTCTGTCAGGCCGACATGATCATGATTGAAATTGACAAGCATTCCGATGTACATCTAAATGACGAATTTGCCGATGAGGCGTTTGTGGACAACCACCGGGTTGTTGCTGACACCTCGTCGTCCACCTGCTGCTTAACCTTCAGGCCAAAAGAGTAAGCAAAGAGCCCCTCTCGTTCAGGTACAGAGATAACAGACCATGGAAGCAAGCATGACTTCAGGGAGGTCTCATTCATGAAAAAGCACGACAGCCGCAGTCGGCGCAAGGAAACTCAGTTTAAGGTCGTGGAATCACAGCGCAGCCGCACCGATTATCCGCGGCGTGAGCATCAGGAAGAATACGGCACAGAAATTATGCCGCCATACAGCATGAATACTACCCAAGATCGCAGTGAGCAAAGTGGCTACACAGCAGCCAAGGATGTGAATACCGGCAAAGCCGTTGGCTATGTGGGGCTCGTCATCGGAATCTTCGCCCTGTTTATGTGGTCCGTTATTCTGGGTCCCATTGCGGCGGTAACCGGCTATTATTCATTTGCCCAAGGCAGCCGGACACTGGGCGCCTGGGGGATTGGCCTCGGTCTGATCGCGACGGTAAGCTACTTTGTATTAATTCCGTTTGCCCGGTAACTCATCGCAAAAAAGTCAACTACAGGCCGTCTTTTGCAGTCCATGCAAAACGGCCTGTTGTGCTGAAATCAACACTTTTTAGATTTTTTGTCATTGACCTCTGGTTCCCGGTGACAAAAGGATGTAAAATGGAACCAGACCTTGAAGAAAGATGTGATACAAGCTATGCACGTGATCCCGCTTCAAAGTGATAAGACGGCCGTGTATTCCTTCAGCGCCCATAATGCAGACAAATCTAGCTTACAGACGCAGAACACCACGCTCCCGAGGCAGAGTGGACAGACTGCGGAGTTCGCTGCCGTACTGAGCCAATCCATGGATGCCTCCAGTATGCCCATGCCGGAACAGCCGGTTCAGCTCGCTCCCGGAGTCATCTGGAAGGATGGACTATTGTGGCAGCAGCTGAATACTGACAGTGAGGTGTCTGCTATTGCCCAGAGTGCTAGCGGAATTCAACAGGCGTCATTACCATATAATTCCGGCGTGACAGCTGCTAAAGAGCATACAACCGGAACATCCGTATCCTATGATGGGCTGATTCAGGCTGCTGCGCAGCGGTATGGAGTGCCGGCAGATCTGATCAAAGCCGTGATTGATACGGAATCATCCTTTAATCCTCAGGCCGTTTCCTCTGCAGGCGCCAAGGGGCTGATGCAGCTAATGGATGCGACTGCCCGCGGGCTGGGAGTTCAGGATTCCTTTGATCCGGCACAGAATATTGACGGTGGGACCAAATATTTAGCGTATCAGCTGGACCGTTTCAACGGGGAAACCGGCATGGCGCTGGCCGCTTATAATGCCGGCCCGGGACGGGTATCCAGGCTTGGAATTACGTCCGATGAGGAGCTGCTGAACCGATTGGAGCTATTGCCTGCCGAAACACAGTCCTATATTTATAAAGTCTTGCAGTCTCGTACCAAATATGAGGTTTCGTGAGCCATCACACAGATACCACAAATTCATACCAGGTCAAACGGGGAAGGTTGTTGCAGGCTTAAAGGCCGCTCAGCCGTTCGTTTGATCTTTTTTCGTTTGTGAGGTTAAAGGAGGATTCACTGTGCATTATTTCGACCATGCGGCAACTACGCCGCCTTATCCGGAGGTTATTCAGACCTTGACGGACATCATGAGCCTTTATTATGGCAATCCATCTGCACTGCACCGGGCTGGAGAGGATGCAGCCAAGCTTCTGAAAAAAGCGAGAGAGGTGTGCGCCGCGGCCCTGTCAGCCTTGCCGTCCGAGATCGTCTTCACTTCCGGAGCCACAGAAGGCAACAATATGGCGATTAAGGGAGCTGCGATGCATTATCAGTCCCGGGGCCGGCATCTGATCACAGCTGTAACGGAGCACCCCTCCGTATATCAAGCCTTTCGGCAATTGGAGGAGCTGGGATGGGAAGTAACCTGGATGCCTGTCGCTGGTGACGGAACTGTCGATCCTGCAGCGCTGGCGGAGCACGTCCGCAAGGATACCGTGCTCGTCAGCATCATGCATGTGAACAATGAAACCGGAGCGGTGCAGCCGCTGGAAGACATCGGACGACGGATCAAGGAGAAGAACAGCCGCGTACTGTTCCATGTGGATGGCGTGCAGGGCTTTGGCAAGCTGCCTGTCTCTCTACAGGACTGGCAGGCAGATCTGTACACGCTGTCTGCTCATAAATTCAAGGGTCCCAAAGGAGCCGGAATTATGTATGTCAAGCAGGGCGTGCAGCTTTATCCGCTTATCGCAGGAGGATCGCAGGAAGGCGGGTATCGCGGAGGCACGGAGAATGTGGCTGCCGCAGCGGCAGTCGCGAAAGCGATGAGACTCTCGGCAGAGCGGCAAGCGGAGTTCTACGAACGGGCCAGACGGCTCAGAGACATCCTGGTGCACCATATTGCGGACATGCCGGAGCTGATGCTGAACAGCAGTGAGCATGGGGCTCCGCATATTGTTCATTTCTCCTTTCCGGGGCTCAAGCCGGAGGTGCTGGTCCATACCTTGGAGGAGGGAGGCTTCTTAGTTTCCACCAAGTCGGCCTGCTCCTCCAAGAGCAGCGAGCCGAGCCGGACGCTGATAGAAATGGGACGAAATGCGGATGAAGCGGCAAGCGGTATCCGGATCAGTCTGGGCTGGGAGCATACAGAGGCTGAGGTTCGAGAGCTGGGAGCTGCGCTCAAGAGCGCTGTAGCACAGCTGGCCCCAATGACGGGCAGAAAGGGGTGAATGACGGTGAAACCAACCTATGATATGCTTCTCCTCCGCTTTGGAGAGTTCACCTTAAAGGGCAAGAACCGGAACCGGTTTGAGAAAAGCATCCTGCAGCATGTACGGGCCTTGCTGAAGCCATATCCGGACGTGAATATCCTGAAGGAATACGGACGTTTATATGTCCGGTTGAACGGTCACCCCTTTGAGCCGGTGCTGGCTGATCTGAAAAAAGTGTTCGGCATTGTCTCCATCAGTCCGGTTAAGGTTTGTCCATCCGAGCTGGAGTCCATCGTGTCCAGCGCGCTCCAATTTATGAGCGAGACTAGCCTTGCGCCTTCAACAACCTTCAAGGTAAACGCCAGGCGGGTATGGAAGGCCTTCCCGCATTCCTCCCAGGACATGAATCATCTTGTCGGCTCGCCGCTGCTTCGTGCCTTCCCGCAGCTCAGCGTCAATGTGAAGGAGCCGGAGCTGGAGCTGCGGGTCGAGATCCGAGAGGATCGCACCTATTTGTTCCATGAGTCCATTCAGGGCGCAGGGGGCTTTCCACTGGGCACAAACGGCAAGGCGATGCTGCTGCTGTCAGGGGGCATCGACAGTCCGGTGGCCGCCTACTCCGCCATGCGAAGAGGGCTGGAGGTGGAATGCGTCCATTTCTACAGCTATCCATTCACAAGCCAGCAGGCCAAGGAAAAGGTCATTGAGCTGGCAGGCATTCTATCTCAGTACTCTGGCACGTTGAAGCTGCATCTCGTGCCGTTCACCGAGGTGCAGACCTCGTTCACCGGCATTGGACAGGATAATCTCATTATTACATTTATGCGCCGGGCCATGCTGCGCATTGCCACAAGGCTTGCGGAACGGGAAGGTGCACTTGCCCTGGTTACAGGCGAGAGCCTGGGTCAAGTGGCCAGTCAGACACTGCCCAGCATGAACGTCATTGGCCGGGCGACCGAGCTGCCGCTGCTGCGGCCGCTCATTACGGCCGACAAGCATGAGATTATAGCGCTGTCCAAGGAAATCGGAACCTATGACACGTCCATTCAGCCCTTTGAGGACTGCTGCACGCTGTTTATCCCGAAATCACCGACCACCAATCCCAACCTGCGTATCGTACAGAAGGTGGAAGCGACGCTCCCGGGCCTGTCTGACAAGCTGGAGCAGGCCGTAGAGCAGACGGAAACCCTGGTCATCACTCCGGATCAATGGGCGTCCACGCATACGCAAGGGAAGGAATCCGTGATCCGGGAGGAGTGGTTCTAGAAGAGACAAGTCCCTCATATCAGTTATGAGGGGAGGTGCAACATGGATACAATGCTGCTGCTCGGACAAATCTTAATGATCAATCTGGTGCTTAGTGGAGATAATGCTCTGGTCATTGCGATGGCCAGCCGGGATCTGCCGGAGCAGGAGCGGCGGCAGGCGATATGGATCGGTACAGCCGGTGCTGTCATTCTGCGATGCCTGCTCACCTTTGTGGCAGTTCTGCTCCTTAACATTCCGTATTTGCAGGCTGCCGGTGCGCTGCTGCTGCTCTGGATTGCGTTCAAGCTGATCAAGGATCAGCAGCAGGAGCATGGTGACCTGCGCGAGCCGGCCTCCATGTGGGGAGCCGTCTACACGATACTTGCGGCCGACTTTGTAATGAGCCTGGACAATGTTATTGCCATTGCGGGACTAGCCAAGGGCGATCTGGCCCTGATGGTCATTGGCATTGTGCTCAGCATTCCCATTGTCGTGTGGGGCAGTGGCATCATCTCCAGTCTGCTGGCCCGGTTTCCACTGCTGCTGTACTTGGGTGCCGGAGTGCTTGCTTATACAGCCGGGGAGATGCTGCTGAATGATTCCAAGACCGGCGTGCTGATCCTGTACTGGCTGCCTGCGTTTCATGCTCTAGTGCCCTTACTGCTTGCCTGTGCTGTCATTGCCGCCGGGGGAATGCACGGCCTGCGGCACAAGAAAGCCTAGCTCCAAGAACCCGGTATACCAAGAAGGAAGACCATGACCGCATCGTCGCGGTTATGGTTTTTTTTGTCGTTTTCCGATAATATTAAGAGCATGGCATCATTCGCTTTGACTAGAGCTTCACAATGAGAAGATACATCAGACAAGAGAGGGTGATGGAATGTCCTCCAAAAAGGATTTGGCACTGGGCTTGTTCATTATCGCAGCAGGCTTGTTTATTTTCCTCGGAAAGCTGGGCTTCTTTGCATTCCTGGGCCGTAACCTGTGGCCGCTGCTGCTGCTTGTTCCCGGAGTATTGCTGCATCTGTGGTACTTTGCAAGAAGAAGGTCTGCAGAACTGTTAATCCCTGCCGGCATTTTAACGGTGTATGGCGTGCTGTTTCTGATCTGCAGCCTCGGGGGCTGGCATCTGCTGAACGCCCTGTGGCCGATTCTGATTCTGGGAGTAGGCGTCGGCATTTACGAATACGATTTTTTTGAATCTCCACGATCCCGAGGAGCCTTTCTCGTATCTTCCGGGCTGATTGCTTTATCACTGCTGCTGCTCGTATTTACATGGTGGGGCACGAGTGTCATTTATGTGGTGGCTCTCGGTTTGATTATAGCTGGGGTGTGGATGATCTACGGTCGCAGCCGCAAAAAGAACAGCCGGTGGAGCCGGGGCTGGTAATCACGGTGGAAGTTTTCTGAAAAGACTTGATTTTTGAAGGACTTAAACGATAGAATAAGATGTATTGTTGAGGCGCGTCGGGATGGATCTAATGTCCGGCGCTTTCTTTGTGGCCCATACGAAAAGAGAGGATTTGAGATAAATTTATGCAATCGAGAGACCAAATTCGCAATATTGCCATCATCGCCCACGTTGACCATGGCAAAACTACCCTGGTAGATCAGCTGCTGCAGCAGTCCGGTATTTTCCAGCAGCACGAAACTCTGCAGGAACGAGCTATGGATTCCAATGACCTGGAGCGGGAACGCGGTATTACCATCCTGGCCAAGAATACGGCTATTACGTATAAAGACTTTCTCATTAATATCGTAGACACTCCAGGCCACGCGGATTTCGGCGGCGAAGTAGAGCGTATTATGAAAATGGTTGACGGCGTCCTGCTCGTGGTAGACGCTTACGAAGGCTGCATGCCGCAGACGAAATTCGTTCTCGGCAAGGCGCTGGCGCACAATCTGACACCGATCGTCGTGGTGAACAAGATTGACCGTCCGGCTGCCCGTCCGGCTGAGGTTATTGACGAGGTTCTGGATCTGTTCATCGAGCTTGGCGCGAATGACGATCAGCTGGAGTTCCCGGTCGTTTACGCTTCGGCGCTGAACGGAACCTCCAGCCTGGATGCAGCGCAGCAGGATGATAACATGCTTGCACTGTACGAAACAATTGTAGACCATATTCCGTCCCCGACGGAAAGCGTAGAAGAGCCGCTGCAGTTCCTGGTAACCCTGATGGACTATAACGAATACCTGGGACGAATTGCCGTAGGACGCGTGAACCGCGGTGTAATCAAGCAGGGACAATCCGTAACGGTCATTATGCGTGACGGCTCCAGCAAGACGGCAAGAATCGAGAAGCTGTTCGGCTTCCAGGGCCTGAAGCGGGTGGAGGTTGCAGAAGCCGGCGCGGGCGATATTGTTGCCATCGCCGGAATTAAGGATATTAATATCGGAGAGACGATTGCAGATCCACAGCACCCGGAAGCGCTGCCGGTCTTGAAGATTGACGAGCCGACTTTGCAAATGACGTTCCTCGTGAACAACAGCCCGTTTGCAGGCCGCGAAGGCAAGTGGGTAACCTCCCGTAAGCTGCGTGACCGTCTCTTTAAAGAGCTGGAAACCGATGTCAGCTTGAGAGTCGAGGAGACCGACAGCCCGGACGCGTATGTCGTATCCGGACGCGGTGAGCTTCATTTGGGCATTCTGATTGAGAACATGCGCCGTGAAGGCTACGAGCTGCAGGTATCCAAGCCAGAGGTCATTGTGAAAGAGATCGACGGCGCGAAGATGGAGCCGATTGAACGCCTGATTATTGATGTACCGGAGGACAGCATGGGTGCTGTCATGGAAAGCCTGGGAACTCGCAAAGCCGAAATGGTGAACATGATCAACAGCGGCAGCGGCCAGGTTCGCCTGGAATTCCTGATCCCGGCCCGTGGCCTGATCGGCTACCGGACGCATTTCCTGACTCTGACCCGTGGCTATGGCGTGATGAACCATGCTTTCGACAGCTATGGACCGCTGCATGGCGGCCAAGTGGGCGGACGTCATCAGGGCGTGCTGATCTCTACAGAGAATGGCAACACGACATTCTACGGCATGATTGGTGTTGAAGACCGCGGAACCCTGTTCCTGGAGCCAGGCACCGAGGTGTATGAGGGCATGATCGTTGGTGAGCATACTCGTGACAACGACATTGTGGTCAACATCTGTAAAGAGAAGCAGCTGACGAATGTACGCTCGGCGACGAAGGATGACACGGTGAAGATGAAGACGCCGCGGATCTTCTCGCTGGAGCAGGCGCTGGAATACCTGAATGATGACGAGTATTGCGAAATTACGCCAAAGTCTGTCCGTCTCCGCAAGAAAATTCTGAACAAGAGTGAGCGGGAACGTGCTGAGAAGCACCGCAAAATGGCTCAAGCCAATCTGTAGCACCACGTGCCTGCTCTCTGCGGCTTGGCCGCTTCAGGTCTCTGGATAAAGGAGTGAATGATCACCGTGCAGGTCTGGTTTGCAGAGCATCCGCTGATTTCCTATATCATTATTTTTGCGCTTGTCGCTTATGTGTACAATAAAGTGTTTCGCGTCAAGCAGAAGATGCCTCTTCTGAAAGAGGTGCTGCTGTATCTGCTGATGGCATTAGGCTGCGGCATGCTGTTGATTTTTCAAATTGACAAGCTGCCGATTATTCAGTGCCTCCTCGTTGCCGTCGGCTTGATGCTCATGGTACGCATCCGTTATTTCGTAGAGGATCGTCAGAGAAAGAAGAACGAAGGTCAGCCCAAAACTCCATAATTCCACGACAGTTTGCCGGCATATGCCGGCAACTTTTTTACCTGTGAAGCGTTTATAACTAAGAAGGTGAATGGTTATACGCCTCAATGATCTTAATGGAAAGAAAAGGTGTTTAGTCATGAGTACAGGTCAACCCAATCTTCCACCAAGAGCCCGTTCCAATGCAGCGGGGCAGAAGAAGAAAGCATCGTCCAAGAAAAAGCGCAGTCCCATTGCGACGTTGGCCAGATGGTTCTTGATCGTATGCATTCTGGTCATTCTCGGCGGAGCAGCCTATGTAGGCTCGCTGTACCTGAAGGCAGAGGACACGATCCTGAGTACAGGCAATAATAATCCGGTCCCGCCGGAGAAGTCGGCGAGTGTCAAGCCGCTGACGATGCTCATTCTGGGAACAGATTACAGGCCGGAGCATCAAACCTACTTGACCGACGTTGTCATGGTCGCTGCGATGAATCCTGAGACGAACACGGCCACCCTTGTATCACTGCCGCGGGACACTTCACTCCAGCTGAAAGGCTACCGCTCGGACCGGAAGCTGAACTCATTTTATACAACCTTTAGAAATTTGGAGAAGCAGGGAGAGGCTCCGGCGGAAGAAAGAATGAAGGACATGCTGGGTCAATATTTTGATATTCCGATTGACTATGTAACCGTGCTGGATTTTCAGGGCTTCCGGGATGTTGTGGACGCTCTTGGAGGCGTGGATGTTAACGTGCAGTACAATATGTGTCACAGAGACTCCCAGGATGGCACCCATATCAATCTGAAAGCCGGCCCGCAAAGCCTGGATGGCAAGGAAGCGCTGGATTATGTCCGCTACCGCAAGTCGATGAACTGTGAGGTCAAGACTAAGGAATCCAATGACTTTGACCGGAATGCCCGTCAGAGCGAGGTGCTGCATTCCCTGATTGACCAGATGAAATCGTTCGGGGGTGCGGTCAAGGCGTATAAGGTGCTGGATGCTGTAGGTGGTAATATGACGACGGATCTGGAGAACGACCAGATGAAAAACATCATTAAGACCTACTATGATATCAATAAGAAGGATGTCCGGTTTGTGCCGATAACGGGACAGTGGCGCAGTCCGTTCGTGTACATTAACGGGGATGAGCTGCAGGCTGCCAAGCAGGCTCTGCAGGACGAGCTGGCCGGCAAGCACAGCAAGGCATCGGAGGAAGCTGCAGAGAATTCCGCTTCCGGATCTTAAGATTTGCAGTCAAGTTTTCAGAGGTTGTATAATACAATAAAGCATATCCACATCCAAACTACAGGAGGCGTACGCGGATGTCCCACACTGTGATGTCTAAAGCAGTTATTGAGATGCTCCGGCAGTCGGCCTGTGAAGAGCCTGTCTTTTCACCGGTGTGCGGCTGTGTACTTCAGCAGGCTCTGCTGAAGCCGTGCGCTATGTTGTTTTGCTATGAGCTTGAAGTCTGATGATCTATGATCATCAGGCTTTTTTTGTTGGATTGGGAGATTCATAGTCATGGAGAGGAGGTGATTGCTTTTTAGATTCAGCAGCTTTAATTCAGCTTAATTCAGCCGCATTCAAAAGGGTTCCTATCTTGTTATGAAGAAGCTGTGGAGGGGATATCGATGAAGAAAATATTTGTACTGGATACTAATGTTCTACTGCACGATCCCAAAGCGATCTTCGCTTTTGAAGAGCATGAGGTCATTATCCCGGCCGTTGTTCTGGAGGAGATCGATTCCAAAAAGCGAAATGCGGATGAGCTCGGCCGTAACGCACGCTCTGTATCCCGCCTTCTCGATAGTCTTAGGCAGCAGGGACAGCTTCACGACGGCGTACCGCTTCAACATGGAGGAAGTTTGAAGGTAGAGCTGAATCATCGCAGCTTTGTTAAGGTTCAGGAGATGTTCAGCGAGGCTACGAATGATAACCGCATTCTGGCCGTTGCCTTGAATTATAAATTGGAAGAGGATGAGAAGGCCGCGCCACGCTCGGTGGTGCTGGTTAGTAAAGATGTGCTGGTCCGCATCAAAGCCGATGTCCTGGGCCTGACCGCAGAGGATTATTTATCTGACCGGACCGCAGATCCCAGCGAGCTGTACGGTGGGCATTGCACATTAAAGGTGCATCCATCCGTGATTGATGAGTTCTACAGCTACCGATACCTGCCAATTTCCCAGCTGGGACTGAGCTACAGCTTAAATCCGCATGAATTTGTCATTCTAAAGGATGAGATGGGAAGCGGCAAGTCAGCCCTGCTGAAGGTAGATGCGGAAGCAGCCCGCCTGGAGCCGCTCTACTTGAGCAATGACCCAGTATGGGGCATATCTGCACGAAATGTTCAACAGCGGATGGCGCTGGAGCTCCTGCTTCAGGATGACATCCCGCTCGTGACCATTACCGGCAAAGCCGGCACCGGTAAGACGCTGCTCGCGCTGGCTGCTGGGCTGTGCAAGGTGGAGGATGACCATAAGTATAAGAAGCTGCTTATCGCCCGTCCCGTCGTTCCGATGGGAAAGGACATTGGCTATTTACCCGGGGAGAAGGATGAGAAGCTTCGGCCCTGGATGCAGCCAATCTATGATAACCTGGAGTTTCTGTTCGATACCAAAAAGTCTGGGGACATCGACAAGATCTTAATGGGACTGGGCAGTATCCAGGTAGAGGCCCTGACCTATATCCGTGGACGCTCGATCCCGTCCCAATTCATTATTATCGACGAAGCCCAGAATTTGACCCGTCATGAGGTGAAGACGATTATTTCACGGGCGGGTGAAGGCAGCAAGGTCATTCTGATGGGTGATCCGGAGCAGATTGACCATCCGTATCTGGATGCCGTCAGCAACGGCCTGAGCTACGTCGTCGATACCTTCAAGAAAGAAGGGCTTAGCGGCCATATTACCCTGACAAAAGGGGAACGGTCCAAGCTGGCTCAGCTTGCTGCGGATTTGCTCTAACTATATTTTCCGGGAAATGATTAAAGAGGCTGTCACAAAAGTTAACGAGGCAGCTCACTTGAGTGAGATCTGAAGCAAAAAATAAAGACATGGTGGAGTCAGGGAGGTGATCCCAGCACCGCCATGTCTTTATTGTGGTCTATTGCCGCCTTCTTCAACAGGTTTTGGGGAAGCGAAAGCCATCCGACCTCAAGGCTCACTTTGGACAGGCCTCGAAGCAGAAAACGTCTAAACCCTCGGTTGTTTTCTGCGCACAGCACTCTCAAGCTTTTCGCTGGTCAGGGAGGAAGCCTCACCGAGTTCGGGAAGATCCTGTCCCGTATGCTCCCGTTCTTCTTGCTGCTCGTTCTCCTCTATGGCGGCAAACAAGGTTTGAACCTTTTGTTGCAGCCTCGCCTTGTGCTTTACATTGGCTTTGCCCCATACAACGAAGCAGCGGAGAGGACGAAACGATTCCGGACCAGCGGTAGCGGTCGCCTTTGCCCCCAAATTTCTCCTTTACTAGAATCAATCAACAGCGAGGGGAGGAACGTTTCGTACGCGGAGCATTTCACAACAACAAACGAGGCCATCCCGCAAGACCTTAGATCTTTGGACAGCCTCTTTATTTACTGGATAAGGTGGCGTGATGAAGTGATAATTAACAGAAAAAGGTAAGACAAGCATCATGCAAGTCTGGTAATATAAGGGCAGCAATCTGAAAAAGGGAGTGATTCAAGCCGTGAGGCGCCGAAAATACGGTTTCTTGTTCGCAGTGCTGCTGTTGTCATTAACCAGCTTATCACCAAGCTTCGATATCACTCCTAGTGGTGTGCGGGAGCTTCCCGGTGAAGCTCTACTCCCGGCCGATCCGTCGCCGGGGCTTGAGAAGCCCGATCCCGGGCCCATTACGGTCGGTGTCAGTATGGGGGAGAAGGAGCTGGCCCAGCTGAACCAGTGGAATGAGCAGTTTATGGAGCTGAACTCCATTGAGGTCAACATTGAGAATATGGAAGACTGGGATGAAGGCAGCATGACAGAGCGTCTCCGGCTGGGTGAAGGACCGGATATACTGCTGCTGGACAGTCATTATATTAAGCCGCTGGCCATCAAAGGCCTGCTGTTTCCTCTGGAGGCGGTGCCATCCGGAATCCCGGAATCCGCTCTTCCTGCCGGGCTGCTGCCCTTGCTACAGTGGAACGGCTATCAGTGGGGCATTCCACTGGATGCTGATCCTTACGTTATGGTATATGAAGCAGGGAAGGAGCCACCGGAGCCTGCAGCGTATCGGGAGCAGCGCAGCCCGCTGTTCTCCATCGACCCAGCGGATCCCTACGCCTTTGCTGCCGCCGTATTTGCGGCCGGAGGCAATCCCGAGCATCCAGGAGAAGAGGAGACAGCGAAGCTGGATATACCGTCCTTTAGTAAGCTGCTGCTCCAGGAAAGCACGGAAGAGTATCAGAAGCGGATAGCTGAGGGTTCAGCGGAGCTGGCCCCTTTGCGCATCGCCGCCGCCTCTGACGTGAACCAGGATTGGCCGGAAGGCTACGAGGTTATGCTGCTTGCTCCGGACAACTCCGGCTTCGCACCAGTTATCCAGTCGCGAAGCTTTGCATTAACAGGAGGACGGGAGACCTCCAGCACCGCTCTCACATGGGTTGGGGCAATGACCCAAGCCGCTGCCCGAAGTGATGAATGGCTGAGCGTGACCGGGCGTTATTCCTTATTATCCTCCGGAACCGTGATGGATGACAGCGCGATCACTCCGCTGCCTGCGCCGCTTGCATTTGAGTCCCTGGAGACTTATTTGCAGCAGGGGGCATCCGCACAGCTAACCTTTGGTGAGCCGGAGGGCTTCCCGGTCTATGAATCCAGTATCCAGCAGCTGCTTTCCGAATGAGCTTAGCAAGAAGGAGTGCCCGGCGCTTTTTAGGTAAAGACAGCAGATACAGCAAGAGGATGCACCCCCGGGGCTTTAACCGGTGAGGCATCCTCTTTTTGAATTAGAGATCCAGCTGCAGCTTGACCAGCAGCCGCTGGTCATCGCTGATCACCTCTGTCGCCTTCAGGAACGAGACCAGCATCTTGGGATAGAAGTTCATATCAAATTCCTTCTGAAGCTCTTGACGGGTCGTATCCGGCAGCTCCAGCTCATTAAATACAAGCTTCTCCACCTCGAACATAATTGCATTCTCCGGTTCATTGACGATGGAATACTGCCCTTCAATCCGCAGTGACAGACTGCCGCTTTCTCCTGCCGCGATGACCTTTCCGCCTTCAAACTGAAACGCAAACGCCTCAAACACCTCGTTCTGAGCGCGCAGGAAGCGGTTCAGCTGCTCCTCGTGCAAATTGATGGTATAAGTACGGCCATTGGTCTTTAGGATGCTCTCCCCGCTCTGGATGAAATCCGGCAGCTGCTGCATGGCATCCGCAAGGGCCCGGAAATGCCGCTTGACCTCGTACAAGCCGACATTCTCCCAATACATCGTAAACTCCTCCATAAGCCGGGTCATGGCCTCCGGATTGCTGCTTCCTTCAAGGGTGCTGTTCACCTGCTCCTCCAGCAAAACAATGCGCGAGCGCTGCCGGATCAGGCTGTCCTTCACCTCTTCCAGCTGTATAGCGTTAAGACTGGACTCTCTCTGGGCCTGACTCAGCGCCTTGTACTGCCTTTCATAATCCCCCAGCACCTGACGATCATTCTGGATCACCAGCTCATAAAATTCCATAATTCTAAAAAATCCCGAAATGCTGCTGGCCGACAAAAGCAGCGTGTACAGCTTGCTGCGCTCACCCATATAATACTCTCTCAGGATTTGCCCGGCCTGCTCGCGCCTGACGTCGATATCCTGCTCCAGCTGACGGATCTGCTTCTCCAGTGATATCTGATCCTGCCGCAGCTCCTGCTGCCGGAGCTCGATACGCTGGATTTCTTTATCGATCTCAACGATGGACAGGCTGTCCTGTAGCAACTGTCGCGCTTCTTTAGAGTCCACGGTCATCGGAAGGGGGGATGCTGCGATGGGAGAAGAGCCAGCCGGGGAGAATATCAAGGCCAGGCAGCAGCATATTAGGATGCAAGGCTTTAAGAAACGTATGTACACCTCAATTACCCCCTTGAGAGAATAAACGCCATTTCGGGAAGTTCTCCACTATTTAACCAGCATATGATGATCTCGACGCAAATAGAAATGCTTGTACAGCGGCTTCTTCATCCACGATAAGCCTACGTTGATGACAAAGTAAAAAAGCGACCGGCAAGGCCTGATCGCTTTTTTACTTTGTTTACGCCGGGATATTAAAGTGGCATACCCATATGGAAGATCGTCCAATAGCTGAAACCCGTGAAGGTTACGAGCATATAAGCCCAGAAGAGCGTAATATACGTTCTCTCCGTGAATTTAAGATATCCCAGAATTACAAAGAAGGCCGTCTGCAGGAAGAAGAGCAGAGCCATTTCAACCAATTCGCCGGCAAATGCCATTAAACCGATTGTTAACGTAAAAAAGCCGAGCACTCGGAACATGCGTGCCACGATTCATATCCTCCTCTCATATGTAAGGACCCTTATTGCTATGTACATTATACCGCCATGGCAAAAACGTGTAAACGCCTAAGTGCAGCGGCTTGTTCATTTTTTTAAAAAAGCCTGCTGGCGTATGTTCTGTCCCCAAAGTGGAAATACAATTTAGTATCAAATAGATTCTATGAACTCTATGAGAAGCATAGGAATGAATAAACCAGCTTTTATACCCTATTCATCAGCCGCAGGAAGCGGACGTGAAGACGGTTACTTTAGGATGTTGTTAGGAGGGTTTATAATATGTCGGCAGTGAGACAGGATGCATGGAGCGAGGAAGACGATTTAATATTGGCAGAGGTGACTTTACGGCATATTCGGGAAGGAAGCACACAGCTGGCAGCGTTTGAGGAGGTTGGCGAACGGATTGGCCGGACATCGGCAGCCTGCGGGTTCCGGTGGAACAGCTGTGTCCGTAAAAAGTATGAGGAAGCCATCGCCATCGCGAAATCCCAGCGGCAAAAGCGAAGCTATTACAAGAAGCAGCCGGCGGCAGGCGGAGCTCAGGTGGCAGGCCTGACTGAGACAGATTTTGCGCCAGAGGGCTACAAAGGAGAAACGGCCAGCGAGGAATCGCTGTCCATTGATGCGGTCATCCGTTTTCTGCGGCAATGGAAGGGCGGGCTGCAGGAAAGCGGAAAGCAGCATCGCGCGCTGGAGCGTACACTTCGGGAGAAGGAAGAGGAGCTTGCCCGCTTGCGGAGTGAAAATGCGCGTCTGTCCCAGGAGGTTAGCCTGGTCAAGACCGATTATCACGTCGTAAATGATGATTACAAGGCATTGATTCAGATTATGGACCGGGCAAGAAGACTCGCTTTTTTGAGCGAGGAAGAGGAAGAGCTGAAGACTCGATTCAAGATGGATGCCAACGGCAATCTGGAGCGGATCGAATAGCGCCCCGCGGTGATATGCAGATACAGCCAGCAAGGAAATAGCGGTACAGGAGCTGAGCCTGAGCCGTTGTTTCCTTGTTTTATTGTACAGAAATTTCGTGCCTCCATGGGCAGGGGTGTGGCATTTCATATATACTATACAGCAAAAACCTAAAGATAGGCGGAGTGCAGTAATGCTGAGTATACATATTGTCGGAGCAGGCTCGCTAGGCCTGCTGTTCTCAGGCCGGCTGGCATATGCGGGAGCGCGGGTGACGCTGTGGTGCCGGACTCGGGAGCAGAAGGAAGTCATTCAGCACAGCGGAATCGTAATCCGGAATCTGGAGGGACAGGTAGCCATCCAGGCCGCAGATCAGGAGCGGCTTACAGTAAGCTCTATTGATGAGTATCATGGGCGGGGAGGGCCGCAAGATGCAGACTTTACCCTGCTGACTGTGAAGCAGGGTGCTGTTAAGGAGACTGCGGAACAGCTCTTTGTGCCCTATCAAGGACACCGCCTGGTCTGTCTGCAAAATGGTACGGGACATGTTCAATGGCTGAACAAGCTTCTCCCTGCCTGGCAGGTGTACACGGCAGTGACGACAGAAGGGGCTGCCCGAGCAGGGCTCGCAGAGGTTGTGCATGCGGGCTCTGGGGAAACGCATCTGGGATTGATCGAGGCTTTGCATTCACCGGTGCCTGCATTACAAGGGGCACCTGGGGATCATAGCGGTAACGGGGAGCTGGAGCTGAAGAATCTGATGCATCAAGCAGGATTTAAGACCTTTCTGTCGAATTCATTGGATAAATTCATCTACCGGAAGCTGCTGATCAATGCCGTCATTAATCCGTTAACTGCACTTTGGCGTGTCACCAATGGAGAGCTGCTGGCCTCGGACGACCGGATTGCCTTCATGAGATTGCTATATGAGGAGGGGACGGCCGTATACCGCGCCTGTGGAATCTCCTATGACGAGGATTTATGGGAGCGCATTCTCGGCGTCTGCCGCGCCACTTCGGGCAACACCTCCTCCATGCTAAAGGATGTGCAGGAGGGGAAGGAAACTGAAATTGCTGCAATTAACGGAAGCATTGTGCACCTGGCTGAGGGATGCGGGGTACAGGCTGCGGCCCATCGTCTCATTTGGCGGCTGATCGAAGGCTTACACCATTAAAGGAGGCATGCGTCATGAACATTCTCATCGCAATGAGTGCGGTGCCGTTTATACCCGGCGGACTTGCTTATGGAATCGCCTACTACCGAACCCGGGATAAGAAGCAGGCGATTCGAGTCTCTATGGACGTTACGACCCTATTCCTATTAATATCTGTGTCTGCGCTGTTTAACATTTTGTTTGAATCCAGATGGGGATTCTACCTGACGCTGCTGCTGCTGCTTATTACAGCCGGGATTATTGGTGGAGCGCAGAACCGCTGGAAGGGCAGGGTGGATGGCCGGCGCCTGTTCCGTGTCGTCTGGAGACTGGCGTTTGTCACGATGAGCATCAGCTACATATTGTTTACATTTATTGGCGTGGTTCAATACATATTCCAGGTGATGTGAGGGGAAGATAGGCTTATGTCACCCCGGCATCATCTCAAGCAAGTCCTGCAGGGAGCATCCTGCAGGACTTTTTTTGATGAACTTCAGCTTTAGCTTGAACGATCAAGAATTTGAAGAAGGAGCGTATAAGATGAAAAAGCGCACGTATCACCTGCTGCTCATGACAGCCCTGCTTGTTTGTGGATCCCTGCTTAGCGCCTGCGGAGCAGGCAATCAGGAGGAGGCTGCAGGCGACAAGCCCCGGGAGCAGATATTCCGGATGAATATTGCATCCGAGCCGCCAACGCTGGACCCCGGACAAGCACAGGACAATAACTCTAATACGATCATTAATGCCATTTTCGAGGGACTGACACGCAAAGGGCCGGACGGTGAAGAAGTTCCCGGTACTGCGGAGTCTTGGACGATCTCTGAGGACGGCTTGACGTATGTATTTACCCTGCGACAGGATGCCAAATGGAGCAACGGTGATCCTGTCACGGCGAAGGATTTCGAATATGCCTGGAAACGGGTGCTGGATCCTTCCTTTGCGCCTGCTCCTCCGTATGCTTACCAGCTGTACTATATCAAAAATGCTGAAGCCTACAATCTGGGAGAGCTTGATCAAGCCGAGGACGTCGGCGTCAAGGCGACCGATGATTATACGCTGGAGGTTACACTTGAGAACCCGACGCCGTATTTTCTAAGCCTGATGTCGTTTCAGACCTACTTCCCGCTTCACGCCTCTGTCAAGGACAATGAGAAATGGGCTACCCAGCCTGAGACGCTGATTGGCAACGGACCGTTCAAGCTGGCGTCCATGACCAAGGGACAAAAGATTGAGATGGTAAAGAATGACCAGTATTGGGATAAGGATAACATCAAGCTTGAAAAAGTGCAGATGAGCATCGTTAACAGCTCGGCTACCGAGCTGTCCAGCTACCGCAACAATGAGTTGGATTATGCCGGTCATCCCGTAGGCAATATCCCGACAGACCAGCTGGCGGCGGTGAAGGAGCAGATGCCGGACGAGCTGAACATCAAGGGGATTTCGTCCACCTATTTTTATGTGTTCAATACGACTCAGGAGCCTTTTGATAATGTGAATATCCGAAAAGCTTTCTCCATGGCCATTGACCGGCAGGCCATTGTGGACAAGATCACGCAGGGCGGACAGCTTCCGGCCTATGGCTTCGTTCCGCCGGGGATCAAGGGGAAGCAAGAGGAGTTCCGCACAGAGGTCTCGGAGAATTATTTTGAAGAAAATATAGAAGAGGCCAAACAGCTGTTAGAGCAGGGCATGAAGGAGAAAGGCTATACGGCGCTGCCCGCGGTCACCCTGATCTATAACTCCGATGATAATCACAAGAAAATCGCCCTTGCGATCGTCGATATGTGGAAGAAAAATCTCGGCGTCAACGTCTCGGTTCAGAATCAGGAGTGGGGTGTGTTTCTCAAGAACCGGACCGATCTCAACTACCAGATCGCCCGGGCAGGGTGGGGCGCAGATTACAATGACCCCATGACCTATATTGATATCTGGAAAACAGGCAGCGGCAACAATGATACCGGCTTCTCGAACGCAGTCTATGATCAGCTGGTAGAGGATGCTTATGCCACGGATGATCATACCCAGCGCATGGACTTTATGGCTCAGGCTGAAAAAATATTGGTCCAGGAGCAGCAGATCGTGATGCCAATCTACTATTACTCCAGCGTCTCCTTGATTAAGCCCTGGATGAAGGGCATCGGCATTGACTTCAAGGGTGATATTGATTTTACACGCGCCTATGTAGAGTGATGCTGATGTCAAGGAGGGTACAGAATTGAAATACGTAGGGAGCAAGTTTTTGTATATGCTGGTTTCGTTGTTCATTCTGATCTCCGCCACTTTTTTTCTGATGAAGGCTATACCGGGAGACCCGTTTATGGGGGAGAAGAAGCCTTCTCCTGAAATCCTGGCAAGGCTGATGGAGCAGTATGATCTGGACAAGCCGGTCTTTCAGCAATATACAAAATACTTAAGCAATATCGCCGCCGGAGATTTCGGCTTGTCCATGAAGCAGCAGAACCAAAGTGTGACAGAGATCATTGTCGATACGTTCGGTCCATCCCTGCGGCTGGGGCTGGCTGCGATTGTCCTCTCTGTCCTCGTCGGCGTACTGCTGGGTATGCTGGCTGCCCTCTATCACCGGAGGCTCATTGACAACACGGCGATGATTCTCTCGGTGCTGGGCATTGCCGTTCCCAGCTTCGTGCTGGCATCGCTGCTGCAATATGTTCTCGCGGAAAAAGCAGGACTGTTTAACGTTATGGGCTTTGACAGCCCTCTCGATTACGTGCTGCCGGTCATTGCGCTTTCCGCCCAGCCCGTGGCCTTTATCGCCCGCCTGACCCGCTCCAGCATGCTGGAAGTGCTGCACTCGGATTACATCAAGACGGCCAGGGCCAAGGGACTGAACGGGCTGGCTATCATGTTTCGTCACGTGATCCGGAACGGGATTCTGCCGGTGGTGACGTATGTGGGACCGATGACGGCCAACGTGATTACAGGCTCGGTGGTCATTGAGCAGATTTTCGGGATCGGCGGCATCGGCAAGCAATTCGTCGACAGCATTACCAACCGGGATTATACGGTCATTATGGGCATTACCATTTTCTATGGCATTCTGCTTATGCTGGCCCGGTTTATGACGGATATCGCGTATGGCCTGATTGATCCCCGGATTAAGCTGAGCAGCGGGAAGGGGGGCTCCTGATGGCAGTCAATAGTAATGCGACACACAGCTTTGACGAAGCCCTGAAGGCGGAGGACTTTCAGAAGATCGGTCCGGATGAGAAGCAGTCGGAGGTCATTCAGCGCGAGAGCCTTTCCGCCTGGCGGGATTCCTGGGAACGCTTGAAAAAAAACCGGCTCGCCATGGCAGGTATGCTCATCATGCTGCTGATCCTGATCATGGCGGTCATTGGACCGATGATCTCGGTCTATGATTACGAAACGAATGATCTGATGAGCACGAATCTGCCCCCTTCCGCAGAGCACTGGTTCGGGACGGATGATCTCGGACGAGACGTCTTCGTTCGCACCTGGATGGGCGCGCGAATCTCCTTGACGGTAGGGCTGGCAGCAGCGGCGATCGATCTTGTAATCGGCGTGATCTACGGCGGCTTGATGGGGTATTTCGGAGGCCGTGTAGATGAAATCATGAACAAATTCGCCGAGATTTTATATTCCATCCCTTACTTGCTGGTTACGATTCTGCTGCTCGTCGTCTTCGAGCCGAGCTTGGGCACGATCATTCTGGCACTGACCATTACAGGCTGGATTAATATGTCCTGGATCGTGCGCGGGGAAATTATGCAGCTAAAGAGCCGCGAATATGTCCTTGCCTCCCGGTCCATGGGCGCCGGCACGTCACGGCTGCTGTTCCGCCATCTCATTCCGAACGCCATGGGTCCCATTATCGTGACGCTGACCCTGTCGGTGCCGAATGCGATATTTGCGGAATCGTTTCTAAGCTTCCTTGGATTGGGTGTGCAGGCACCCGTTGCGTCCTGGGGCTCGATGATCAATGATGCGTTATCGGGCTGGATGTATTATCCCTGGCGGATGCTGTTTCCGGCGCTGTTCATCAGCTTGACGATGCTCGCCTTCAATATTTTTGGGGACGGGCTACGGGATGCGCTGGATCCGAAGCTGAAAAAGTAGGAGTGTGATGAAATGGAGCCGATTTTACAGGTCAAGGACCTGAATGTTTCTTTTGAGGTCAGGGGCGGAGAGGTGAAGGCGGTCCGCGGCGTGAGTTTTGAGGTCCATAAAGGCGAGACTGTCGCCATCGTAGGGGAGTCCGGCAGCGGCAAAAGCGTGACCGCCCAAAGCATTATGCGTCTGATTCCCTCACCGCCGTCGCGGATCAAGCGAGGGGAGATTCTGTTCAAGGGCGAGAACCTGCTGCAAAAAAGCAACAAGCAGATGGAAGCCATCCGCGGCAAGGATATCGGCATGATATTTCAGGACCCGATGACTTCTTTGAATCCGACGCTCAAGATCGGACGCCAGATCACAGAAGGGCTGGAGAAGCATCAGGGCCTGTCCTCTTCCGCTGCCAAAAGCAGAGCCGTGGAGATGCTGAAGCTGGTCGGCATCAAGCATGCCGAGGAGCGTTTTCATCAATATCCTCATGAGTTCTCCGGCGGTATGCGGCAGCGGGCCATGATTGCCATCGCACTCGCCTGCAGCCCGTCTTTGCTGATCGCTGATGAGCCCACGACCGCGCTGGATGTTACTATCCAGGCGCAGATTATGGATGTGATGAAGGACATGCAGCGTCGTTTGGGGACGTCGATCATCCTTATTACTCATGATCTCGGCGTCGTGGCCGGGATGTGTGATCGTGTGATTGTCATGTATGCCGGTGAGGTTGTGGAGACGGGGAACAAATGGGAAATTTTCAAAAACCCTCGTCATCCGTACACCAAGGGTCTTCTGCGTTCCATGCCCCGCCTGGATCAGCCAAAGGATGAGCCGCTGATTCCGATTATGGGTACACCTCCGGATCTCATTAAGCCGCCGGTGGGCTGCCCCTTTACAGCCCGTTGTGAGGAGGCTATGAGAATCTGCGCCCGGATCGATCCGGGTGCAACGGTGTTCAGTCATACGCATATGGCCCGGTGCTGGAATCTGCATCCGATGGCACAGGAGGCGGAGCCGTCATGAAGGAGAACGTCCTGCTCCAGGTGCAAGGGCTGAAAAAGTATTTTCAAGTGGGCGGAGGCAAGGTTCTGAAAGCTGTAGATGACCTTAACTTTACAATCCATGAGGGAGAGACGCTTGGCATGGTCGGTGAGTCAGGCTGCGGCAAATCGACGGCAGGCCGCACCATTCTGCGGCTGTATGAGCCGACAGCGGGGAGTGTGTTTTTTCAGGGCACCGATATTTACAAGCTGTCACCCCGCAAGATGAAGGTCATGCGGCGCGATATGCAGATGATCTTTCAAGACCCCTATGCGTCCTTGAATCCCAGATTCACGGTCACGGATATTATCGGCGAAGCGCTGGACATTCACGGGATGGCCGGCAGCCGCGCAGAGCGGAAGAAGCGGGTCGAGGAGCTGCTGGATATGGTCGGGCTGAACAGCGATCATGCCACGCGGTATCCCCATGAGTTCTCGGGCGGTCAGCGGCAGCGGATCGGCATTGCCCGCTCTCTGGCGGTTAATCCGAAGTTCATCATCTGTGACGAGCCCATATCTGCGCTGGATGTATCCATCCAGGCACAGGTTGTGAATTTGCTCAAGGACCTTCAGGAGCGGCTTGGACTGACGTACCTCTTCATCGCCCATGACCTGTCTATGGTCAAGCATATCAGTGACCGGGTCGCTGTCATGTATTTGGGCAAAATGGTTGAGCTGGCTGAAAGCGAGGAGCTTTATGGGAATCCCATTCATCCGTACACGCAAACCCTGCTGTCTGCCATCCCGGTCCCGGATCCGGAAATTGAAAGCAGCAAGCAGCGCTTGACGATGGAGGACAGCGGTCAGGGACCGATCTCGGCGGTGAAGGGCGAGGACGGAACCGTGCTGCTGGAAGAGCAGGACACCGAGCTGGTTGAGGTGTCACCGGGGCACTGGGTGAGCAAGCCGTATGCTTGAGCTGTGTGACAACATAACCGTTTCTTTTGCAAGTGGCCGGCAGGATCCATTTGCAGAAGGAACGGTTTTTTTGATCAGGGCCCTGCTGTGCCCTGCTGTTTTCTTTTCCTTTGACGGAGAAGCCTCACATTCGGTACAATCAAGAAAGGCTTTAATAAAGTAAG
Source organism: Paenibacillus sp. JSM ZJ436 (assembly GCF_044383795.1). NCBI lineage: Bacteria > Bacillati > Bacillota > Bacilli > Caryophanales > Paenibacillaceae > Paenibacillus > Paenibacillus sp. JSM ZJ436. The sequence continues at coordinate 128,220 of NZ_JBISEO010000006.1, forward strand.
TTAACTTGAGCACCCGCGAGAATAGGAGGAGCTTTCATGAATATCATTCCGGAGCCTTTGTCCGGCGGCTCCCGGCTTTCGTATGACTATATACATCATTACGATCAGGTGAGTCCATTTTACGGCGGCAGTCCCTGGGAACCTGCGGCATGGAAGCAGCGGGCAGACTGGCTGAGTCAGAGCTACGGCCGATATATCAGCCGCTCGGCGCTGGCAGGCTGTTTGCGCAGCTACAATGATTATGTCCATAATACACATGTCGAGGTACATAAATCTCTGGAACTGCTGGAGAAGGAGGATGCTCTGGTCATTGCCGGGGGGCAGCAGAGCGGTCTGTTCACAGGCCCCATGCTCGTCATCTATAAGGCCATTACTATCATTCAGGCAGCGAGGAAGGCAGAGGCTATGCTGGGCCGACCGGTAATTCCCGTATTCTGGATTGCCGGGGAGGACCATGACTGGGATGAGGTAAATCATACCTACCTGCCGGCTGCAGATCAGGGCCCTTCCAGAATCCGTATGGATAGCGAAGGGGCATCCCGCACCTCTGTAAGCTACACTCCGGTGAGCCGGACTCAATGGGATGAAGCATTAAGAGAGATTCAGCAGCTGCTGGAGGATAGTCCGTTTAAGAAGGACGTGCTGGATGTGCTGCAGCGGGCGTCGAAGCATGAAGAACTAAGCGGAGCCTTTGCCCAGCTGATGGGAGAGCTGTTCGGGAAGCATGGCCTGGTTCTGATGGATTCTGCAGACCGGGGCCTGAGAGCTCTGGAGAAGCCGGTCTTTGAACAGCTGATTACCCGCAGTGATGCATTGACTGACGCGTATAAGAGAGCAGCAGGAGAGCTCGAGAGCCTTTCGTATGAGGTTCAGGCCGAGGTGCACCCTGATGGAGCTAATCTGTTTTATGTGCATGAGGACAAGCGGCTCCTGCTGTTCAAGGAGGAAGGCCGGTTTACAGACCGCAAGGGGCTGGTCTCCTTCTCGGAGGAGGAGCTGCTGGATGAATTGCGTGCATATCCGGAGCGCTTCAGCAATAATGTTCTTACACGGCCCTTAATGCAGGATGCTGTTCTCCCAGTGCTTGGTACGGTGCTGGGCCAAGGGGAGATCTCGTACTGGGCCATCACGCGGCATGCTTTTCAGGAGCTGGAGCTTCAGATGCCGCTGATCGTGCCGCGAATGTCACTCAGCCTTGTCAGCCCGACGCTGCCCAAATGGATGGATAAATACAACGTGAGCTTCCAGGATATTGTGCAGGGACTGGGCGAGCAGCGAAGCCGCTGGCTGGAGGAGCAGGATGAGGTCGGGCTGAGTGATCGGTTTCAGGAGACGAAGGCGGCTTTTACCGCTTTGTATGAGCCGCTGCTTCAGGACTTGGGGCGGCTGCAGCCAGGTCTGATGCGCCTGGGTGAAGTGAACCACGGCAAAATTCTGGAACAAATGGACTACCTGCTGGACCGCTCCAGGCTTGCGCTGGAGCAGCAGCATCGTGCAGCCTTGAGACAGTGGGATTGCTTTGAAACCGAGCTGATGCCGCTTGGACGTCCGCAGGAGCGCGTATATAATGTGTTTTATTATTTGAACCGTTACGGAATGGGGCTCATTGATCAGCTGATGAGCTTGCCTTATGATGATACCGGACAGCACCGGGCGGTTTATCTTTAAATTATATGATTCATGGGAGGCGTTACATTTGAGTTCCAAATCAGTAGAGAACAGTATTATTACGGATCTGGGTCTGGCACCGGAAGGACATCTGAAGATTGACTGGGTTGAGGCGCATATGCCTGTGCTGAACAAGGTTCGTAAGCAGTTTGAAGCAGAGCAGCCCTTTAAGGGACTGAAAGTGGCCATTTCTCTTCATCTGGAAGCCAAAACAGCTTACCTTGCGAAGGTTATTCAGGCTGGCGGCGCGGACGTAACCATTACGGGCAGTAATCCGCTGTCAACACAGGACGATGTGTGTGCAGCGCTGGTAGAGGACGGCGTTACCGTGTTTGCGAAATATAATCCGGAGCCGAAAGAATATAAAGAGCTGATGATCCGGGCACTTGAAACCAAGCCGGATCTGATTATCGACGATGGCGGAGATCTGGTGACGATCCTGCATGCAGAGCGTCCAGAGCTGCTGGAAACTGTGCGCGGCGGTGCGGAGGAGACGACTACAGGCATTCTGCGCCTGAAAGCCCTGGAGAAGGAAGGCGCCTTGAAGTTCCCGATGGTTGCGGTTAATGACGCGTACTGTAAATATTTGTTTGATAACCGTTACGGCACAGGACAGTCCGTGTGGGATGGCATTAACCGGACAACGAATCTGGTTGTAGCGGGCAAGACTGTGGTCGTCGTGGGCTACGGCTGGTGCGGTAAAGGCGTGGCGATGCGGGCCAAGGGCCTTGGAGCGAATGTCATTGTCACGGAAATCGATGCAATCAAGGCCGTGGAAGCGTACATGGATGGCTTCCGGGTTATGCCGATGCATGAAGCGGCACGCGAGGGTGACTTCTTCGTCACGGTCACGGGTAACCGGGATGTCATCACGGGTGAGCACTACGATGTGATGAAGGACGGCGCGATTTTGTCCAATGCGGGTCACTTTGATGTAGAGGTTAACAAGCCGGAGCTGCAAGCCCGCTGCCAGTCTGTAAGGACGGTCCGCCGCAACATTGAGGAATATCAGCTGAAGGATGGACGCAAGATTTACCTGCTTGCCGAGGGACGCCTTGTCAACCTGGCAGCGGGAGACGGCCACCCGGCAGAAATTATGGATATGACCTTTGCGCTTCAGGCGCTTTCCCTGAAATATGTCAACGATCTGCACAACAGCATCGGAAGCCGGGTCGTGAACGTGCCTTACGAGCTCGACGAGCAGGTAGCGCGCTATAAGCTGGAGAGTCTCGGAATGGGAATTGATCAGCTTAGCGAGGTTCAGAAATCCTACCTGGACAGCTGGGCCGAGCACTAAAATCACAGATTTATAAGGGTTTGGCCAAGTCTTCGAGAAGCTCTGTCTCTCCTGCAAGGGGGCGGCAGAGCTTTTTTCAATTTGGGGAATTTCCGGTAATCCTGAAAAAAATGGTTAAAAACGAGAAGGAATTTGATTAAAAACGAAGAATCTATTATTCTAATGTGGTGGAAAGTGGTGTAAAGTGGGGGAAATGGGGTAAGGGGTGAGTGACCGGATGTTTATGGGAGAGTATCAGCATAACATCGATGATAAAGGCAGATTAACGATCCCTGCCAAATTCCGGGAACTGTTAGGCAGCTCTTTTGTTGTTACCAGGGGGCTGGATCAATGCCTCTTTGTCTATCCTCATGAAGAATGGGCTGTCATGGAACAGAAGCTCAAATCACTGCCGCTGATGAAATCCGATGCCCGGGCCTTTTCACGGTTCTTTTTCTCCGGTGCAGCGGAATGCGAATGGGATAAACAGGGAAGGGTAAATTTACCGGCCAATCTCCGTGAGTTCGCCAAGCTGGATAAAGAGTGTGTCGTGATCGGCGTATCCAGCCGGGTCGAGGTATGGAGCAAGGACAAATGGAATGAATACTACCAGCAGTCAGAAGAAGCGTTTAATGATATTGCCGAGAAGCTGGTTGATTTTAATTTTGACTTATAGAGAAAGACAATCCGTACATAAGACAATGTTCAGGATGAATTGCACATTATGGAGGGCTGCAGCTTGTTTCATCACATCACGGTACTAAAAGAAGAAGCGACAGAGGGGCTGCGCATCCAGCAGGAAGGGATTTACGTGGACTGTACGCTGGGAGGAGCCGGCCACAGTGCTTTAATTGCTTCCCAGCTTGGTGATCAGGGTCGTCTGATTGCACTGGATCAGGATGATTGGGCGCTAGATAACGCCAAGGAGGTTCTGGGCCAGGAAGAGCACAAGGTGACGCTTGTCAAAACCAACTTCAGAGATCTTGAACAGGTGCTGCAAGAGCAGGTGGAGCCGGATGCTGACGGCGTGTCGCGCGTTCACGGAATATTGTTCGATCTCGGTGTCTCTTCGCCTCAGTTCGACGAAGGAGAACGGGGGTTCAGCTACAACCATGACGCACCGCTGGATATGAGAATGGATCAGTCAGCGGGCCTTACGGCAGCAGAGATTATCAATGAATGGCCGGAGCAGGAAATTGCCAGAATTCTGTATCAGTATGGGGAAGAGAAGTTTTCCAGGCGGATCGCCAAGGTCATCTGTGAGAAGAGAGCCAATCAGCGTGTTGAAACGACAGGGCAGCTGGTGGAGCTCATCAAAGAAGGGATTCCTGCTGCTGCAAGACGCACGGGAGGCCATCCTGCAAAGCGAAGCTTTCAGGCGCTGCGCATTGCCGTGAATGACGAATTGGGGGCATTTGAGGATGCGCTGCATCAGGCCGTGAAATGCCTTGCTCCAGGCGGCAGAGTTTCGGTCATTACCTTCCACTCGCTGGAGGACCGGATTTGTAAGCAAATTTTTAACAGCTATGTTGCCAAATGCACCTGTCCCCCTGATTTTCCAATGTGCGTATGCGGCGGGGGAGAAGGACAGCTGAAGTTGGTGAATCGGAAGCCGATCATTCCAAGGGATGAGGAGATCGCCATGAATCCGCGTTCCCGCTCCGCGAAGCTGCGCATAGCCGAGAAATTGTAGATTGACCCAATAACAAACAAGGAGAATTCAGCCATGGCCTATACCCGCGGAAACCTGGCCGTTCAGGAGAGACAGAAGGAACGCCACAATGGATATGTTGAGAAAACAACGGTAATCAGACGCCGTTCCCAGCTGCCCCAGAAAGAAAAACTGCTCTATCTGCTGTCTGTCATGTTTGTAGTCGCGGTGATGGGCTGGATCGGAATGGGCCATGTCAAGATGTACGAGCTCAACCGGCAGATCCAGAAGTCGGACTATCAGATCCATGAAGCAGGCAAGAGCATGGATGTCCTGCAGGTCAAGAAGCAGACACTGGAGATGGGAATTGTTCAAAAGGCGAAGGAGCTTGGATATATCCAGGCTGAGCAGAGCGAGGCCATTCACTTACCGGGCCATAGCAATGCTGCAGGTACTGCAGGCAAGGCGTCGGGAAACTAGGATAGTGAGGTTGAACCGATGATCAAAAAAATTAAAATGCGTTCACTGCTAATAGGGGGATTCATCACCCTCTTTTTTGCTGTTTTGATAGTCCGTGTATTCTGGCTGCAGGTCGTCGATATGGACTCCTGGCGGGAAAGAGCGATGCAGAACTGGGAACGGGAGCAGACGCTCACAGCTTCAAGGGGCACGATCTCGGACCGGGACGGCGATATCCTTGCTATGGATGCACCGGCTTATACCGTAGTGGTCAATCCGAGGGTAATTCAAGCCAACGGGCTGCAGGACGAGGTGGTTGATGGGCTGAACCGGCTGCTTAGCAAGAACAAGGATGAGCTGGTCAAGCTGGTCACAGCCAAGGACGATAAGGGAAATTACCTGATCAACCGCGAGGTGCGAAATGAAGGCTGGAAGATTGGCGAAGAAAAGCGGGAGGAAATTCAGGGCCTGATGGACGAGCTGGAGCTGCAGCTGCAGTCGGAAGGAAAGGTTCCGGATTCCGGAATTAACCTGATTGCGGAGAACAAGCGCTTTTATCCGCGTCATTCACTGGCAGCCCATATTCTGGGCTATACCGATCGGCAGGGACAGGCACGGGACGGCTTTGAGCTCATGTTCGATGAGCAGCTCAAGGGCGTGGACGGATTTGCCAGATATAAAAGCGATAAGAAAGGCGTCAAGCTGCCGTCTGCGGACGATGTGTATCAGCCGGCCAAGAATGGCAGCAATATAAAGCTGACCATTGACGATACCATTCAGCATTATATCGAGGAAGCCATGCGGGAGGTTTATGAACAATATGAGCCCGTCAGCATGACCGTCATCGCGGCAGATCCGAACACCATGGAAATTCTCGGGATGGCGAATCTGCCTACCTTTGATCCCAATACTTACTGGGAAGTAGCATCGGATTACAGCAATTATTATAATCATGCGATCCGCTCCACTTACGAGCCGGGCTCAACCTTCAAGATCGTGACGCTTGCCAGTGCTATCCAGGAGAATTTATTTGATCCCAATGCCTATTATAAATCCGGATCGATTCGGGCCGGAGGACGGACGCACTGGGATATCCAGCGCAACGGCTGGGGAACGATCACTTATTTGGAGGGCGTCAAACGCTCCAGTAACGTTGCCTTCGTCAAGCTGGGCTATGAAATGCTCGGCAAGGAACGGCTGACGAATTACATTAATTTGTTCGGGTTTAGCGGCAAGACGGGCATCGAGCTTCCGGGCGAGAGTCTGGGGATTCTGAACATGAGCCGGGACATTGACATATCCACCGTGCCTTATGGCTATGCCGTCTCGGTTACCCCGATTCAGCAGATTGCAGCCATATCTGCTGTGGCTAACGGGGGCAAGCTGCTGAAGCCGCAAATCGTCAAGGAAATTCAGGACCCTAACACCGGTGAGGTTCAGGTTATTCAGCCGGAGCTGGTGCGTCAAGTCATCACACCGGAAACCGCACGCAAGACCGGAGGTTACCTGGAGCAGGTTGTTGCCGATCAGGAGCAGGGCACAGGCTATAACGCCTTTATCGAGGGCTACCGTGTTGCAGGAAAGACCGGAACGGCCGTTAAGGGTGATTACAGTGATAACACAAGGCTGGTGGCTTCCTTCACGGGGTATGCTCCTGTCGATGATCCCCGAATCGCTGTGCTCGTCATTGTGGATGAGCCGAATGATCAGCTCGGGGGCGGCGCAGTGGCAGCGCCGCTGTTCCAGAAGATTGTATCCCAGACTTTGAAATACTGGGGTGTTCCCAAGACCGAGGAGGCTGCCGAGGATGCGACAGCCGCCAAAGCAGCGGCACTGCAGCCAGATACACGGGTTGCACCGGAGCTTTCCGGCATGAGCATGAAGGATATCAAGACCAAGCTGCTGGCTGAAGGCTTCGTGTATGAGGTGCTCGGCAGCGGAAGCAGCCTGGTCAAGCAGGTTCCCGCGCCGGGAACGGCGTTGTCTGCCGGCCAGCGGATTTACCTCCTGACCGAGGATGCAGCCCAGATGGAAATCCCGGATATGCGGGGGGAGTCACTTCGTGATGCTATGGAGATTCTGAACCTGATGAAGGTGAAGGTCAATGTGCAGGGTGAAGGCTATATTGCCGATCAGAAGGTTACGAAGGAGAAGGACGGCCGGGTGGTGTACCTTACGCTGAAATCGTCCTCAGAATCGTTGCAGGGAGAGCCTCCTGAGGAGGAGGACGAAGCTGAAGCCGGGCAGGAGTCCGGAGAGAAGGACGAGGAGTAGCTTGTTCTATCCCCCGTTTGTACCGAATACTCATCAGATAGAGCTTTCTATGAGTAAACAGGTGAACGGGGAGGGAATGAGCTTTGAAATTTTCTGCAGTATCTAGACGAAAGCGATTGTTCTGGAGCCTGTTATTTCTTGTAATGATGTTTGCTGCCCTGGTCATCCGGCTTGCCTATGTCCAGCTGGGTGAAGGCGCAGAGCTGTCGGCCAAGGCGGAGGAGCTGTGGCGCCGTAATATTCCCTATACCGCCGAACGGGGCAACATTCTCGATCGGAACGGAGAGGCGCTCGTTACGAATATCAGTACCCCCACCATTATGGCTATTCCGGTCCAGATTAAAGAGCCGGACAAGACGGCAGAGCTGCTGGCAGCCAAGCTGGGTATGACCAAGGATCAGGTGTATAAAGTGATTACCAAAAAGGGTTCAATGGTCGAGCGGCTGAAGCCCGGCGGGCGAAAGATCACGATGGAGCTGGCTCAGGAAATTCGTGATCTGGAGCTGCCGGGCATCGTCGTAGCCGAGGATAATATGCGCTACTATCCTTATGGAGGGCTGGCGGCACATATTCTTGGCTTTACCGGCATTGACAATCAGGGCCTGACCGGCACCGAAAAAAAATTCGATGACCAGCTGAGCGGCCTGAACGGCAGCATCTCGTATTTATCGGATGCGGGAGGACGGCTGATGCCGGGTTCCTCGGAGAAATATGTCGAGCCGAAGGACGGACTTCATCTGGAATTAACGCTGGATAAGTCTCTGCAGTCGATTATGGAACGGGAGCTGGATCAGGCCATGGTGAAATACCAGGCAAACGCCAGCTGGGCCATCGCCATGAATCCCAAAAACGGCGAAATTCTTGCGATGGCCAGCCGTCCGGGATATTCACCGGCCCATTACCGTGAGGCGGATTCGAGTGTATATAACCGGAACCTGCCGATCTGGATGACATATGAGCCGGGCTCTACCTTTAAGATTATTACGCTTGCTGCAGCGCTGGAAGAGGGAAAGGTTGATCTGAAGAACGACATGTTTTTTGACCCGGGGTTCGTTGAGGTTGGCGGTGCCAGACTGCGCTGCTGGAAGCGGGGTGGCCATGGCAGCCAGACCTTTATGGAGGTCGTCCAGAACTCCTGCAACCCCGGCTTTGTCGCATTGGGTCAAAAATTGGGTAAAGAAACGTTGTTCGATTACATCCGCGACTTTGGCTTCGGTACCAAAACCGGCATTGACCTGATCGGCGAAGAGAACGGGATTCTGTTCAAGCTGGACCGGGTTGGTCCCGTGGAGCTGGCAACGACCTCGTTCGGACAGGGGGTGTCTGTAACTCCCATCCAGCAGGTGGCTGCCGTCTCGGCTGCGATCAATGGGGGCAAGCTGTATACCCCGCATGTCGCCAAGGCCTGGATTCATCCGGAAACCGGTGAGGTTGTGGATGAGATTGAATCTGCGCCCGTCCGGCAGGTCATTTCGGAAGAAACCTCCAAGCAGATTCGCGAAGCGCTGGAGAGCGTTGTAGCCAAAGGGACCGGCCGCCCGGCATTTATCGACGGCTACCGTGTCGGAGGCAAGACAGGAACCGCCCAGAAGGTCATTAACGGCCGCTACTCCACTACCGAGCATATTGTTTCTTTTATCGGGTTTGCGCCGGCTGACGATCCGGAGATCGTCGTGTACGCTGCTGTGGACAATCCGAAGGGCATTCAGTTCGGGGGCGTCGTCGCGGCACCTATTGTCCAGAACATTCTGGAGGATTCGCTGCACTACCTAAAGGTGCCCAAGCGCAGTGATCAGCTGGCAAGGGAATACAAATACGGCGAAACTCCGGTAGTTACCGTGCCAAATCTGGTAGGAGCCACCATTCAGGATCTGTATGAGGATCTGAATATGAATTTCAACCTGGCCAAGTCAGGCACAGGCAACGTCGTCATCAACCAGGCTCCCAAAGCGGGCAGCCGGGTGGAGCGAGGTTCAACCATTCGAATATATATGGGGAATGCATCCGGCGAAGAGGAGCATAGTCATTAGGGACTCTCTTTTTCATGGATTTAGAATGGCGGAACCAGAGTCACCGCGTATAGGGGGATGACGATGAAGCTGAAAGAGCTGATGGATGTGCTTGCGGCGGCGGCGATTGCCGGTGATGGGGATACGGAAATTACAGGCCTGTCCTGTGATTCGCGGCAGGTGAAAGCGGGAGATCTATTTATCTGTCTGCCGGGCTACGAGAAGGACGGTCACGATTATGCCGCGGAAGCGGTGGAGCGGGGCGCTGTCGCCCTGCTGGTAAACCGGCAGCTGGATATACCGGTTACGCAAGTTGTCGTCAAGGACTGCCGATTTGCTCTGGCCGCGCTGGCAGATGCTTTCTACCAGCAGCCAAGCCACGGAATGACCCTGATCGGAGTCACCGGTACGAACGGAAAGACGACCACGACCTGTCTCATTCATCAGATTATGAATGACCACGGCGTCGAGACCGGAATGATCGGTACGCTTCGAATGTCTTTTGGCGGAGTCTCATACCCGGTATCCCGGACGACACCGGGTGCTCTGGAGCTGCAGCGCTCCTTGAGTGAAATGGCGCAGAGCGGCGTCCAGCTCTGTGTGATGGAGGTATCCTCGCACGCACTGGAGCAGGGCCGGGTCAAAGGAACTGATTTTCGCACCGCGGTATTCACGAATCTGACGCAGGATCATCTCGATTATCATGCTTCTCTGGAGCAATACCGAGCGGCGAAGGGATTGTTTTTCTCCCGGCTGGGCAATGCTTTTTCCAAGGACCCGAAACGGCGCAAGTATGCGGTGATGAATGTCGATGATCCATCGTCGGAGGTATATGCCAAGCTGACGGCAGCAGAGGTCATCACGTATGGCATTGATCGGGAAGCGGATGTTCGCGCCGTTAATATTTCCGTGAGCGCTCAAGGCACCTTTTTCCGTGCCGAGACGTTCCGCGGGCAGGTGGATGTCCAGCTGAAGATGGTCGGCCGATTCAATGTGTATAATGCACTGGCTGCCATTGCGGCTGCCTTGCTGGAGGGAGTGCCGCTTGAGAGCATCGCGGCCAGTCTTATGAAGATGCATGGCGTTGAAGGCCGGGTGGAGCCGGTGACGGAGGGGCAGCCATTCGCGGTTATCGTGGACTATGCGCATACTCCGGATGGCCTGGACAATGTGCTAAGAACGATGAAGGAAATTGCGCAGCAGCGGATTCTGACCGTATTCGGCTGCGGCGGCGACCGGGATCGCAGCAAACGTCCTGTTATGGGACGGATTGCCGCTCAGTGGAGCGACCAGATCATTATCACATCGGATAATCCAAGGTCGGAGAATCCCGCACAGATCCTTCAAGATATTGAAGCCGGCCTGAAAGCAGAAGGTATTCCGCAGGAAAGGTATGAGCTGATTGAGGATCGGCGGGACGCGATTAAAAAGGCTATTGAAATGGCAAGCCCGGGAGATGTAGTATTGATTGCGGGGAAAGGCCATGAAACCTACCAACTGATACGGAATCAAGTCCTGGACTTTGATGACCGTATTGTTGCAAAAGAAGCGATAAGGGGCAGACAATTGTGATCCATACCAATTTGAAACACATCGCAGCCATGTGCGGCGGTGTGCTTATACACAGTGAGAATCATTTCATCAGCATTCAAGGGGTGTCTACCGATTCCCGGACCCTGCCGCAGGGCTGTCTGTACGTGCCGCTGGCCGGGGAACGGTTTGACGGCCATGATTATGCAGAGGCGGCATTGCAGCAGGGAGCCTCGGCGGTGCTGTGGCAGACAAACCACGGCACCCCGCCCGAAGGGCCGGTAGTTCTAGTGGAGGACACGCTTTTGGCGCTACAGTCTATGGCGGCTGCATACCTAAGAGAGACCGGCGTTAAGGTCGTGGGCATCACAGGCAGTAACGGGAAAACGACCGTTAAGGATATGGTAACCTCCTTGCTCGGGACCCGTTATAACGTGCACAAAACGCAAGGCAATTTCAACAATCAGATCGGACTTCCGCTGACTGTACTGGGGATGTCTGCGGATACAGAGATTGTCGTTCTGGAAATGGGCATGAGCGGGCGGCATGAAATTGAGTTGCTCTCAAAGCTTGCCCGCCCGGATGTGGCGGTCATTACGAATATCGGGGAGTCCCATTTGCTGCAGCTTGGCTCTAGAAAAGAGATTGCCCGCGCCAAGGCAGAAATATTAAGCGGCCTTCAAGAAGGCGGCCTCCTTGTTTTTCACGGGGATGAGCCTTTACTGCATGAAGTGCTTGCTGAGCCTGAAACCCGGCAGCCAGAGCAATATTCGGTCTTTAAGTTTGGGACAGAGCCAAGCAATGATAATTCACCCGCTGGCCTGATGTTCCATGAGAAGGGGGTAATATTCACCTCCACCTTGTATGACGGCGAAAGCTTCAGTCTTCCGCTGCTAGGCAAGCACAATGTCATTAATGCGCTGGCTGCCATGGCAGTAGCGTCTCATTTTGGCGTCAGCAGAGAGGATATGCGTGAAGGCTTTGCTTCCCTCAAGCTGACAAGCATGCGCATTGAAGCCATTCAAACCACACATGGGGTAACCGTGCTGAATGATGCTTACAATGCCAGTCCGCTGTCTGTCAAGGCAGCACTGGATGTATTGGCAGGCATGAATGGCTATAGACGGCGGATTGCCGTGCTCGGGGACATGCTGGAGCTAGGAGATCAGGAGCAGGAGTACCATGCAGAGATCGGACAATATATCGCGGTAGAGCATATCGATCACCTTTATACATACGGACCGCTTGCCCTGCACATCGCGGAAGCGGCCCAAACCCGGTTATCCCAAGCGCAGATCAGCGCCTTTACGGATAAAGCAGCTCTGATTGAAGCGCTCGTGGAGTCTGTAGGCTCACAGGATCTTGTGCTGGTCAAGGCCTCCCGGGGCATGAAGCTCGAAGAAGTCGTGGATGCGCTCAAGCAGCTTCCGCAGAACGAAAATGATGTGAGGGGGTGATACGGTGGACTTTCAACTCTTATTGCTGACAATGGGTGTATCCTTCATACTCGCTGTTATTTCCGCTCCGCTGCTGATTCCGCTGCTTCGTCGCATGAAGTTCGGTCAGCAGGTTCGGGATGATGGTCCTCAAAGCCATTTGAAAAAAGCCGGTACGCCTACGATGGGCGGTGTGGTGATTCTGCTTGCGTTCACTCTGACCTTTCTGAAATTCGCCCCTGTGGATAACAGCTTCTACGTGCTGCTGGTCGGCACGCTGGGCTTTGGCCTTATCGGGTTTCTGGATGACTATATCAAGATCGTTTTCAAACGCTCCCTGGGCCTGACTGCACGCCAGAAGCTGTTCGGACAGCTTCTGTTCGCAGGAATCATGTGCTGGCTGCTGTTGAATAACGGTCATAGCACGGCGATCGAGGTACCGGGGACGGCGTGGTCGTTTGATTTCGGACCCTGGTTCTACTATCCCTTCATCGTGCTGATGATGCTGGCGATCAGCAACGCGGTCAATTTTACGGATGGACTGGATGGTCTGCTTTCCGGCGTGAGTGCGATCGCCTTCGGGGCTTACGCTTTGGTGGCGATACAATCTACATCGTTTGCCGCTGCGTTCTGTGCCGCAGCCATGATCGGTGCAGTGCTCGGATTTCTCGTGTTCAATGCCCATCCCGCCAAGGTATTTATGGGAGACACAGGCTCATTGGGCATTGGCGGCGCTATCGGCTCCATTGCTATCGTGACCAAAAGCGAGCTGTTATTTCTCATTATCGGCGGTGTGTTCGTCATTGAAATGCTCTCGGTCGTTATTCAGGTAATCTCCTTCAAGACCCGCGGTAAGCGTGTCTTCAAGATGAGCCCGATCCATCACCATTACGAGCTGTCCGGCTGGTCGGAGTGGCGCGTTGTGATCACCTTCTGGGCTGTCGGCATTGTATTAGCAGGCATCGGACTTTATATTAACGAGGGGTTGTAGAGATGAAACATCCGGAAGAGTACCGCGGTAAGGAAGTCATTGTGTTAGGGCTTGCCAAAAGCGGGCTGCAGGTGGCCAAAGTGCTGCACGCGGCAGGTGCAGCCGTAACGGTGAATGATCAGAAGCCGCGGGAGGAATGCCCGGAAGCCGCAGAGCTGGAAGCCGCCGGCATCAAGGTTATCTGTGGCGGACACCCCGACAATCTGGTGCATCCCGGTGTGGAGCTGCTGGTCAAGAATCCCGGTATCCCCTATCGCGCCGCACCGATCGTGAAGGCGGGCGAGCTGGGGATTCCGGTCGTGACTGAGGTAGAGGTGGCCCAGCATTTGTGCCGGGCACCGATGATCGGGATTACTGGCTCCAATGGCAAGACAACGACGACCACCTGGGTGGGCAAGCTTCTTGCCGCAGCCGGGATGAAGCCGATTGTAGCCGGTAATATCGGCACGCCGCTCTGTGAAGCGGCGCAAGCGGCGCAAGAAGATCACTGGATGGTGGTAGAGCTTAGCAGCTTCCAGCTCAAGGGGACAGAAGACTTTCATCCCCGTGTCGCTTGCCTGCTGAATATTACTGAAACCCATCTGGATTACCATGGGGATCTGGACGATTACATTGCCTCCAAATCCAAGCTGTTCGCCAATCAAACTCCGGACGATACCGCAGTCCTGAATTGGGATGATCCGGTATGCCGGAGTCTTGTGCCTTATATCCAAAGTACAATTCTGCCGTTCTCGATGCAGGAGCAGCTTCAAACGGGTGTGTACGTCATGCCTCCTTATCTTCCAGAGCTTGAGGACAAGCAGGAACGCCGTATTGTCTATACGGATGAGCAGGGCATCACTCATGACATTCTTCCCGTCCACCAAATCGGCCTGCCCGGCCGGTTTAATGTGGAGAATGCGCTGGCAGCGGCTGCAATTGCAATCGCTGCCGGTGTGCCTGTATCCATGCTTGCCGGCCCGCTGACAGACTTTAAAGGGGTAGAGCATCGACTGGAATTTGTAAAAGAGCATCATGGCGTAGCCTACTACAATAATTCCAAGGCCACCAATGCCAAGGCCACTTCCATGGCCTTGACCTCCTTTGAGCAGCCAATCGTGCTGATTGCCGGCGGTCTGGACCGGGGATCAGATTATCTGGAGCTTGTCCCGTTCTTTAAAGGGGGTGTCAAGGCAGCCGTGCTGCTTGGCGAGACCAAAGAGAAGCTGGCCCATGCCGCAGAGCAGGCCGGACTAAAGGACATTGTCCTGGTGAATAATGGAGAGGATGCCGCCGCAGTGTTGGCGTCAGCGGTGAAACAGGCAGCCGAGCTGGCAGAGCCGGGAGATGTTGTTCTTTTGTCGCCGGCTTGTGCGAGCTGGGACATGTTTAACTCCTTCGAGACACGCGGACGCATTTTTAAAGAGGCGGTGCATAATCTGTAAGTAGGGGGGTGTGGATAAGCCCCTACTTACCCTGCTAAAGGTGGCCTCTCCATGAACAAAAAGCTCCCGGCGCCAGATTTATGGCTCCTGATCAGTATTCTAGCCCTGCTGACCATCGGAATGGTCATGGTGTATAGTGCAGGCTCTGTCCTGGCTTTTCATGATTACGGGGATTCCTTTTATTTCGTGAAACGGCAGCTATTGTTCGCTGTGCTGGGCCTGGGTGCCATGTATGTAACTGCCCATATCGATTTTAAAGTGTGGAAAAAGTACGCGAAGCTCGGCCTGCTCCTCTGCTTCGTCATGCTGGTCATCGTACTGATTCCAGGGGTCGGTGTTGTCCGCGGCGGCGCGCGCAGCTGGCTCGGGATCAGCTCCTTCGGCATTCAGCCCTCGGAGTTTATGAAGCTCGGCATGATTTTGTTTCTGTCCAAATGGCTCTCGCGGGACGACTATCAGATCAGTTCCTTTACTAAGGGGCTGCTGCCGCCACTCGGCTTGATTGGTCTGGCCTTTGGCCTTATCATGCTGCAGCCGGATCTGGGTACAGGCGCTGTGATGCTGGCCGCCGCGCTGATGATTGTATTTGCGGCAGGTGCCCAAATGAAGCATTTGGGCTTTCTCGCGCTTGGCGGCGCAGCGGGCTTCGTCGGCCTGATTCTGGCGGCGCCGTACCGCCTGAAGCGTATTACCGGCTTTCTCGATCCTTGGTCTGACCCCTTGGGAACGGGCTATCAGATTATTCAATCCCTGTATGCCATAGGCCCCGGCGGGCTCGGCGGGCTGGGACTGGGGATGAGCCGGCAGAAGTACAGCTATGTTCCTGAGCCCCAGACCGACTTTATTTTTGCTATTCTGGCCGAAGAGCTGGGATTTATCGGCGGGGTCATCGTCCTTCTGCTCTTTATGATTCTGATCTGGAGAGGCATGCGGACGGCGATGACCGTCAATAACAGCTTTGGTAGCCTGCTGGCTGCAGGGATCATCGGCATGGTTGCGATCCAGGTCATCATTAACATCGGCGTCGTCATCGGGCTGATGCCGGTTACCGGTATTACGCTGCCGCTGATCAGCTACGGAGGAAGCTCTCTGACGCTGATGCTGACTGCGCTCGGTATTTTATTAAATATTTCCCGTTATGCGAGGTGAACGGAATGCGTGTTGTATTAACCGGCGGCGGAACAGGGGGGCATATTTACCCCGCCGTGGCCATTGCCAGACAATGTGAGGCGGAAAGCGCAAACAACGCTTTTTTATATATCGGCAGTGAAAAAGGACTGGAAGCCAGACTCGTCCCGCAGGAGGGACTTCCCTTTGAAAGCATTGATATTACAGGCTTTCGGAGAAAGCTGTCTATGGATAATGTCAAAACGATTATGCGTTTTTTTAAAGGAGTAACCCGGAGCAAGAAGCTGCTGACTGAATTCAAGCCCGATGTCGTCATCGGTACCGGCGGGTATGTATGCGGACCGGTCGTTTATGCGGCAGCGAAGCTCGGTATACCGACGATGATTCATGAACAGAATGCCATTCCAGGACTGACCAACCAGTTTCTCAGCCGATATGCTGATACCGTGGCCGTCAGCTTCAAGGGCTCTGAAGGAGCGTTCCGAAAAGGAAAGCGCGTCGTGTATACCGGCAACCCCCGGGCAACCAGTGTGCAATCGGCGAATCGGGAACGCGGCTTCGCGTCTCTCGGGATTCCGATGAACAGCAAGGTCGTTCTGATTACCGGAGGCAGCCGGGGAGCCAGTGTGATCAACCAGGCGATGATTGGCATGGCCAGCAGGCTGGAGCAGCTTGAGGATGTTCATTTTGTGTACGTCACCGGAGACATTTATTTCGAAAAAACCCGCGAAGCCGTCCTGCAGATGCTGGGGACGATGCCAAACCGGCTGCATATTGTTCCTTATATCAACAACATGCCGGAGGTGCTGGCCGCAGCGTCGCTGATTGTTAACCGCGCCGGGGCTTCCTTTCTCGCGGAAATCACTTCACTGGGCATTCCGTCCATTCTCATTCCATCGCCCAATGTGACGAACAATCATCAGGAAGCCAATGCCAGGGAGCTGGAGGAGGCGGGGGCGTGCCGGATGATTCTGGAGAAAGAGCTTACTGAGGAACGGCTGTGGAAAGACATTACCGATATTGTTCAGGACCCGGCCCTTCAGGCCTCCATGTCCAGAGAGTCCAAACGTCTTGGAAAACCGGATTCAGCGGCGGTAATCCTGAAAGAAATACATCGATTAACGACGAGAATGTAAAACGGCTGGGCGGCTGTCACACACCTGTAGAGCCTTACATAAGATACTCTATAAATCGTGACAATCATCCAACAGCGGCCGGTATGACCCGAACACGGCCCTCTCTACTTCGGCAGGGAAACGGCTTTTTCGGTTTGATCAAGGAGGAAATCAGCATGCAGCAGCAATTGAAATCATTATTATCTACAAAACATGTCGGAGCGGTCCTCTGGAACGAGCCTTTGTCCAAGTACACGACCTGGAAGATCGGCGGACCTGCTGATGCTCTCATTATTCCGGAGACCAAGGAGCAGCTCTCCGAGCTGCTGCAGGCTCTGCACGAGGCCCGGATTCCATGGACTCAGCTGGGCCGAGGCTCTAACATGCTCGTGTCCGACAAGGGCATCCGCGGTGCGGTGATCAAGCTGGGGGAAGGGTTTGACGAGGTATCCTTTGATGGAGAGATCGTTACCGCCGGCGGAGGCCTGTCGTTCGTCAAGCTGAGTGTGCTGGCCGGGAAGGAAAGCTTGACCGGACTGGAATTCGCCGGAGGCATTCCGGGGTCGGTCGGAGGGGCCGTATACATGAATGCCGGCGCTCACGGATCTGATGTGTCACGTATATTCAAGTCCGCTGACATTGTGCTGGAAACTGGGGAATTGGTTACGTACGCTGCAAAGGATATGGAGTTCAGTTATCGTCACTCTATCCTGCATCAGCGTAAAGGTATCGTCGCCCGCGCGGAATTTCAACTGTGCCGGGGAGACAGGAAGGAGATTTCCGCAGCGATGGCCTCTTACAAGGACCGGCGCCGGCGTACACAGCCCCTGCAGTCTGCAACCGCCGGCAGCGTGTTCCGTAACCCGCCGGGGGATCATGCAGCCCGACTGATTGAGGCGGCCGGCTTGAAGGGACACCGGATCGGCGGTGCGGAAATATCCAGGCAGCATGCCAATTTCATCGAGAATACCGGCCAAGCGACAGCAGAGGACGTGCTCGCCCTTATGAAGATGGTTCAGGACACCATATCCGAGAACAACGGAGTCACCTTGGTTCCCGAAGTCTACGTCATGG
Source organism: Paenibacillus sp. JSM ZJ436 (assembly GCF_044383795.1). Taxonomy (NCBI): domain Bacteria; kingdom Bacillati; phylum Bacillota; class Bacilli; order Caryophanales; family Paenibacillaceae; genus Paenibacillus; species Paenibacillus sp. JSM ZJ436. Next base: position 146,255 of record NZ_JBISEO010000006.1, read on the forward strand.
GGGAGCGGTAAACTCGGAGGTGATACATTGGACAAATTGGTGATTGAGGGCGGAAGTCCTCTATCAGGAACTATACGTATCCATGGAGCAAAAAATGCCGCTTTACCGATACTCGCAGCCTGCCTTCTTGCAGAAGGACAGTTTAAGCTGAGCAATGTCCCGCATCTGCTGGACATCGAGGTCATGCTCAACATTCTCGGCCGTCTGGGGTCCAAGTGCAAGCATGAGCTGGAAAGTGTCACTGTGGATACAGCATCCGCCAATTCGTTTCATGTGCCGGAAGATTTAATGAAGCAGATGAGATCCTCCATCTTCTTGATGGGTCCTCTGCTGGCAAGGTTCGGAGAAGTAACGATCTACCAGCCCGGCGGCTGTGCCATCGGAGAACGTAAAATCGATCTTCATCTCCGGGGGCTGCAGGCGCTCGGAGCAGAGATTGACGAAAGCGACCAGAAGATTCATTGCAAGGCATCCCGGCTTGTCGGCGCAGACATTCATCTGGATTTCGCCAGTGTCGGCGCGACGGAGAACATCATGATGGCTGCCGCCACGGCGTCGGGAACGACCGTGCTGAGCAATGCGGCCCGCGAGCCGGAGATTCAGGATCTGCAAAATTTCCTGAACAGCATGGGTGCAAATATTATCGGCGCAGGAACCGATACGATCACGATTCACGGCGTCGAGAAGCTGCAGCCGTGTCAGTACGAAATCATTCCCGACCGCATCGTTGCAGGGACGGTGATGATCGCTGCGGCGGCCACCCGGGGCCAGGTTACCCTGACTCACTGCAATCCTTCCCACCTGAGCTCATTGATTCATGTGCTCAAGCGCGCAGGTGTTCAAACCAGCATCTGCAATGATATAATGACCGTAAGCTGTATGGCCCGGCCCAAAGCGGTGGAGCGGATCGTAACCTCTCCGTATCCCTCTTTTCCAACCGATCTGCAGTCTCAGGTCATGGTGCTCCTTTCCTTGGCTGACGGCTTTAGCATCATGAAGGAAACGGTGTTCGAAGGAAGGTTCAAGCATGTAGAAGAGCTGTGCCGCATGGGAGCGGACATCACGACCGACCTGAACTGCGCTTTCATTCGGGGGGTACAGCGAATCTACGGTGCGACTGTAGAAGCCACTGATCTTCGTGCAGGAGCTGCCCTCGTTATTGCAGGGCTGGCGGCTCAAGGCACTACCATTGTGGAGCAGGTGCATCATATTGACCGGGGATATGACAGGATCGAGAAGATGTTTCAAGGACTGGGAGCCAGAATGATGCGGCACTCACCCGTGACCAAGCCGCTGGATTTAGCAAATTGATCAGCTCGGTCATTCTCTTCGCAGGAACAAAGGGAATGACCGGGTCTTTTACAGGGAGAGAGGATATGCAGAACAACCACATTCCTGCGCTGAAAGAGGCTAGGCCCAAAGCACCCAAGGCTGCGAAAAAAATCATTCTTGTCCTGATGCTTCTGTTTGCTGCGCTGCTGGCCGTGCTTTTTTTTCGGTCTCCGCTGAGCAAGGTTTCGGACATATCCATTCAAGGAAATACCTTTCAGCCGGACAAGCTGCTCTTGGAGCAGGCGGGGCTGAAAGAAGGAATCCAGTTCTTCGGAGTGGATTCAGACCAGGTTCAGCAGGCCCTGGAAGCGGACGGAACCATTCAGGCTGCGAAGGTGGACAAGCGGTTTCCGGGTGTCATCGAGATTACGGTCGCCGAGCACCCGACGGTCGCGTTTGAAATTGCAGAGGATGGGGCGCTCCAGGCTATTTTGGCGACCGGGACATCGGTTCCGGTATCGGCCAGCGGGATCGCAGTCGAAAAGCCGATCCTAACGCATTGGGATCCAGAGGATCCCTTGAAGGCTCAGCTCAGTGAGGTGCTGGCGAAGATCCCGAACAGCCTGACCGCTGATATTTCCGAAATCACCCCGTCCCCGACGCCCTCGTTCCCCGACCGGATCAAGCTGTATACCCGCTCTAAATTCGAAGTGATTACAGCCGTTTCATTGCTGGGAAACAAGGTGGAATATTTGAATCAGGTCATTGAGATGCAGCAGCCTGGCTACATCACCATGCTGGAGGCGGATTCGTACGAGCCGTTTCAGCCTGAAGGCGAGCAGGACGAGGCCGCAGAGCCCACTACTCAGGAGTAGCAAAGAGTGGTACAATCATAGACAGCGCATGCCGTTTTCCCTTTTTTTTCTCTGACTTTTCGGCCCTGCTCTAGCAGATGTTGGCATTAAAAAAATTGTAGAAAAAAGAGGGATAGCACTGAGCGTGTGGAATAAGTAGAGAAGTGTTATTATGAAATAGTATTTATTTAATGATGAAATTATGAAACCAGATGAAAAACAGGAGGTGCCAGGGGCTTGAGCAACAATGACATCATTGTTAGTTTGGACATCGGTACATCCAAAGTTCGTGCTATTATTGGGGAAATTAATAATGGAACCTTTAATATTATTGGAGTTGGATCTGCCGACTCGGAGGGAATTCGAAAAGGTGCAATTGTAGATATCGATCAGACCGTACACTCGATCCGCGAAGCTGTGGATCATGCGGAGCGTATGGTCGGCATTCAAATATCCGAAGTGTACGTCGGCATTTCCGGGAATCATATCGGGCTTCAATCGAGTCACGGCGTCGTGGCGGTATCGAACGAGGATCGCGAGATTGGAGAAGAGGATATCGACCGGGTGCTGAAGGCAGCCGAGGTGGTTGCTCTTCCTCCGGATCGTGAAATTATCGATGTGGTAGCAAAGCAGTTTGTAGTTGACGGCTTAGAAGGTATTTCAGATCCCCGCGGAATGATCGGCGTCCGGCTAGAGGTGGAAGCTATCATTATTACGGGTGCCAAGACGGCCATACATAATCTTTTGCGTTGTGTGGAGAAATCCGACCTGAAGGTCAAGGACCTCGTTCTGGTTCCCCTGGGATCAGGCCAGCTGGCGCTGTCGAAGGATGAGAAGACCATGGGCTCCGTGCTTGTTGATGTCGGCGCAGGCTCTACCAGTATTGCAGTGTTTGAAGGCGGCAGTATTGCAGCCACCTCCACGCTTCCCATTGGCGGCGATTTCGTAACGAATGACATTGCTTACGGTCTGCGTACCTTGACCGACCAAGCGGAGAAGGTCAAGCTGAAATACGGCTGTGCGTGGCTCGAGAGCGCCGCTTCAGACGTAACCTTTAAGGTAACCCGGATCGGCAGCAATGTGGACAAGGAGTTTACCCAGGAGGATTTGGCAGCCATTGTGGAGCCGCGGGTTCAGGAAATTTTCCAGATGATCCGTCAGGAAGTAAAGCGCCTGGGTTACAATGAGCTTCCCGGAGGTTATATACTTACGGGTGGTACTATGTCTATGCCTGGTGTGCTGCAGGTGGCACAGAACGAACTGGCTGCGTCCGTCCGTATATCCTCACCGGATTATATCGGCGTTCGCGATCCAGGATACTGCAGTGGTGTCGGCATCCTTCACAGCGCAATCCGCAGCATGCGGGTGCGCACTACAGGAGGCAGCACCTCCGCAGGAAACAGCAACAGCAAAAAACCGGTGAACCGCGCCAAGCAAAATCCTGCCGCAGCAGCTCAGGAAGAAAGCAGCCAGAAGCCGGGATTTATTGAACGAATAAAAAATATGTTCAGCGAATTTATTTAGCGGGTTCATTTGGCAGTGGACGTGCCATCCACGCACATTGAGGGGGAGATGGAATAGATGTTGGAATTTGATTTCGAAATGGAAAGCCTGGCCCAGATCAAGGTCATCGGGGTAGGCGGCGGTGGCAGCAATGCTGTGAACCGCATGATTGAGAACGGCGTACAGGGCGTCGAATTTATTACCGTAAATACAGACGCTCAAGCCCTTCACCTTGCAAAATCCGAACATAAACTCCAGATCGGGGACAAGCTTACACGCGGCTTGGGCGCCGGCGCGAATCCGGATGTCGGTAAGAAGGCGGCAGAAGAGTCCCGCGATCTGATTATGAACACGCTCAAGGGCGCAGATATGGTGTTTGTTACAGCGGGCATGGGCGGAGGAACCGGTACCGGCGCAGCCCCGGTGATTGCTGAAATCGCCAAAGAGTGCGGAGCATTGACGGTGGGTGTAGTCACTCGCCCGTTTACCTTTGAAGGCCGCAAGCGTTCCTCCCATGCGGAGGTAGGCATCGAGTCTCTCAAGGAAAAGGTAGACACCCTGATTGTCATTCCGAACGACCGGCTATTGGAAATTGTCGATAAAAAGACGCCGATGCTGGAAGCATTCCGGGAAGCCGACAACGTGCTTCGCCAGGCGGTACAAGGCATTTCCGACCTGATCGCGGTTCCGGGATTGATCAACCTTGACTTTGCTGACGTCAAGACCATTATGACAGAGCGCGGCTCTGCATTGATGGGCATTGGAATGGCAACAGGCGAGAATCGGGCAGCAGAGGCAGCACGTAAAGCCATTATGAGCCCGCTCCTGGAAACCTCGATTGAAGGAGCCAGAGGCGTGATCATGAATATTACCGGGGGATCCAATCTATCCCTGTATGAGGTCAATGAAGCGGCCGAGATCGTAACCTCAGCCTCCGACCCGGAGGTCAATATGATCTTCGGTGCCATCATTGATGAGAATATGAAGGAAGAAATCAAGGTGACCGTTATTGCCACTGGCTTTGAAACGAAGCCTGCGACTCCGCCTCAAATGCGCCGTCCGGCTCCTCAAAGTGAGCAGCAGTCCCAGCCCTCTGACAAAGGGAATGTGAATCTCCGGCCTTTTGGCAATCAGGTAAGCAATGATCAACTGGATATTCCAACCTTCCTTCGGAATCGATCCCGTAACAACGACTAATACAGGAACGCAGAGATCTATGCGCTGCGGAACCCTGCTGGATAGAATAAAGGCCGGCCTTCGGGCCGGTTTTTTTCTGTCACACCCCTTCATTCGACAAAAAAAGTCGGAGCACAGCCCCCATGTTTAGACAGACTTTGAAGAGACATCTTCTTTATACTGTTCATATCTCCCATACCCATCCTTGATGACCGAAAATTCCGGCTAAGCGGGTGAAGGCCCCAAATGGTGTATATTGACCTGATCTTTCTAGTGAATCTGATTATTGATGGATTGCTGCTAGCTTTGACTGCCTGGATGCGCAAAATCAAGCCCAAGCGCTGGAGACTGCTGCTTTCGGCATTCACGGGCGCCATGTATGTTCTGATGATGTTTCTGCCCCCGTTCAACTTTATGTTTACCTTTGTAATTAAGTTCGTGCTGTCTCTGGCCATGCTATGGATCGCTTTCGGCTTCATAAGCCTGCAAAGCTACCTGCGCAATCTGGGCACGTTCTATATGGTCAACTTCGCTGCTGCGGGCGGAATCGTGGGCTTTCATTATTTGCTGCAGAGCTCGGGTGAATTGTTCAGCGGAATATGGTATACGGCCTCGGGAGGGCTTACCTTTGAGTTAAAAATCAGCTTTTGGTTTATTGCGATCGGTTTTTTTGCGGCGATTACCTTGTTCCGTGCGGTTCAGACAAGCAGGCGCCAGGTGGAGCAGCGGGAAACGCTGCTAGGGGAGGTTATCGTAGTCATGGGGGACGTTACGGTGTCCTGCACGGGGCTGCTGGATACAGGCAATCAGCTGAGTGATCCGCTTACCCGTATGCCCGTCATGGTCATGGAGGCTTCGCTATGGGAAGAAAGCATACCGTCCTCCTGGAGAGCGAGGCTGTCTGAACCGGACAAACTTATCCTGGAGCTGGGCGAGGCTGCAGGGGAGCTGCAGGACCGCCTCCGGCTGGTTCCTTATCGCGGAATTAACCGCGGAGCGGCCTTTATGCTGGCGATGAAGCCGGACCGCGCCCGGATTGTAATGAACGGCGAAGTGCATGAAAGCACGAGACTGCTGATCGGGCTTGATGGCGGAGTCTTATCCAGTGACGGCGCGTACCGGGCGATTATTCACCCGGAGCTGGCATCCAGCCCGGTGGAGGAAATCCGGAGCGAGAAGCCCAAGAGCGCGACTTCTAGCGCCATGTAAAAAGAAAACGGAGAAATGCCAGGTTTATGCTTACGAAGTTAGCATTTCTTCTTCGAAGAAATGCTTTTAGGAGGACAAAAAAATGCCCGTCAAATGGAGATTAGCGCTGCAGCTGCAGTATTACCGTGTTCTGTTCTTGCTCGGCCTCAAAAGCCAGGAGGTCTACTACATAGGAGGCAGTGAGGCCCTGCCGCCCCCTTTGACCCGGGAGGAAGAGGAATATCTCCTCAAGAAGCTGCCCACCGGGGACGCCGCCATCCGGGCGATGCTGATCGAACGCAACCTCCGGCTGGTCGTATATATCGCGCGTAAATTCGAAAACACCGGCATTAACATCGAGGATCTGGTGTCAATCGGAGCGATCGGCTTGATCAAGGCGGTGAATACGTTCGATCCGGAGAAGAAGATCAAGCTGGCGACCTATGCCTCACGCTGTATTGAGAACGAGATCCTGATGTATCTCAGACGCAATAACAAAACGCGAAGCGAGGTATCTTTTGACGAGCCGCTGAACATCGACTGGGACGGCAATGAGCTGCTTCTCTCTGATGTGCTCGGCACGGAGAATGATACCATTTACCGCAACATTGAGGAGCAGGTAGACCGTAAGCTGCTGCAGAAGGCGCTGGATAAGCTGAGCGACCGGGAACGGCTTATTATGGAGCTGCGCTTTGGCCTGCAGGATGGTGAAGAGAAGACGCAGAAGGACGTCGCGGATCTGCTCGGCATCTCCCAGTCATACATATCTCGATTGGAGAAAAGGATCATTAAGCGGCTGCGTAAGGAATTCAACAAGATGGTTTAGATGGAAAAGGAAAGGAATAAAATGAGCCTCTCAGGAGATAATGTACAGTAATGTTTCTCCTTGGGAGGTTTAGTCAGCATGACTCGAAACAAAGTTGAGATTTGCGGTGTGGATACGGCCAAACTGCCGGTTCTGACCAATGCAGAAATGAGGCATCTGTTCCACGAGCTTCAGCAGAATCATGACCGGTCAGCCAGAGAGAAATTAGTGAATGGCAACCTGCGGCTCGTGCTCAGTGTCATTCAGCGATTTAACAATCGCGGTGAATTTGTCGATGATCTGTTCCAGGTAGGCTGTATCGGCCTGATGAAAGCCATTGATAATTTCGATCTTTCCCAAAATGTCAAGTTTTCAACGTATGCCGTCCCGATGATCATTGGCGAAATCCGGCGCTACCTGAGGGACAACAATCCGATCCGCGTCTCCCGTTCATTGCGCGACATTGCGTATAAGGCGCTGCAGATTCGGGATCAGCTGACGAATGTGAATTCACGGGAACCGACGATTTTTGAAATCTCGGAGGCGCTTAATGTTCCGAAGGAGGATGTGGTGTTCGCGCTGGACGCCATCCAGGACCCGGTTTCACTGTTCGAACCCATTTATCATGACGGCGGAGACCCCATCTACGTGATGGATCAGATCAGTGATGACAAGAATAAGGATATTACCTGGATTGAAGAGATTGCACTGCGTGAGGCGATGCACAAGCTGGGACAACGGGAGAAAATGATCCTGTCAATGCGCTTCTACGAAGGCAAAACCCAAATGGAGGTCGCCGACGAAATCGGCATTTCACAGGCCCAGGTGTCCCGTCTTGAAAAGTCCGCCATCAAGCAGATGCAAAAGCACGTTAAAACTTAATAGCCCATTTGACATGCAATAGGTCCTCTATAACAGCTGCGATCCCGGTAAACGGGATCGTTTTTTATGTCTGAAAGAAGCTTATTTCCTGCCCTGACGTCATATAGTGGTAGCAGTACGACAATACGAGAACCAGATGGTGGGGAAAAGGATATGAAGATTTCTGATTTTCAGACAAAGGACGTTATCAATATTGTGGATGGCAGGCGGCTTGGTCAGGTCAGCGATCTGGAGCTTGATTTAAGGCAGGGGCGCATTGACGCCATTGTCGTCCCCAGCTACGGTAAATTTATGGGGCTGTTTGGCGGGGGAAGCGACCTTATTATACCTTGGCGCAATATCGTCAAGATCGGGTCCGATGTCGTGCTGGTCAAGATGGAAGAAGTCCGCAAGACCGTGGAAGAGCCGAGTGCAGAGACCTATGTGGAGACACCGGAGACACAGCGCCGGGATCGAAAAATGTATTGAGAGCTGAGCTGCGATGTAGCGCAGCTCATTTTCTGGTACACTGATGTTGAGGTGAGTGGAGAAATGGATGTATTCAAACAGCAGGAGCCGGAGACGCCGCTGCACTTTACGCTTTCTTCCTGGGATCAAGAAGAAGGCGGAATAACTGCCGGCTTTACCGGCCGCAGGGGTGGTCTTGGAACGGCTCCGTACGATACATTGAATTTGGCGTTTCACGTCGGGGATGATCATGATACCGTCATCCATAACCGCCGTATGCTTGCAGAACACCTCGGCTTTACCCTGCAGGACTGGACCTGCGCCGAGCAGGTGCATGGACGCAGGATTGCCGTCATTGGGGAGAAGGATCGCGGAGCGGGCAGCACCGGCCGCCATACAGCCATTCAGGATAGTGATGGCCTGCTGACAAACGTTCCGGGGGTGCTGCTGACTTCTTTTTATGCCGACTGTGTGCCCTTGTATTTCCTGGACCCGGTACGCGGTGTTGTGGGTCTGGCTCATGCCGGCTGGAAAGGGACCGTATCCGGTATCGCTGAAGCCATGGTTGAGCGGATGAATGAGCATTACGGCAGCCGCTCGGCTGACATCCGGTGCGCCATCGGGCCCTCGATCGGGATGTGCTGCTACGAGGTGGATCAGGTGGTCATGGCGCGGATTGCCGGGCTGCAGCTTTCGCGAGAGCGACAGGAACGCCAGAGGGAACCTTTTTTTGAGGAAAAAGGCGGCGGTAAGACGATGCTAAACTTGAAAGAAATAAACAGACACATTATGATAAAAGCAGGAATATTGGCGGATCATATCGAATGTACTACATGGTGCACGAGCTGCCGCAATGACTTGTTTTTCTCATACCGGAAGGACGGCGGCGTTACAGGACGTATGGCTAGCTGGATGGGAATCAGAAAGAGGTGAGCTTTCCCTTGGGTTTGAAAGAGCGCGTAGACCTGGTAGAGCAGCGGATCAGCGAGGCCTGCCGGCGAAGCGGAAGATCGCGGAATGAGGTGAAGGTGATCGCTGTGACGAAATATGTCTCGACAGCGATGACCGAAGAGGTGCTTCAAGAGGGCATCGTTCACATTGGCGAGAACCGCTGGCAGACTGCTGAGGAGAAATGGCGTGCTTTGGGAGAGCGGGGGATTTGGCATTTTATCGGCCATCTTCAGAGCAATAAGGTGAAGGATGTCATCGGCAAGTTTTCATATATTCATTCGCTGGACAGGCTTTCCCTGGCCAAGGAGCTCGACCGGCGGGCCGAGCAGCTGGACCTGACCGTATCCGCTTTGGTTCAGGTCAATATTTCAGGCGAGTCCACCAAATACGGACTGAAGCCGGAACAGGCCGCTGACTTTCTTAAAACATTGAGCGGCATGAAGCATATTCAGGTTCAGGGTTTAATGACCATGGCTCCTTATGAATCGTCTGCAGAGGATACAAGACCGGTATTCCGCGGATTGAGACAGCTAAGAAACGAGTTGAACAGACAGGCGCTGACGCCGGAGCCAATGACGGAGCTTTCGATGGGAATGTCTAATGATTTCGAGGTCGCCATTGAAGAAGGAGCGACCTGGGTGCGTCTGGGCTCTATTTTAGTGGGAAAGTAGGAGGAATGCTTCATGGGTGTGATGAACCGGTTTATGAATTTCCTCGGCTTGCAGGAGGAAGAAGAGGTTGTGGAGCGTGAAGTGCTGGACGAGCCGGAGGAGCAGCCTCCGGTGGACAACCGTAGAAACCTTAAAGGCGGCAATGTGGTGAGTATACATTCTCAGAAAAATGTGAAGGTTGTATTAATCGAGCCCCGCTCCTATGAGGAGGCGCAGGAAATTGCAGATCAGCTGAAATCCTACCGCTCGGTCGTGGTCAATCTCCAGCGCGTACGGAATGATCAGGCCTTGAGAATCATAGATTTTCTAAGCGGAACGGTTTATGCTCTGGGAGGCGGGATTTCCAAGCTTGGTGGTAATATTTTTCTCTGCACCCCGGACACCGTAGAAATTCAGGGCTCCATCTCGGAAATTCTCGGTGAGGAGCACGAGTATAACAGAATGAGGTGAGTGTTGCTTGACAGGTCTTGTAAGCTTGGTAGATGTGTTATTTCAAATTTATTTCTATATGATTCTGGTCTATGTTCTTATGTCATGGCTGCCGAACGTAAGGGAGAGCTTTATTGGTGAGCTGCTGGGCAAGCTGGTAGAGCCATACCTGGCGCCTTTCCGCAGATTTATTCCGCCGATTGGCGGAATGCTGGATATTTCTCCGATTGTGGCCCTGTTCGTCTTGCGTCTGGCCCAGAACGGTGTATACGCCATTATTGGCTATCTAAGCTAACGTTAAGAAGGGACACGGGATAAGATGATGCAGCCAGATATATACAACCATTTTCACCGGGATGAACGTGATTTCGTGGACAAGGCCTGGGAATGGGTAGAGCATGCCGGTCAATATCACGAGGTGAAGCTGACGGATTTTCTGGATCCGCGCCAGCGCTATATTTTGGAGAGCCTGGCCCATCGCCATCCCGATGTCCATGTTTTTTTTGAGGGGGGGCATCCGGATGCGGAGAGAACGCGCGGCTGGGTCGCCCCGGATTACCGGGACCCTGCCGGAGAGGATTGGGGGCTGCAGGTGCTGTCTGTGACCTCAGGGGACCAGAAGTTTCTGGCGCTGGAGCATGGTGATTACATGGGCTCTATTCTGGGGCTTGGCATCAAGCGGTCCAAGATCGGAGATATTCATGTCTTGGAAGATGGCTGTCATGCAGTCGTAAGCGCTGATATTTCATCTTATCTGCACCTCAATTTAAGCCAGGTTCACCGGGTTCATGTGATGACAGAGATTCTGCCTGTGGAGAAGCTCCGCGTGAAGGAGACGAAGCTGCAGGAAATGGAGCTGACAGTGGCGTCACTTCGGCTGGACGGCATTAGCAGTGACGTTCACCGCATGAGCCGCGCCAAGATTCTCGACCCTATCAAGGCAGGACGATGCCGGGTCAACTGGAAGGTGGAGGAAGACCCTTCTGCGATCCTTAGTGACGGCGACATGGTCTCGATCCAGGGATTGGGAAGGTTTAAGGTGCTTGAAACCGGTGGGCTGACGAAGAAAGGGCGATACCGCGTCAAGGTCGGCAAATATACTTGAGCCGTTTGAAGGAATTGCCGTTTTTTTGTCGAAAACCAAGAGCAAGCTCATATTTATAGGAGGTGGACATCATGTCATTAACGCCGCTGGATATACATAATAAGGAGTTTTCCCGCCGGCTCCGCGGTTATGACGAGGATGAGGTCAATGAGTTTCTGGACCAGGTCATTAAGGATTACGAGAGTGTGATCCGCGAGAACAAGGAAATGAAGAACCAGCTGATGGCTATGCAGGAGCGGCTGGATCATTTTACGAATATCGAAGAGACGCTGTCCAAGACGATCATTGTTGCTCAGGAAGCGGCCGATGAGGTCAAGATTAATGCCAAGAAGGAAGCCGAGCTCATCGTGAAGGAATCGGAGAAGAATGCCGACCGGATTATCAATGACGCCCTCGGGAAGTCACGGAAGATCGCGCTGGAGGTAGAGGAGCTCAAGAAGCAGGCGTCCATCTACCGTACACGCTTCCGCTCGTTGGTGGAGGCTCAGCTGGAGCTTCTGAAGCATGACGGGTGGGAATCGCTGGAGAAGCGTGAGCCGAGCCTGGAAACCCGGGAAGCTTACTAGGAATACGCCAGAGTTGACATTTGGATGTAAAGGGACTATAACTATTATCATAACTAGGAATGTATAGTGTGAATTCGTTGATGGGATAAGTACTTTGGGACATCTGATCTCCAGAGAGTTGGCCGCGTGCTGAAAGCCAATGTTCAGACCTTAAAGGAAGATCCTCCCGGAGAAGCTGTGCCGAAGCAGTGTAAGAGCTTGTGGGTAGGCAGCAGCCGTATGACCGAACGTTACATCGGTACCATGCCCTTGAGCATGGACTTAAGGTGCCGTTGTGCAGTCAATGCAGCTACGGAATTAGGGTGGTCACGCGAGCGAAAGGTTCTCGTCCCTTACAGGGGCGGGGGCCTCTTTTTGTGGATTTCTGCTGGAATACACATGGAAATTTAACCTGCACAAGGAAAGGAAGAACGACACGTATGAACAAAGTGGATGTGAAGGAAAGAGCGAGGAGCCGGGAGCTCCGGATTCTGGAGAAATGGAATAAGGAAGACATCTTCAAGAAATCCATCACGAACCGTGAAGGTAAGCCGCATTACGTCTTCTATGAAGGTCCTCCGACGGCCAACGGAGCCCCCCATATCGGGCATGTGCTGGGCCGGGTCATCAAGGATTTTGTCGGCCGCTATCAAACGATGAAGGGCTACAAGGTGATCCGCAAAGCGGGCTGGGATACGCATGGCCTGCCGGTGGAGCTAGGGGTTCAGAAGCAGCTGGGAATCTCCGGCAAGCATGAAATCGAGAATTACGGCGTCGAGGATTTCATCAAGAAATGTAAGGCAAGCGTGTTTGAATATGAGCACAAATGGCGGGAGCTGACCGAAGCGATCGGATACTGGACGGATCTCGACGATCCTTACATCACCCTGCAGAATGAATACATTGAGAGTGTATGGAACATCCTGGCTACCATTCATGACAAGGGCCTCTTGTACCGGGGACACCGGGTCAGCCCGTATTGTCCGGACTGCCAGACGACTCTAAGCTCTCACGAAGTCGCACAAGGATACGAGGATGTGAAGGACCTCAGCGCGACTGCGAAGTTCAAGCTTCAGGACAGCGGCGAATATGTGCTGGCCTGGACGACGACGCCTTGGACACTGCCTTCCCACGTTGCCCTGGCCGTGAACCCGGATATGGATTATGCCCGTGTCGAGCAGGAAGACGGTATTTACATCGTTGCGAAGAATTTGGTGGAAGCAGTGATGAAGGGCGATTACACGGTGCTCTCGACCGTGAAAGGGTCTGAGCTGGTGGGCAAGAGCTATACCCCTCCTTTTACGTACGTCAAGCCGGAAAAAGGCAATATCATCGTAGGCGCCTCCTTCGTGACGGATGCAAGCGGAACCGGTATTGTGCATATGGCACCGGCGCATGGGGAGGATGATTACCGTACTTGTCGGGAGCATGGCATCAGCTTTGTTAACGTGGTCAATGCGCAGGGCCGTTACACCGAAGAAGTGACGGATTTTGCGGGCCGCTTCGTGAAGGACTGTGATCTTGACATTGTAAAAGCTCTGTCCGAGCAGGGCCTGCTCTACAGCAAGGAAAAGTACGAGCACAGCTATCCCTTCTGCTGGCGCTGTAAATCTCCGCTATTGTACTATGCGATGGAAAGCTGGTTTATCGAGACCACCGCAGTCAAGGATCAGCTGATTGAGAACAACAATTCAGTAACCTGGTACCCTGGTCATGTACGTGACGGACGCTTTGGTAAATTTCTGGAGGATCTGGTGGACTGGAACATCAGCCGGAACCGTTACTGGGGAACTCCGCTGAATGTATGGGTTTGCCCGTCCGGCAAGCATCAGTTCGTTCCTCATAGTCTCTCCGAGCTTCGAGAGCATGCCGTTGGAGACGTGCCGGAGGATCTGGAGCTGCACAAGCCCTACGTGGATGCGGTTAAGGTAAAGTGTCCTCACTGTGAAGAAGTGATGGAGCGTACGTCAGAGGTTATTGATGTCTGGTTTGATTCCGGCTCCATGCCGTTTGCCCAATATCATTATCCGTTCAAGGAAGACAGCCTGTTCCAGAATCAGTACCCGGCAGACATGATCTGCGAAGGGATTGATCAGACTCGTGGCTGGTTCTACAGCCTGCTGGCGGTATCCACGCTGTTCACGGGCAAAGCCCCGTACAAGGCGGTGATGGCGACCGGGCATATCCTGGATGAGAACGGACAGAAAATGTCCAAATCCAAAGGAAATGTCATTGACCCATGGGAGATCATTGACGAATACGGTACGGACGCTTTCCGCTGGGCGCTGCTAGCCGACAGTGCACCTTGGAACAGCAAGCGGTTCTCCAGAGGCATCGTCGGTGAAGCCAAGTCCAAGGTGATTGATACACTGGTGAATACACATGCATTCCTGACCTTGTATGCAGGCATCGATGGATATAACCCGGCAGAGCATGAGTTCAAGGGCTCGGACCACAAGCTGGACCGATGGATTCTGTCCCGGTTGAACAGCCTGATCCAAACCGTGGATAAAGGCTTGGCGGTCAATGACTTCCTGAATGCTGCCAAAGCGATTGAGGCTTATGTGGATGAGCTGAGCAACTGGTATATCCGTCGTTCGCGCGATCGTTTCTGGGGCAGCGGCCTGGGTGAGGATAAGCTGGCTGCTTACGGCACCCTGACTTATGTTCTTGTAACCTTGTCCAAAGTCATGGCGCCGTTTACGCCTATGCTTGCCGAGGATATCTTCGTGAACCTGGGCGGCGGCGAAAGTGTCCATCTGGCCGACTTCCCTGCAGCCGATGAGTCCATGATTGACAAGACACTGGAGCAGGATATGGAATCGGCTCGCCAAATCGTTGAATTAGCCCGGAATGTGCGTAACGAGACGGCAATCAAGACGCGTCAGCCTCTCTCGGAGCTGATCATTTCCATGGACCGCGAGTTCCATCTGGCGGATTACGAGGCCATCATTAAGGACGAGATCAATGTGAAGAGCATTGTGGTTGAAAACAGCGACAGCGGCTTTGTTGATTTCACGCTGAAGCTGAACCTCAAGGCTGCCGGCAAGAAGTATGGCAAGAATGTCGGCTTTCTGCAGGGCTTCCTGAAAGGAATGAATCCGGACGAAACGCGGACCGTTGTGCAGAACGGCGGAGTGAACGTGACGTCACCGGATGGGCAGGAGCTGAATCTGACTGCAGAGGAGTTGCTGGTGGAGAAGCAGGCGAAGGAAGGCTTTGCATCTGCTTCCGGCTATGGCCTGACGGTAGCGCTCAACACCGATATTACGCCAGAGCTGGAGCAGGAGGGCTGGGTGCGTGAGGTTGTGCGTGCAATTCAGGATACGCGCAAGAAGCTTGATCTGCCCATTGAGAAGCGTGTGAAGCTGACGCTGGAATGCGATCCGGTGCTGCAGGCTGCCATTACGGCATTCCAGGACGTATTGCAGGAAAATGTCCTTGTTACGGGCGTGTCCTTTGGTACTGAAGGAGAGATGGAACGGGTAGAGCTCGGCGGTAAAAGCGTAGGCATTCACATGGCCTAACTGCTGGTGAAGGTGATCACCCTAACGAAGGAGCTGTTCTTGACAGCCGGAGACGAGAAATCTCCGGCTGCAGAACAGCTCTTTTTTTGGTGGAAGAAGCCTTGAAGAATGCCAATGCGGCTCCTGTCACATAATAGGTAGGATATGAAAGCGACAAGGGGGAACAGGTCGTGGCGGAAAGGACAGAAACCGGTGCAGCTCCGGCGCATGAGGCGTCCCTGAACACGGAAGAAGAAAAGGTCAGCCGGATGTACCAGCTGACCGTAAGCATGGCGCAGCAGCTGGAGAAATCCCGGATTCAGGAATATACGCAGCTGCTGCACCGCCCCTGGAAGCTGGTAGGCTTGAACCTGCTTGCCGGTACAGCCCGGGGGATCGGGATTGCGATTGGATTTACTTTTTTTGCGGCGACGATTATTTATCTGCTTCAGGCACTGGGTGCCTTAAATCTTCCGATTGTCGGGGATTATATCGCAGATATTGTACAGATTGTTCAGCGCCAGCTGGAGCTGCGATAGAGCAGGCAGGACAGGCTTGTCATTCATAGTCAGCGTCTTCCTGGCTGCCGGGATCCAGCAGGTAGCTTCCTTCACCTTGTTCTATATAGCTGTCGTAATGAGGTCCGCGTACCACAAAGGTTTCGGTGCCGTCTATATTGGTCGCAACAAAGTTCTCGTAAAGCTCGACAAATCCGCCAAGATCATCATTTTCTTCATAATCCATGTCGTTATAGCTGTGCACCTCGCGATCTTCTGCCATCGCCGGTGTATTGGAGCTGCCCATACTCTCGAGAGTTTGCAGTGTATCCTCACCGTCAAATCCGGAGTATTCGTGCTCATCGAGACTGGATCTTCCAAAAGGCGGATAAAGCACCTGCTCTTCGACCGGACGGCGCTGTGATGGCATATTGCGGGGAGAATCATCTTTGCAATACTGGGTGTCTGGAACGGCCTGCAGACGCTGAAACGGAATCGGCTGCCTGCAAATGACACAGATCCCGTATGTGCCGTCCTCCATGTGCTCAAGGGAAGTCATGACGCGCTCGAGCTCCAGCTCGGCACGATCTTGAAGGCCAAGGTCCTTTTCACGCTCATAGAGCTCTGTAGCCAAATCCCCGGGATGGTTATCGATATGGGACAGCTCTCCGGTAGTATCCCTTTCCGAAATGCTAAGACCATGATTATGGCTGGCGTTCAATCGCTCCAGCTCTTGCTTGCGTTCTAGAAGCTGGCTGCGAAGCTCCTGAAGCTGGGCATTGCTGAGATGCGGCATAGCTACACTCTCCCTTCAAGCCCTAAGGCGGTGTATTTGCTTATAGGTTGCACGGAGAGCGAGGTTTTTACAGGCGGAAAATGTACGTTTACTTGGGCAGGAATGGACGGTTTCAAATACGCTGTGCTACAATAAGACGAGTTCTGCCCGGTAAAGGCAGAGTTCTAGAGTGACGAGAGAAGATCGGAGTGACAAGCTGCTGTGATGTATTATTTGATTGCCTTAATTGTGTTCCTTATCGATCAGGGAACGAAATATTTGATCGCTAGCCGTCTGGCGCTGGGAGAGCAGATTCCCGTCATTGGCGACTTTTTCTTAATTACGTCCAGCCGAAATCGCGGTGCTGCGTTTGGTATTTTGCAGAATCAGCTGTGGTTCTTTATCGTGGTTACCTCGCTGGTTGTGATCGGAATTATCTGGTATATGCAAAAAGTGAAATCCGAAGGGCGCAGGCTGCTGCCCGTAGCTCTTTCTTTGGTGCTGGGCGGCGCGCTCGGCAATTTTATCGACCGGCTTGTTATGGGTGAGGTTGTTGATTTCCTTCAATTCAATTTCGGATCATACACCTTCCCAATCTTTAACATTGCGGACTCCTGTATTGTAATCGGTGTAGGGCTGATTCTCCTCGATACATTTATGGAGGGCAAGCGGGAGCAGGAAGCCCAGCAATCGTCTTCTTCGAGCACAAATCAGGAAGGACAATCCTAATGATGGAGCATAACCAATATATTGCAGATGAGAGCAGACAGCCGGCTGATGAACTGGAGGAGCGCGTGCAGGAGTGGCAGATGTCGGAGAAGCAGGCCAAGCTACGATTAGATAAATTTCTTGCCGAGGAGCTGACAGGCACGGCATCTCGTTCACAAATTCAGCTGTGGATTACGGATGCCCATATACTCGTCAACGGCAAGCCGGTGAAATCCAACTATAAGCTGGCAGCAGACGATCATGTGGTGCTTACGGTGCCTGAGGTGCAGCCGGTTGAAATTGTGCCGGAGAATATCAAGCTGGAGGTCAGCTATGAGGATTCAGATGTCATCGTGGTGAACAAGCCGCGCGGCATGGTTGTGCACCCGGCAGCGGGACATCCGTCGGGCACATTGGTCAATGCCCTGATGTATCACTGTCAGGATTTATCAGGCATCAATGGAGAGCTGAGACCCGGAATTGTTCACCGTATTGACAAGGACACCTCCGGCCTTATTATGGCGGCGAAGAATGATCAGGCACATGCTTCACTGGCTGCACAGCTGAAGGAGCACAGTGTGACCCGGCGCTATCTTGCTGTAGTCCACGGCAATATCAGCCATGATCAGGGTACGATTGATGCTCCGATTGGCAGAGATTCGCAAGACCGGAAGCTGTATGTAGTTACAGATAAGAACAGCAAGCATGCTGTAACCCACTTCTCTGTGGTGGAGCGGCTTGGTGACTACAATCTGGTGGAGCTCAAGCTCGAAACGGGTCGGACGCATCAGATTCGTGTGCATATGAAATATATCGGACATCCATTGGTGGGTGATCCCGTATACGGGCGAAGCAAGGGCATCAAGATGAATGGGCAGGCTCTGCATGCTGCGGTGCTTGGCTTCCTGCATCCCCAATCAGGGCAATATATGGAGTTTACGGCTCCGCTGCCCCGTGATATGGAAGAACTGTTAACGGCACTCCGGAGCCGCTAGCAGTTTTTTTCTACTTAATGCCTTTATTTTCTTGTCCGCAAAAGTACAAATCATTTGATGATTTATACATGGCTCATTCTGCGGTTTTGCTTCAATATGAAGGAATGGAACAAATGCTAATCTAGGAGATGAATGCAAATTATGAATATTGAACAATATCAGGAAACATATATTCAGAATAACTTCGCTGACCGCATTGGCGGAGCAAATTACGGGAAAGACACATCCATCTATAAATTCGAGAAGATCAAGCGTGCCAAGGCAGCCGCCAAAAAAGCTTTCCCGGATGTAGAACTAATCGATATGGGTGTTGGTGAGCCGGATGAGATGGCAGACAGCGGCATTATCAGCAAGCTGGCTGAAGAAGCGGCGAAGCCAGAGAACCGGGGGTATGCCGACAACGGGATTCCTGAATTCAAAGAAGCTGCCGTCCGTTACCTGAGCCGAGTGTTTAATGTGGAAGGATTAGATGCGGAGACCGAGGTGCTGCACTCCATCGGCTCCAAGCCCGCTCTGGCGATGCTTCCTTCAGCTTTTATTAATCCGGGCGATGTCACAATTATGACGGTGCCGGGCTACCCGGTACTCGGAACACATACGAAGTACCTGGGCGGAGAGGTTTACACGGTAGAGCTGAAGAAGGAGAACGGCTTCCTTCCGGACCTGACTGCAATTCCTGAAGAGATCGCGAAGCGCGCGAAGCTGCTGTACCTGAACTATCCCAATAACCCAACCGGTGCCAGCGCTACCGTTGAGTTCTTCACAGAGGTAGTGGCGTGGGCCCGCAAGTTCAATGTCGTTGTCGTTCATGACGCACCTTACGCAGCACTGACCTATGACGGCTTGAAGCCACTGAGCTTTCTGTCTGTTCCCGGAGCGAAGGATGTAGGGATCGAGCTTCACTCCCTGTCCAAATCCTACAACATGACCGGCTGGCGGATCGGATTCGTCGCTGGGAACCCGCTTATTGTGAAGGCTTTTGGTGATGTGAAGGATAACAACGATTCGGGGCAATTTATCGCCATTCAAAAGGCGGCAGCGTGGGGGCTGGACCATCCGGAGATTACCGAGAAAATCGCCGAGAAATATTCCCGCCGCCACAATATGCTGGTTGATGCTTTGAACGGGCTTGGGTTCAAGGCGGAGAAGCCGAAGGGCTCCTTCTTCCTGTATGTTGAAGCACCGAAAGGCATCAAGGGCGGCGCCCGCTTTGCCTCCGGTGAGGATTTCTCCCAGTACCTGATTCGCGAGAAGCTGATCTCCACAGTGCCTTGGGATGATGCTGGAAGCTTCGTGCGTTTCTCCGTGACCTTCATTGCGAACGGCATTGAAGATGAGAAGCGGGTCATTGAGGAAATCCAGAAGCGTCTGAGTGATGTGGAGTTTGAATTTTAACATTGACATTCCTTGTGAGACCTGTCATACTTCAAGTAATCGAATAGCACCTTTAAATCAGTCCCGTGAGGCTGGCAAGGTAACGTGAACCGAGGTTCATTACAGGGTAGGCTCTATTTGTCTGCGGACAGCAAGAGACTTATCGGAATCTCTACGTGTATATCATATACTCCTTGCCTTTGCGGCAAGGAGTTTTTTGTATCCGCGGACACTGACACCAGGCGCTAATCAAGCTAGAAGGAGGGTAACCCATGAGCAGTGAGCAGCATGTGATTATGGATGAAACGGCAATCCGCCGCGCCCTGACAAGAATTGCGCATGAGATCCTGGAGAAGAACAAGGGCATTGAAGACTGCGTTCTGATCGGCATTCGGACCCGAGGTGTATTTTTGGCCAAGCGGATTGCAGAACGAATTGAAGAGATTGAAGGTACGCCGATTCCTTGGGGTGAGATTGATGTAACCTCTTATCGGGATGACCGGGACGGAACGACACCGAAGCCGTGTGAGGAAGTGCTGATGTCATCATCGGAAGAGAAGATTAATGTCCACGACAAAAAAGTCATCCTGTTCGATGACGTGCTCTATACCGGCCGCACGATCCGGGCCGCGCTGGACGCGCTGATGGACTGCGGGCGGCCGCGGATGATTCAATTGGCTGTTCTTGCAGATCGCGGTCACCGCGAGCTGCCGATCCGGCCGGACTACATCGGCAAGAATGTGCCGACCTCCAAGCACGAAGAAATTACGGCAGCGCTTCAGGAGTATGACGGCAAGGACGAGGTCACCATCTCACAGAGAGAGGAACGATAATGATGAGTACCGCAACCGCGATCCAGGAGCGCAGCCTGCTGGGATTAAAGCATCTGAGCCGCGAGGACATTCTGGCGATTCTTGACCGGGCCTCATATTGGGAGCAGCAAAGCGAGAAGCTGGTGCCGATTCTGAACAAAAAGTTTGCTGTCAACATGTTTTTTGAGAACAGTACAAGAACGAGATTTTCTTTTGAAATGGCGCAGAAGAGGCTGGGTGTTCAGGTGTTGAACTTCACCGCAGCGGCCTCCAGTGTCGAGAAGGGTGAATCCATTTACGATACAGTACGCACGTTGGAGTCCATGGGCGTGGATGCAGGTGTGGTCAGACTGAAGCCGTCCGGCGTGCTGCAGGAGCTGGCGCAGCGAGTGAGGATTCCACTGATTAATGCGGGAGACGGAAACAACGAGCATCCGACGCAGGCGCTGCTGGATTTATACACGATGCGCAAAGTGTTCGGCGAGCTGCAGGGCTTGACGGTGTCCATTATCGGAGATATTAAGCATAGCCGGGTCGCCAGATCCAATCTCTGGGCACTACAGAAGCTCGGAGCGAAGGTGCAGTTCTGCGCCCCGTCCGTGATGTCGGCTCCGGAACTTGCCGAGCATGCTCCTTATGTAAGTATGGAAGAAGCCTTGAAGGCGGATGTCGTCATGATGCTGCGAGTGCAGCTGGAGCGGCATAGCGGCGGATTGTTTCAGTCCAGTGAGGAATACCGCGAGCAATACGGTCTAACCGAGGAACGCGCAGCCTCCTTATCGGGACATACCATTATTATGCATCCAGCTCCGGTTAACCGGAACGTGGAAATCGACGATGCCGTTGTTGAATGTGACCGCTCTTACATCTTCAGACAGATGGCACACGGCGTGCCAGTGCGCATGGCGGTCATGGAACGGGCGATGAGGGATTAGCAGCAGGAATATTTTTTTCAGGGACAAAATTAATAAATATACACAAAACTGAATTAATATTATACAATATACAAGAAGCGGTCGCGCTTCTCCAGCGGAGGGGAACCTAAACGTGCTACAAATAATTAAGAACGCCAAGGTGATCAACGAAGAGGGACAGCTTCAACTCCAGCACATTGTAATCGAGAACGGACAAATTCAAGCCATGATGAACGGTGATCAAGAGCTTCCCCAGCAGGGTGAGCAGGCTGAAATCGTGGATGCAGCAGGAAGGCTGGTAGCCCCGGGATTCATTGATATGCATGTTCACTTGAGAGAGCCGGGCTTTGAGCATAAGGAAACGATTGAAAGCGGCAGTCGTTCCGCTGTGAAAGGCGGCTTTACGACAATTGCCTGCATGCCGAACACCAAGCCGGTTACGGATACGGCGGAGACGGTATCCCTCATTCTGGAGAAGGCGAAGCAAGCCGGGCTTGCCAAGGTGCTGCCTTACGCCGCCATTACAGTCAACGAGCTGGGCCGGGAGCTTACCGATTTTGAAGCGTTGAAGGAAGCGGGAGCGATCGGCTTTACGGATGACGGCGTGGGTGTGCAGAACGCACAGATGATGAAGAACGCGATGAAAAAGGCGGTGTCTCTGGGCATGCCGGTTATCGCGCACTGCGAAGACGACTCGCTCGTCAAGGGTGCATGTGTGACCGAAGGGGCTTTTGCGGAGCGCCACGGACTGAAAGGAATTCCGAACGAATCGGAAGCGATTCACGTCGGCCGTGATATTTTGCTCGCAGAAGCGACAGGAGTACACTACCATGTGTGCCATGTCAGCACAGAGCAGTCGGTTCGCCTGATCCGCCAGGCCAAGGCAATCGGAATCAAGGTAACCGCAGAGGTATGTCCGCATCATCTGGTGTTGTCCGATGAGGACATTCCCGGCCTGGACGCCAATTGGAAGATGAACCCGCCGCTGAGATCGCCGCGGGATGTACAGGCATGCATTGAGGGCCTGCTGGACGGTACCATTGACATGATTGTGACCGACCATGCTCCTCATAGTGAAGAGGAGAAGGCGAAAGGGATGGAGCTGGCTCCATTCGGAATCGTCGGGTTTGAAACCGCGTTTCCGCTGCTGTACACCAAGTTCGTCGAAACCGGTCAATGGACCCTGGAGTTTCTCATTCAGCGAATGACCAGTGATCCTGCACGCGTATTCGGCTTGAACAGCGGAGTGCTGAAGCCGGGGGCACCTGCAGACATCACGATGATTGATCTGGATCTGGAGCAGGCGGTTGACCCTGCAGCCTTTGCAACCAAGGGCCGCAACACCCCGTTTACGGGCTGGAAGCTCAAGGGCTGGCCGGTAATGACTTGGGTGGATGGAGAGCTGAAATACTCATAAAAGAGTCCAGCTCAGTCACATTTAGGCGTTTGACATTATAAATTATTTAACATATAGATGACAGGAGTGAATGGAATGCAGGCACAGGCTAGATTGTTACTGGAGGATGGAACGCTGTTCAACGGCAAATCCTTCGGCGCAGATGCTGAAATGACTGGCGAAGTCGTATTTAATACAGGGATTACCGGATATCAGGAGGTACTTTCCGACCCGTCCTACTGCGGTCAGATCGTGACCATGACGTATCCTTTGATTGGCAACTACGGGATTACACGGGATGACTTTGAAAGCATCCGTCCTTTTGTACACGGCTTTGTCGTCCGCCGGCATGAGCCTGTTCCAAGCAACTGGCGTGCAGAATACAGCGTGGACAGCCTGCTTAAAGAGTATGGCATCCCCGGTATCAGCGGCATTGACACCCGTATGCTGACCCGAATCATCCGCCACCATGGTACGATGAAGGGAATTCTGACCACGTCAAGCAAATCAGTCGAAGAGCTGATGGAGATGATGGCAGACACGTCGATTCCACAGCTGCGCAACCAGGTTGCGCGTACTTCAACTCCGCAAATGTTCACCAGCCCGGGTCAAAAAGAACGGATCGTTCTGGTTGACTTCGGCGCAAAAAGCGGCATTCTGCGTGAGCTGACTGCCCGCGGCTGTGACGTGATCGTGGTTCCGCATGATACCACGGCTGATGAAATCCGCCGCCTTCATCCGGACGGCATCCAGCTGTCCAACGGTCCTGGGGACCCGAAAGATGTTCCATATGCCGTGGATATGATTAAGGAATTGCTCGGAGAATACCCGATCTTCGGCATCTGCCTGGGTCACCAGCTATTCGCGCTGGCTTCCGGTGCAGACACCGAGAAGCTGAAGTTCGGCCATCGCGGCGGCAACCATCCGGTGAAAGAACTGGCGACAGACCGCTGCTACATCACTTCGCAGAACCATGGCTACACAGTGAAAGAGGATTCAGTGGCAAGCACTGATCTTGAAGTAACTCATATCAACAACAATGACAAAACCGTAGAAGGCCTGAAGCATAAGAAGTATCCGGCATTCTCCGTGCAGTATCATCCGGAAGCTGCGCCAGGTCCTCATGACAGCAGCTACCTCTTCGATGATTTCCTGGAAATGATTCGTCAGCATAAAACCAATGAAATTCGCAAGCCGCGCCAGGCGGAACTCGCTGCAGCCGTGAAAGGAGCTCGCTAATATGCCTAAAAACGAACAACTCAAAAAAATTCTGGTTATCGGCTCTGGCCCGATCGTTATCGGTCAGGCTGCAGAATTTGACTATGCCGGTACCCAGGCTTGCGAGGCCTTGAAGGAAGAAGGCGTCGAGGTTGTCCTGATTAACAGCAACCCGGCCACCATCATGACCGATACCAATATGGCTGACAAAGTATACATTGAGCCCATTACGCTGGATTTTGTAACACAGATTATCCGCCAGGAGCGTCCGGATGGACTGCTTCCGACGCTTGGCGGCCAGACGGGCCTGAACATGGCGGTAGAGCTTGCTCGTGCCGGCATTCTGGAGCAGGAGAATGTGAAGCTGCTCGGAACCCAGCTGAACTCTATTGAGAAGGCGGAGGACCGTGATCTGTTCCGTGCACTTATGCATGAGCTGGAGCAGCCGGTTCCAGAGAGCACGATCGTAACTACACTGCAGGAAGCGCTGGATTTCGCCGATGAAATCGGCTACCCGCTGATTGTGCGTCCGGCATACACCCTGGGCGGCACCGGCGGCGGTATTTGTGCGAATGAGGAGGAGCTGCGTGAGACCGTATCCTCCGGCATCCGCTACAGCCCGATCAACCAGTGTCTCGTCGAGAAGAGCATCGCCGGCATGAAAGAAGTAGAGTACGAGGTTATGCGGGACGCGAACGATAACTGTATCGTCGTTTGTAACATGGAAAACTTTGACCCTGTAGGCGTACACACCGGAGACAGTATCGTTGTGGCACCGAGCCAGACGCTGTCCGACCGTGAATACCAGATGCTGAGATCGGCATCCCTGAAAATTATTCGTGCCCTCAATATTGAAGGCGGATGTAATGTGCAGTTTGCGCTGGATCCAAACAGCTATCAATACTATGTTATTGAGGTAAATCCGCGGGTAAGCCGCTCTTCCGCGCTTGCATCCAAGGCGACAGGCTACCCGATTGCCAAAATGGCAGCGAAGATTGCGATGGGCTACACGCTGGATGAGCTTGTCAATCCGGTTACAGGCCAAACCTACGCTTGCTTTGAGCCAACCCTGGATTACATCGTCAGCAAAATTCCACGCTGGCCGTTCGACAAGTTCACTTCGGCCAACCGTAAGCTGGGTACGCAAATGAAGGCCACCGGCGAGGTTATGGCGATTGGCCGGACGTTTGAAGAGTCGATGCACAAAGCGGTTCGTTCCCTTGAAATCGGCGTGCACCGCATTCATCTGAAGGAGGCTGCTTCTCTGAGCGAGGAAGTTCTGCAGCAGCGCCTGGTCAAGCCGGATGATGAGCGGATGTTCCTGGTTGCCGAGGCGTTCCGCCGCGGCTACGGACTGCAGCAAATTCAGGACCTTACCCATATCGACTGGTGGTTCCTTGACAAGCTGGAGGGCATTATCAAGTATGAGGAGCACATCCGCAGCGAAGCATCGCTGACTTATGAAACACTGTACGAAGCCAAGCGCATGGGCTTTACCGACCGCGCAATCGCCGAGCTTCGCACAGAAGGCGGGGCGTCCTCCCACACAACGGAAGAGTCCATCCGCTTCCTGCGTCATGAGCACGGACTTCGTCCGGTATACAAAATGGTAGACACCTGTGCGGCCGAGTTTGAAGCGTCCACACCGTACTACTACTCTACGTATGAAACCGAGAATGAAGTGATCGGCTCTGCCAAAGAGAAGATTGTCGTGCTGGGATCAGGACCGATCCGTATCGGACAGGGCATCGAGTTCGACTACTCGACCGTCCATGCCGTATGGGCCATTCAAAAAGCCGGCTATGAAGCGGTGATTATTAACAACAACCCGGAGACCGTATCGACGGACTTCAGTACATCTGACAGACTGTACTTTGAGCCGCTGTTCTTCGAGGATGTCATGAATGTGATCGAGCAGGAGAAGCCAATCGGCGTAATTGTCCAGTTCGGGGGTCAAACGGCGATCAACCTGGCTGCGCCGCTCGCAAAAGCAGGCGTTAACATTCTGGGTACGAGTCTTGCCAGCATTGATGAAGCGGAGGACCGCAAGAAATTCGAAGCGCTGCTCTCCCGTCTGAACATTGCACAGCCTCAGGGCAGCACCGTGACCTCAGTGGATGAAGCGGTAGGCACTGCGCAATCGCTGGGCTATCCGGTACTGGTAAGACCGTCCTACGTTCTTGGCGGACGCGCGATGGAAATTGTCTACTCCGACAGCGAGCTGCTGGGATACATGGAGCAGGCTGTGAAGATTAATCCGGAGCATCCGGTATTGATTGACCGCTACATGCTGGGCAAAGAAGTGGAAGTGGATGCGATCTGTGACGGAGAGACCGTTCTGATTCCAGGTATCATGGAGCATGTGGAACGTGCAGGAGTTCACTCCGGCGACTCCATCGCTGTATACCCGCCGCAGTATCTGAGCCAGCAGCTGAAGGACAAGATCACGGAAATTACGATCAAGATTGCGAAGGAACTGAAAACCTACGGACTCGTCAACATCCAGTTTGTCATCTACAAGGATGAGGTGTACGTGATTGAGGTGAATCCTCGTTCTTCCCGGACAGTTCCATTCCTGAGCAAAGTGACGGGAATCCCGATGGCGAATCTCGCAACCCAGGCGATTCTGGGAAGCAAGCTGAAGGATCTGGGCTATCAGGAAGGCATGTGGCCAGAGAGCGAGTATGTATCGGTAAAGGTACCGGTATTCTCCTTCGCGAAGCTGCGCCGTGTTGAGCCAACCCTGGGTCCGGAAATGAAATCCACGGGTGAGGTTATGGGCCGTGACGTGAAATATGCCAAAGCACTTTACAAAGGTCTGATCGGTGCAGGCATGAAGATTCCTTCCACAGGAGCCATTGTAGCGACGATTGCCGACAAGGATAAAGCGGAGGCGACTGAACTGCTGAAGGGCTTCCACAAGCTGGGCTACAAAATTCTCGCGACAGGCGGTACTGCGAAGGCGCTGCAGGAAGCAGGGCTGGATGTAACGACGATCAACAAGCTGTCTGAGGGTGCCCCGAACATTTTGGATATGATCCGGACGGGTGAAGCGAACTTTGTCTTCAACACCTTGACCAAAGGCAAGACTCCGGAGCGTGACGGATTCCGAATCCGCCGTGAAGCGGTTGAGAACGGAGTCGTATGCATGACCTCTCTGGATACTGTACGTGAGTTGCTGACGATGCTGGAGACAATTAACTTCACTTCGGAAGCGATGCCGGTTCTACAGTAAAAAGAGGGAGGAATTTCATGAATACCGGTTATGAATCCATGGCGGGCCGCCTGATGGTGGCCCTGGATTATCCGGATGCTTCCCAAGCATCTGATTTGATCCGTCAGCTGGAAGGCATCCCGTGCTATATGAAGGTAGGCATGCAGCTTTTTTATGCGGCGGGACCTGATTTTGTCCGGGCGTTGAAAGCTAGGGGCTACCGTGTTTTTCTGGATGTGAAGATGCATGATATTCCCAACACTGTAAAGGGCGGCTCTCATAGCGTAACACGTCTGGGTGTGGACATGTTTAATGTGCACGCAGCCGGGGGCGTGCAGATGATGGAAGCAGCCAAGGACGGGGCCGAAGCAGCCGTTGCGGAAACCCCGGGCCTTGTCATGCCCTCCATCATAGCGGTCACTCAGCTCACCAGCACGAGTCAGCAGATGATGAACGAGGAGATTGGCGTTTCCGGAACTGTAGAGGATGCGGTTGTTCGTTATGCTAAAATGGCGCAGCAGGCAGGCCTTCACGGTGTGGTAGCTTCTTCTCTCGAAGTGACAGCTATTGCAGCGGCGTGCGGTCCGCAGTTTCAGACCGTGACCCCAGGTATCCGTCCTGCCGGCAGCGGTATTGGCGATCAGTCCCGCGTGCTTACCCCGGGACAAGCGATTGCCCGCGGCAGCCATTATCTGGTGGTGGGACGTCCGATTACAGCTGCACAGAATCCGAGGGAAGCTGCAGAGCAAATTATAGAGGAGATGATGTTGACATGAATACCTTGAACGGAGTACCTCAGCAAATCGCATCGTATTTGCTGGAGATCGAAGCTGTCGCCCTGCGTCCGCATCACCCCTTCACCTGGACATCCGGCATTCAATCTCCGATTTATTGCGATAACCGGCTGACCATGTCTCATCCACAAGTTCGGGACTTCATAGCGGAGAGCTTTGCGGCGATCATTCGGGAGCAGTTCCAGGACACGGACGTCATTGCAGGCACGGCAACAGCTGGCATTCCTCATGCTGCCTGGGTTGCCCAGAAGCTGAATCTGCCTATGGCCTATATCCGCGATAAGGCCAAGGGCCATGGCAAGGAGAATCTGATCGAAGGACAGATCAAGCCGGGTCAGAAGGCCATCGTAATTGAGGATCTAATCTCCACCGGGGGAAGCTCTATTAAAGCGGCGAAGGCTGTAGAGGAAGCCGGTGCACAGGTTCAAAGCGTCCTGGCGATTTTCAGCTATCAGCTGGACAAGGCCGAGAAGGCGTTTGAGGAAGCGGGTGTGCCGCTGCAAAGCCTTTCTAACTACACGGCGTTGACCGAAGTAGCTCTCGAAAAGGGTGTAATCCAGAAGGAAGATCTGGAGCTGCTGCAATCCTTTAGAGCCAATCCGGCTGCCTACGGCGAGAAGCAGTAGCGCATTTTCACTTAACTGGAGCTATATGACAAAGACCGAAGACGGCTGCCTGAGGGGCGGCTTTGAGCTTCGGTCTTTTTTTGCGTGGATGTAGGTGGTGGAGTGGCATTGATGACTCGTGATTTTTATATGATTATGATTATAAGTATAAAATATATTGAATTATAGCTTTTTATTAACATATAATTAGACTATGAGTAAAATAAAAGTATAAAAGAGGTGTGGTTATGCTCGCCATTGAAGCGGTAGGCCTCAGCAAGCAATATGGACAACGGATCGGGGTTACGGGACTGAATATGGAGGTGCGGCAAGGGGAAATCTTCGGGTTTATTGGTCCCAACGGAGCTGGAAAGTCTACAACCATCCGTATGCTCATGCAGCTGATTCATCCGACATCCGGATCCCTGCAGGTGCTGGGAGAGGCTCTGGATCGAGAAAAGCCGGAGCTGCGCAAGCGTATAGGTTATCTGCCGTCTGAAGTGATGCTTTATCCCCAAATGACGGGAAAGCAGGCGCTGGAGCTCACTGCCCGGGCCTACGGACGGAGGCTCAAGGATACACCAGCCATGAATTACGCAGAACGGCTGCAGTGGAATCCGAATTTGAAAATGAAATCTTACTCATTGGGTAATCGGAAAAAGCTCGGTATCATCCTATCCCTGCTGCATCAGCCCGAGCTGCTTATTCTGGATGAGCCAACCTCTGGACTGGATCCGCTGATCCAGCGAGAGCTGTTTCAATTGCTGTCAGAGCTGAACCGTCAGGAGGGCATGACTATTTTTTTCTCGACGCATGTGTTATCTGAGGTGGAGAAGCTTTGTGAGCGGGTTGCTTTTATTAAGGAAGGACAGCTGCTGCGGGTCAATCGGCTTGAAGAGCTGTCTTCTGGTCGTACACACCGGGTCTCCGTGCAATTTGATACCCCGGGAGATCAGAGGGAGACCTTGCCGCTAAAGGAGCTGGATGCTCAAATACAGTTTGACGGCATATATCATACGCTGGAGGCATCAGGACCGAAGCTGTCTTCGCTGCTTGCCGCGTTGTCGGGATTGCCGGTGCAGGATCTGGAAATTCGCCGGCCGACGCTGGAGGAGCTGTTCATGGACGATTACAAGGCACGTAATGAAGAGGGGGAAGAAGCGTGAGCTGGAACATTGTTTCTCATGAGCTGCGGCAGAATCGACGTGCTTTTTTTACGTGTCTTGGGGTAACGGTCGTCTTCATTCTGCTGCTGCTGGCTAAGGCAGATGCATTCGTGGATAATCCCGAAATGGAGCGACTGCTGGGAAGCATGCCGCCGGGATTGGTTCAGGCCTTTGGTCTGGATGTCGAAAGCTTCCGCACGCTGCAGGGGTATTTGGCGACACAGGTGTTTCCATATTTCATCGTGATTTTATCTTCATTTGCTGCTGCCTGGGCTGCGGGAAGCATTGCCAAGGAGAAGGATCGCGGCACAGGTGAATACCTGTTCACGCTTCCTTACCGTCGTTCGGGTATATTTTGGTCCAAAGCGGCAGCGCACTGGATTTATATGAGCCTGGTGTATATTGCAGGCAGCGGCATTTTGCTGGTGCTTCTTTACAGCAAGGCATCGGGTGAGCTTTCATGGAGCCAAGTGCTTTTGCTGCTGTGGTCGGGCTACTTGCTCGTGCTGTGCTTTATGGGGATTGGGTATATGCTGACCTCGTGGTTCGCTTCCGATCGGACGGCTATGGGGATTGCGTGCGGGGTGGCTGTACTGGCTTTTTTCCTGGATATGCTGTCCGGGAGTAGCGAATGGATGGAGCTGATTGCACTGCTCTCTCCGTATCAGCTGGTGGATGCAACAGATATCGTCAGCGGCGGGGGACTGGGCGCGGCAGGGTGGCTGGTGCCGTTAGGCCTGTATGCTGCCGGGCTGGTCGTGGGTGTTGCGCTGCTGCAGAGAAAGGATATTCCGTAGATGACAACTGCGAAACGAAAAGCGATGCTGGAGGCCGGCAAGTCTCTTTTTCTATCCCAAGGCATCATGCAGACAAGCATGGAGGAGATTGCTGAAGCTGTACCGGTGTCGAAGATGACGGTATATAATCATTTTCAGAGTAAAGAAGGCCTCCTGGATCAGGTTGTGAATTTAATGATAGCAGAGTCCTGGGCTCAGCTTCAGGAGTTGCTGGATGAGGCGAAGGACCCTCTGGAAGCATTTACGAGGCTGTATCAAGAGCAGGAACGCTTCTCTCCGGCCGTCAGTGAGCCATTCGTATCGGATCTGGCAAAATTTCCGGAGCAGATGGACAAAATGCTGTCTTTTCATCAACAAAAGGTGCTTCCTGAGCTGCAGCTTCTGATTTTTAAAGGTCAGCAAAAAGGGCAGATCCGTAAGGATATTTCTCCCCATATTCTCGTGGCCTTTCTTAGCTTCATCAAAGAATACTCTGCACGAGTACCCTGGTATGAAGGATTGGGAAGTCCTAATGCTGTGGGGGAGCAAATGATGCGCATTCTTTATTACGGCTTTCTTGAGCCGGACTCCCGGAGTTCTGCAGCTTCTGCTGCTGAACCGGAGCTTAACGGTACCGCTGATGATCCCGATAGGGATGACAGTAAAGAGGCTTCTGCGGTAAAGTCTCCGGATGATAAATAAATTACGATCTATGGAAGCTTGTGAAGCTGAAGAATGATCAGGGTGAGCCTGGCATGTAATCGGGCTCTTTGGGCATACTAACGACACTGCGTTAGACATGCTCAAAGGGAGATGATACCAATGAACTGGGTTTATTATGGCAAGCTGTATACCACCAAATTCCAGGCAGGCTGCTTCGCCAAGCGGTTGGAGCAGGATGCCTGGCTGTTTGGCTATGGTGATCCTCGAGCCGTTGAAGTGTACCGCTCTCGAAAGGGCAAATATGGAGTCCGATATCTTCCTTAAATTCATAACTGGCAAAGATAACCCGAGGCCACACTGTGAATTCCAGAATTTCAGACTTGACTTGCTGCTGCGAGATCATGTATATTATTTATTGTCGCTGTTTGATTTTTTATTGACGCGGGGTGGAGCAGCTCGGTAGCTCGTCGGGCTCATAACCCGAAGGCCGCAGGTTCAAATCCTGCCCCCGCAACCAATGTTCTTACTTGATAATGTACTTATAGGATTTGGTATATGATCAGGGCCCTTAGCTCAGTTGGTTAGAGCGGTCGGCTCATAACCGACTGGTCGGGGGTTCGAGTCCCTCAGGGCCCACTTATTGAAAAACCCTTGCGCTGCAAGGGTTTTTTGCTGTTTATGGGGGTTGATGGGGAAAGTAAATTAATACCGTTTTACTCCTGATTTTTTAATTTGGTCACATAAATGGTCACATAACATTTAATGAGCTGATTTTATAGCATCATCGTTTCTGACCGTAGGCGCCGCTGTTTATCTCCTCATCTTTTTCCAATATCTAATAAATAGGATAGCAAGAAGCAAGATACTGGCTAGACCTAGCTCAATTCCACTAAATTCTTTCTTTATAAAATATCTTGACACAAAAATTCCTCCGAAAAGTACAGTGCCTCCAATACACAAATGCAATAAATGTTCGATCTTCTTCAAGCAGCTACACCTCATTTCGAAACAGATTTGATTCCTATGAAGGATGACATTCAGCGTGAACATATTTTATGCAAAAAGAAACTGGGCGCTTAGCAGCATACACAGGAGCCCAAATATCACAACGCCTTTAGCAATGATTCGGATAAACCAACGATGCAAATCGTCGTTTTCTGTATCCAATCCGAGCATTTGCAGCCAGCCCCATTCCGGATTTCTGACCGCATAAATGCCAAATATTACTGTAATCAAGCCCAATATGAAACTAAAGATAAATAGCCCGAGACTGGAAGCATCGAAAAAAGAAAGCGCTCCTGACAATGACATCACAATGCCTAAAAAAATGGTGAGCAGAGCACCGATTCGTTCTTTTAGCAATTCTTCTTTGCTTCGAACTACTTCCTCCGGAATTTGGGAGAACCAGCGAAGAAGATCAGCATCAGGATGGCGAAATATTTGAATTCCAACATACAACAGTGTTAATCCCAGAACCATGGAAAACATCTCAATCACCTCGTAAAAAGGACTACGTAGGCGCGTTGATAAAGTTCCATATACTTCCTTAGTGCACCGTCACATCGATATTTAGCCATTGATTAGAGAACTAGTGTTCGGGTATAATAAGTATATAACACAAACAAGTGTTCTCTTTTATTGGATGAGGAGGGGCTGTTCATGAATAATATACGCAAGTACATTGGAGATATTGTTGAAATTATTTATATAGACCGGCTGGGAGCGATCACGCAGCGGGAGATCGAAGTGCTTGGCGTTAGGGGCCATCTGGTACGGGCAGATTGCTTGAAGTCAGGTGCTCCAAGGGTGTTTCGAACAGAGAACATTTTGGCTATGCGTCGTAAGAAAGGCACGAACCGCGCTTCTTGAATGTAAGGCTTGGACCTTGTTTCGGGTACAAGGAGTTGATCGTTTTGGATTATTATTTTGCAGTAAAGGTATCATACCGACGACATTCGCCACATACAGTCAGGTATAACTCTACAAAGAGGTGACGATCCTTGTTCTTTCATATTAAAGAGCTGCAATATCATGCTAAGCCAGACTGCCCGGATCCGGTATTTGCGAGAAGGCTGCAGGAGGTATTGGGAGGTCAATTTGGAGAAATCACGGTGGCGATGCAGTATTTATTTCAGGGCTGGAACGTGCGTGGGGACGGCAAGTATAAGGATTTGCTGATGGATACCGCGACGGAAGAGCTGGCTCATGTTGAGATGCTTGCTACCATGATCGCCCGGCTGCTGGAGAATGCACCCATGGAAACGCTGGAGCAGGCGATGGGAGATCCGGTGGTGGCTGCCATTATCGGGGGGAGTAATCCACAGCATGCGATCGTTACGGGTCTGGGTGCGGCGCCGTCTGACAGCAACGGTTACCCCTGGAATGGTAAATACATTGCCGCGAGCGGGAATTTGTTAGCTGATTTCCGCATGAATCTAACGGCCGAGTCCCAGGGGCGTCTTCAGGTATCCCGATTGTACCAGATGACGAATGACCGTGGCGTGCGTGATATGCTGTCTTGGCTTCTGGCGAGAGACACCATGCATCAGAATCAGTGGATTGCTGCAATTCGGGAGCTGGAGGAGAAGGAAGGGGTAATTGTTCCGTCTACCTTCCCGAAGGAATGCGAGATTCAAGCGGTGTCCCATGTGCTGTATAACTTCTCCCGGGGAGACGCCAGCGCCTACGGGCCATGGGCTCAGGGTACGGCACCGGATGGAGGAACATTCCAATACGTTGCACATCCGGAGCCGCTTGCGCCTGCACCACAGCTTCCACCAGCACCGCCATATGTTTTTGATACGCCTCCTCACGTGTTGAGGGATCAGAATCCGGGACCCCATCAGCCGCCAATGGCTTAGACATTTCGTGCCTGGCCATACATAGAGATCCGGATGGTTTATACTTTAGAGCATATACCATAGATGCTGCGGATATCGCAGTGTCTTTTTGTTGTTTACAAACTGGAGCACGATTACTATAATGGAGATTGTTAAAAGAGCTAAAGACTGCAGCGATGCACTTTGAGCGATTAAAGGGATGTTTATTCCTTTAATCGCTTTTTTTATGGTGATTTATCGCCAGGTGGAGGAATGAAAGAGGATGAAAAAAAGACTATACGATATGCTGATGCTGATCATCGGCGGATTTTTGTTCGCGCTGGCTGTGAATGTATTCGTCATCCCGAATGATTTTGGGGAGGGCGGAGTGACCGGGATCTCGATTATCCTTTACTATTTGCTGGGCTGGTCACCTGCGGTGGTTAGCATTCTGTTGAATGGGATCTTGCTGCTGGTCGGTTACAAGCTGCTGGATAAAACAACTACCGTGTACACGATCATTGCGGTGGGCTTTAATGCGCTGTTTCTCCATTTGACGGAGCATTGGCGGATAGCTTCGAGTGAGCCGGTTATTAACGCTATTTTTGCGGGCCTGCTGGCAGGTGTCGGGATCGGGCTGATCATCCGGGTAGGCGGTACGACGGCCGGCACGACGATTTTGGCGCGGCTGGCGACGAAGTATTGGGACTGGAATGTGAGCTATGCGTTGCTGTTTTTTGACCTGATTGTGGCGGCAATTTCAGTATTTGTTATTGGTGTGGAGAAGGTGATGTTCACCGTGGTCCTTTTGTACATCGGAACGAAAGCTATGGAATTTATTATTGAGGGCTTGAATCCGAAAAAAGCGGTCACAATTATATCCAGCCATCATGACCGGATTGCCGTTCGGGTGATGGAATTGCTGGATCGGGGAGTGACCGTACTGAGGGGATATGGCTATTATACAGGCCAGCCCAAGGATGTGCTGTATATCGTCATCAGCAAGCAGGAAATCGCCATGCTGAAAAAAATTGTCCGCGCCGAGGACAAGAATGCCTTCGTCAGTATTCATGACGTGCGGGATGTGTTCGGGGAAGGCTTTATTGATATTTCTAAATAGCTGCCAATCATTTGTCGTTGACAATGAGCTGCCAAGCATGTTATTATCGTTCTTGTCGCCAAGACGATATATCATGCCGGGGTGGCGGAATTGGCAGACGCACAGGACTTAAAATCCTGCGGTAGGTGACTACCGTACGGGTTCGACCCCCGTCCTCGGCATTACGCGGAAAAATGCGCTCACATCAACGGAAAATTGGGCGGAATAGCGGTGAGGTCCTTCGTATCTGTAACGGAACATTCCGCAGGTACGCAGGACTCGCGCAAGGTACTCGAAGACGTCTCCGAATAAGGAGGCGTTTTTGTTTTGTCCAGATTACGGATTATAGAACCGGAAGAATCCGCCTGTCCGCATTGGCGCGAGGTCCTATCGGAGTTCCAGCGCCATAAGCAGTTAGACGGAATCAGCGAACAGACGGCGCACGATTACGATCGAACCGTCAATTTACTATTCAAGCGGTATCCTAACGCCTGGGATTCGATGGAGGCGCTTAAGGAAGCTGTATTTACGCATATGTCCGATGATATTAAGCCGGCCACGTTTAACAGCCGTTTAACCTATCTTCGCGCATTCTTTAAATACTGCGTAGGACAAGGGTATATCTCCGCAAATCCACTCGCCAATCTAAAGAAACGCAAGATAGAGAATCGGGCGGTAGCAGTCGAAACAGACGTTTTAAAGTCGCTGCTGGACGCGCCAGACCAGAAGACATTCGCAGGCTTGCGAGATTACACGTTAATCCTTTTGACGCTGGACACCGGCATACGTCCGTCTGAGGCGCTGTCCTTGCTGCCGCAAGATTTCAACTATTCCGCGCAAGAAATTTACGTGCCGTCAAAGGTAGCGAAAAGTAGAATCGCGCGTACTTTACCTATTTGCGATATCACAATTAAATCTATTCGCAAACTTATATCCGTCAGAGCGGAAGAGTGGTCGGATGATGTTCCGATATTCTGCACGTATGAAGGGCGGAAATTAAATCGCCATACCTGGGGCGACCGCTTGGAGTTATACGGTAAACAGATCGGAAAGCATATCCGTCCGTATGATCTGCGCCATGTATTTGCGCTTGAGTTCTTACGAAACGGCGCGAATGCCTTTGCGACACAGCGAGCGCTCGGCCATGCGACTATGGAAATGACAAGGCGGTATATTGCGCTAGTCAATGACGATCTCAAAGCGCAGCATTCAAAGGCGAGTCCGGTACAGAAGCTTACCGCTAAAACTAAGCGGAGGGGGGCGATAACATGACGAAGCCATCAGGCGGCATCGTCCGCGTCCAGAAGCGTGATAGCGGCTACGCAATTATAGATCCGTATTTCCTATCGGACGAGCGCCTATCATGGAAAGCGAAGGGGCTACTCGGTTATCTGCTGTCTAAGCCGTCAAACTGGCGCGTATACGTATCCGATCTCGTTAAGCGGTCAAAAGACGGCAAAGACGCGGTTTATTCCGCATTGAAAGAATTAGAAGCTGCCGGATATATTGAACGCCACCAGACGCGTGAGAACGGACGCATAACCGGCTATGAAACGGTAGTGTATGAGCGGCCAGATCCATATACGGATAATCCGGAAGTGGATACGCCTGTCCCACACGTTGATTCTCCACAATCGGAAATACCGGACGTGGAAAACTCAAGCGCGGAGAATCCGACCCAAGGTATTAAGACTTTAAATAATAATGACTTACAGAATGAATGTATGTATGACGCGGCCAATCCGATTCTTTCCGCCTTATCTCGCCACCTCTCCGGACTACCGCTAAACGATACGCATTCGGTCGCTGATTTCTATTTCGCGGACATCTACGCGGCATTATCACGTCATTTCGGCGGCCGCCTGGATACGGAGATTATCGCAATAGCAGCCGAACAGTACGCGTATACTGCGATAGACCTGCGCACGAACCAGCCGAAGATTGACGTTAAGAATCCGGTCGGCCTATTTGTCGAATCGTACAAGACGGCGATAACGCAGTATAAGGCGAATCGATACAAGCGGAAGGAGGCGCGCCATGAACGATCCGGATAAGAGGAACGAACCCGAAACGGTAGACACGGCGGATACAATGACGGCTATATTTATCGGCGTTGTAATCGCGGCTGTAATACTCTACGTCCTGTTTAACGGCATACCGGTGTCGATCCGTTTAGGGTAGGCGGAGGTAGGCGATTCCGTATACGTATGCCGGACGCTGTAAGCGAATATTACCGTTGAGTTAACTCTTCTGACACGTCCGGAAGGGGAGTATACCTTTGCGATAATGGTGCGCTAAAATGACGGAAAAACTTCGATTAGCGTACATGTTTTAATTGTAAATATTAATAGCTGGTATTTTAATATCATGGTATAATCTGGATAAAAAAGAGAGGTTCCCCATTGAAAAGTTTGCCTTGCTTAGTATAGCTACCATCAGGATATACGGTAAACACGGATTCGTACGGGGCACAAATAGTGACAATAACATATTCCATGGGCACAAGATTTGAAGATAATCCCTAGATACATATCGCGTTCTACACCGGATCCCGGTGATAAGAGAACGACTGGCCATATCCCTCTCTTTGCATCTACCTACTAAAAGAGGCACGCCTATTATCGAGCTTCTGGAGCTTGTCGAGCCTGTTTCAATTTAGCTATCGCATCACTGACCATTTTGTATCCCTCTGAACTGGTGCTGGGAGCCTATTACTCTACATAATAACCGCTTCCATACCACCTTAAAGTATCACTTACGTTCCGCATATATCATGAGAAGCTCCGAAGAGAATGGATCAGGCTTTGAAGTTAAAAATATTCTTTTAAAATATTTGGCTAGCTTTTTCAGTAATACACTGGCCGCAACTTCATCCTCATTCCAACCATAGCAATAAAACATGAAATAATCGGATAGGTTCAATTGTTGCTCAATATAATCAATGAACATTATTTCTTTCTGATTCAAAATAATCGATTCTATATCGTCGAGGAAAGGCTCATATTGAAAGACAGCACTCCCCATGATTTCCATTTCCCCTACTTTCATTTCGTTTGTAAATGCTACAATAAATGGATTCAACAGAGATTTCTCATATAATTTTTTATATAGATCATAGATTTTTATTTTTGTATCTATATCGGATAGCATCGCAGCAATAATCATCATATTTTTTTTGTAAACCACATTCAAGGAATCAAAGACAGTAAGCAAACTAGATAATAACTCATTACTTACCTTGCTTCCCTCATTAGGATAACGAAGCTCATAAACTAATTTCTCCTTTTTATGCGCTTCTTTATTCTTAACTCCACTGTAATAGACATAAAATTGATATAATGATAATTGAATGTTTATGTTTTCAACGATAACATCTGCTATTACCTTTGGGTCGAATACTGATTCCGTGAACTCTATATCACCATCAACAATTGTTCGGGTTACTATTTTATTGTCTCTGACAGAATGCACTTCCTGTTTAATCGTATCTTGATGCAAAGAAGCAACATCATATTGATCGTTAGATGCCTGCCTATCGATTTTAGAAAGAATCTTCATTTTAATAAAACTCCCTTAAATAGGATTTATCAAACCAGGTCAACGAATGGCCGAATAAAAATGGGCGTGCAGTCTTGTGCGCTGCACGCCAATAATACACTTTTGTTCACGCGTCATGATCTCATTACTTTAAGTAGTAACAAAATGGGTTATAAGTACCTTTCGTTATCGAAGAAAATATCTGCGTCAGACCATCCACCTAATAAAGAAACAGTCGCATAACCCTCCCACAATACCAGATCAGTATCAAAATCTATACGTATATCTGATTCTTCTGTAACATACACCACCTTATTTGGTGGGAAAGGAACGTAATTAATATCTTCTCGTACGCCTTCAACATTTGTCGCAAAAGCTGCATAGCCCCTGACCCTGTTGATTAAGGTAGCTATGTCACCACCTTCAACCCATACTTCTAAGTGTACGGAAACATGGCCGGTTGCACCATTAACTTTGTAAAACCCGTATGTTGGACGTACTTTAACAACAGCAACATCAACGGCTTGAACACTTGCTCCAGGTGTCGTACTTGCTCCAGGTGTCGTACTTGGTCTAGTAACCTCAACTTCGATTACCTCAGCAGTTTCATTGAGCTTCTCGATTACTCGATTGGCTTCTTCTTCACTTAGCTCTGAAATTGGGGTGGTAGATCGCCCTTCTGTGATTGCTGTCTGTAAGTGTTTTTCCTCAGGTGAAACATCGGCTGAAACGACTCCCATAGCCGAAAAAACTAGAGCAAATGCCAACAAGAAAGAAAGTAATCTTTTCGCATTAAACATCAAGATACATCCTCTCATTTCATAATTTTTCGTGAAAATTTGGTCTGCGAAAGTCTCACCTTCCCTAGTTAATTGTGTTCTCCTTTCTTTAAGGATGGATATTCATATTAATAAACAATTCCAAACACAAAAGGTTACGTTTTTTTAAAAAACTATTTTTTAATAAACTAGGCAGCCCATCTGCAGACCCAAGCCAGACTAGTCGCCCTGCCTGTCCTACTTGGAGCCTTGCTACTACCGTTCGTTCGCTGCAATAGAGCTCCTTATCGGTTTTTTAAAACCACTTGGAATTTATTTAATTGAGCATTTTGCATTAATCTGAGCCCTTGATAAACAAGGAGTTTCAAACATAAAAAAAGGACTTCACCCCAACTTGGAGAAGTTTTCAAGTGACCAAACCAGAAAACGAGCCAAGGAAGTGAAGTCACTTGTAATTGTATATTCTCCAAGAAAGTCTATTTTCCTTTGAAGATCTGTTAAAAATGCATTCAAAAGATCGATTGCCTATATTTTTTAGAACTTTGGATCTTCGTCCGTACGCTAAAGAGCTGATAAGTCGTTCACCCCGAGGGGCTAATGGGCATTGTAGAGAAGGCATTTTGCGTGCACTTCTCGCTGCTCCTCTCGAGCACATTCAGACATTTACCGATTTGCATCATCGATTGGATACCGATCTTCGATTTCGTTGTCAATGTGGACTTCCGCTTGATCGCGAAGCTCAGTCTATCGCTACATTAAGCCGAGTTTTTGCCGAACTGACGAAGAAGATCTGGCTAAGCAGCTGTCTGAAGACTTGGTCAAACGTTGTAGGCAAGACGGCATCATCGACGGAAGTCACGTTGCGATCGATAGCGCCGCTATCCATGCTTACGAAAAAAAACAGCCTAAGAAGAAAAGCGAGCTTCCATTAGCTCTCGAAGTCACGCCCGCACATGTGAACGACGGGGAAATGGCTCCCGGTCTGATCGAGAAATTCGCTGTCGATAAACGCACGAAATTCTTCATCCTTGATGCGTGGTACGACCAAATGAAGGTCTATGAAGCCGCCCGAAACGTGAAGGCGCAAGCCATTATTCCTCTCAATCCCCGAGGCGAGAAAGAGCCTCCTGTCGGGATGACAACCAACGGAACACCTCGGTGTTCGATGGGATTTGCGATGACGTATTGGGGCGCCGATGGCGATTATTTGAAGTTCCGATGCCCTCACGCCACCGGCAAGGTGGATTGTCCCCTGGGTATGACCGCCTGCTCATCTTCTAACTACGGCATGGTAGTTAAAGTAGATGCAAAGGATGACCTCCGGTGATATTGCAGCCCGCATCGGGATACAAAGCGCTGGAAGGAACGAACGCACCAGCGTAGAGCGATGTAACTCCAGAATGAAAACCTATCTTACGTACGGCAGACGAGATGCATGTCTGGAGGATTCAGAAAGTGACGACTCACCAGTATCTAAACGCGATTGTACTGCTTGTCTCTGCACTTTCTGCAGCTTGTAAAAAGAACCAAACAGCAGCTTAAAAATGAGCAAAGTCAAAAATTCTGCAGGTCTGCCCTTTTTTAGAATCGGAGTGCTCTAACAAAGTTGAGCGCTATTAGATCATACTGTCTTGAGGTCAAAAAAGGAATTATGCAAAATGCTCAATTAAAATAAGCGCTTCATATCGATTCACTAGACTTATTTCACTATTGCTCCATGAGCAAGTGCCTTTTTGCCGTACAAGGCCTTCACTATTGTCTCTATCTTAGTTCTGCTATCATAATAGTCACCATTTATGAAACCTGAAGCTTCAGAAATTTGATTGGAGATTGATTGGGTTATAAAAGCATTTTTCTGTTGTAGAAGTAAGGATTCAAGGCTACTCAATTCGGATATTTTGTACAGTATGATATTTATGTGCAAATTTAAGTTTAGCTAATTATACATGGTACAAAAGGATTGGGATTGTTTTTTTAATAATGTACACGTTGATTTATAGAGATACTTTAAGTTCGAATATATAGCGCGAGTCCGAGAACGGTGATTGCGCGGTTGCGAGTAACATCGGATCAATAAACATATAAAAACCTCTATGTAATTATAATGTACAAGGTTATACTGATCAGGTGGTAAGTTATGACATCTCATTCGGATTGTAGAATACGTTCCTTGTAGAGGAAAAAACATAGTTACTCAGTTTATTATCTGGTATATTATAGGTAATTGGATGCACAGATTACATATACTGTTAATGTCAGGAGTATCAAAATGCCTATTTTTTTATGTAAAGACAGCATAAGATTACTAGAAGCTAGTGTAAGTAGCCTAAATCTAGCCTTAATTGGCTTGTCCTTACCGTTGAGAAGCGGCATTAGAGAAACAAATGCATTGTATGCGTCTGAAGTAGGATTAATAGGCGCAGCTGCTGAGCAGGCAATAAATGCCTGTATGACGCAGAATTACGGTTTTAAAGGACTGTTAACTAGTGATGGTAAATTTAAGTCAGCCTCTCAGATATTCGATGAGTTTATCACGTTGCTAAAAAAAGAAAATGCGAAAAATAGTTTTTTAGTCAAGGGTGTCCTTGATCCAGAAAAGCATTTGAAGGAGTTAATAGATAAGACCTCAAAATTTCGAATTCTTGCGAAATCCCGAGCAGGAGGATTTCATGCAGGATTTGGCCCTTCAAGGGAAGTTGTAGTAATACTTGCTAATGATGTTTCAGAATTTTTATTCCTTTTATCAAAGTCTTCTAGAATCAAACCTTACCTGAGTTTTATTCCGAAACCACACGATATTACCAAAGATAGAGCTACGTTAATTGAGGAGTTGGCTAATCAAGTAAATGCTTCGAATGTACCCCAAGAAAAGAGCGTCCTTATCAGCTCAGCGTTCCTTATTCTACCGGAATTAAATGATGTAAAACCAGAGTGGATTGATGCATTTGAAAGAGTAAGCGTAACGCCCACAGCAAGTGATATAGTGCTTCTTTTGGATGCGCTAAACAGAGCAGTTCCAACAACATTACTTCGAGCTGCAGGCAGTGGTGAAGCATTTCCAGTTAGGATAGATCAGCAAAATCCCGCCGCATTGTCGGTATCCCCACAGTTTTTGCGAAGAGAATTCAACCAAATTAATGACCAATGGTTTGCAGATGTGGGAATTGCTAATGGTAGGTTAAAGAATAAGGTAGTTGATCTTCCACATCCAGACTTTATTTTAGACATCTTTGGGGTGGGTCTGGATAAATTAAATATTGGAGAAAATAAGTTAGGGATACCTGCCCAACAGACTTGGCCGTTTATTTCTGCAAGTCTTGGTGTTCAAGGGACGTCATTGCCTTATTGGTTTTTGGTAAAGAAAACAGAGGACTTAAAAGAGCTAATAGCTTATCTGAAAAGAGTTGAGAAGTTTAGCAATGGTTACTTCAGGAAAAAGATTGTTGAACTTTATGAGGGAGTAGTATCAATTAACAATAATGAACCACTCATGGAGGGATCAGTGTTATTAGATGATATGTTAGCACTAGCGGAGAAGATTGACGATAGACAATCGAGATTACACGAATTCTTTGAACAAAACAAAGGAAGAGATAGCGCAGAAACTAATACTATTATTGAACAGACTGTCAATGAGGAGATCGATATCAGTACCGCAATTACAGCTATAATGAACGTGGGAGAAATAGAACCTTCTAGGAGAATATATTGGATTCGGACACTTGCGGAGTGTTGTCGTGAAATAGGTGACATTCCTGGGTTACTATATGCTTTGAAAAATGAGCAAAACTCATCAATTAAGACCGCTGTTAGAAAAGGTCTCAGATTAATTGATTTCATTTACCATGGTCCTGATTTCATTTAAAATCTGTAAATTAAAATGGGTTCAAAACCGAAATCAGTGCTTGACGAGATAAACTACATATAAAAGCTTTACTACTGAGCGACAGTCAATGCTGTCCATGCTGTGGATTCGATCAAGAGGTCATCCGAAAGGGATGTATTGCACACGTTGCGAAGCTTGGTTTGTTTGGACGGAGTCTGTAAAATAGATAGTGTAACCTCCCAAAACTATCACTATAAAACATAGTAGAAAGATTAGGAGAACACATGCTTGAGAACTATCAACAAGCGTATGAAATCGTTCTGATTGAAACCGAATTACAGCTAATCAACTGCATTAATTCAGGATTGGTTTTTCATCAGCCTTTTTGCCGTTGGGAACGGATTTTTGCGATAGTAGTGTTTGCCCGATCCGGAATGAAAGATATCTCTGAGATAAAAAACCCGCCATTGAGGCGGGTTATTTCCGGTTATAAACGGCAGCTTCTTCTTTGCGAGCGAGGACGTCAGATCGCCAGAATAATCGTTCACGGTTGGTTTCTTTAACTGGCGTAAGCTTTCCGCGTTTTACAAACGAGTGAAGGTTCTGGCGTGTGCTCTCAAGGATCTCGATGGCTTCGGCAGTGCTGACAAGTTCATTAGAGATCCAGTCAGCCAATTCTTCTTTGGATGCGAAATTGTAAGTCATTTTGATATCACCATTTTACAATGAGTATGGCTATTGTTGTAAGGCTGATGATCATAGAAGCAACGATGAGAATCATCGTTGCTTTATTCATCTTGTGGACGTTCATTTGATCAGCTCCCTGAGATATGGTCGAGTAAAGAAGAATGACACCTTATATGCACGAGCCCTTCTGGAAGCCCGTTGCAGGCTCCTGACCGGTTCATCCATCTCGTCTTTCTTCTTTTCTCGTTCATTGCATCTTGTTCACCTCCCACTATAAATTTATTATATCAAATCAGGCCTGTCGATTAACCAATATCTGTAATTAACTCGGACTACGATTTGTCCGCAGAGTGACGTATCTGAACACTTCGGTTAATGTTGTGTTTTTGCCAAATCGTGTGGGAATGTTAAGGTGTTGCTTGATCCAGCTAGACATTACCTCAGTCTGCCAGCGGGCTCAAATCAAAGCAATCTTTTCGAGTCTGCTTGGATCAATTTGTACAATCAAGAAGGATGGAAGTGCTTATGTGGCACAAAAGTTGTACGCTTACAGTTTATTGCAGAGGGCTGCTTTGATGCAATCTTCTTGGACGGTTCTGGTTCTGAACAAATTCGCTGCAAGAAGGAAGACAGGACTCAAGTCATGGAGCGAGATACTAAT
Organism: Paenibacillus sp. JSM ZJ436; assembly: GCF_044383795.1. Classification (NCBI taxonomy): domain Bacteria; kingdom Bacillati; phylum Bacillota; class Bacilli; order Caryophanales; family Paenibacillaceae; genus Paenibacillus; species Paenibacillus sp. JSM ZJ436. The sequence goes on from NZ_JBISEO010000006.1 coordinate 190,904, forward strand.
ACTGGTTGGTTTGATAGTACAGGTCGGTATATCTGGAATATGGTCAAACGGGTCATATGCATCAGATAATAAACAAAAAAGCGATAAGGCTGATCGGATATAGTGCTGCAAAGACGGACATAGCATTTTTAGAAGGATTGAGCTTCTTATAAATCATCATCCCCGTTATAAACAATCCATACGATAAATATGCAGAAGAGATACGGTACGACCCGACTGAATGGATATCTAGACTTACCATGATCTGTTCGATAACTGCGAGCACAACTAATACTGCAGCAGCGATGATGATTAGATTTATTACTCTAGCATCCCTATACAAATAAAAGAATAGGGGCACTAAGATGTAGATAAGCGAAGTGTAGCCGATCGTCGTGAATTGGATTACATCACTGAAGTATTCAGTCGACAGTTCAAAATCGCTTTGGAAAATCATAAAGAAAATGGTCGAAAGCAAACTGATTACACTTGCAAGTCCAAGTAGGTATAATAATTTGCTTCCCGCAATGTTCAAAATTTCACAACCTTTCCATAAAATTCAATGCTACTCACCTTTTGACTTTCATTACTATAAGACTCATTTGAAATAGATTAAGTTATAGGAACGAATAAAAAAAGGTCAGAAGAGAAATCGTGTCCCTGCGGGAAAAACTCACGGAGGAGGCCGGTGGCATTCTCGTTAGCGCCTAGCTGCCATGAACAGCTTTCTGGTTTGCGTGGCAAGCAAATTACTTCCCTCTCCATCCGTTGGAGATCATCTGAAAGGCGGACGCGCCGCCCTGACGCAGAAGTAATGCCATGGCTGCGGCAGAGGATTTGGCATGCCGCAGCGGCTGCTTGAGCACCTTGATGGGATTGTTATGCAGCGCAACTATTTTGGTTTCATGTTGTGTTTATATGTGGGTAACATAAAAGACGCAATATTAGGAAGAAAGTTACAAAAAGTGCCGTTGATGGGACCATTGCCGAATAGGATTAATGAGAACTCCCTTCGCATGATATCAAATGATAATAAGATTGGAAACTCACCCGTGCGCTCGTTGCTTATCCGGAGTGTCCTCAAACAACGAGATCGGACACCCCCGAAATGTATTATTACAACATAGCCATTTTGCGTCTTCTTCTCCCGATTGCTGGCATTATTATGATCTTGATCGGTACATCCGTATATTCTGTCTATAAAGCGCTTCAGAAAGAAGTTGTTATTCTTCAAGAAAACGACAGGAAGCTGGAAAAAATACAAAACAATGTTATGACTAGGCTTTCAACCAGCCTCATGGTGCTGGCGGTCGCTATGATGCTCGCAGGGTGTGCGAAAGGGGACGGTCACTTTATCGTACAAGGAAAGATTGAAGACATTTCTTCTGAGACCGGGCAGATCCTTGTAGACGGCTTCTGGCTGCCAGTCCGGGAGCATGAGCGCTTTATGGTAGGAGAGTATGTTATAGCGGAGATCGAAAGCCGGGCGCCTGGCGACTCTTATGATCCGGATTTGACCACAGTTCGCCGTATAGAGCGTGGAAGCGAAGCATCAAAATAACCGGTTTTCCCTGAAATTAGGAAAAAAGCCGGTTTATTTTTATGCCAAAACGTTGTAGTATCGGTATACAAACCTTTGACAGCAGCAAATGACGGGGAGGACGCTGGACTTTGTTTAACAACGACTGGGACGAGCAGCTAAAGGACGAGATCAGCAAGCCATATTTTCAAGAGCTGCGTATGAAGCTGGCTGTAGAATACAAGGAACACACGGTGTATCCGCCGAAAGAAGATATTTTTCGAGCTCTGAAAGAGACGGCCTGCCGGGAAGCCCGGGTAGTCATTCTGGGTCAGGATCCGTATCACGGAGCAGGGCAGGCCGAAGGCTTAAGCTTCTCGGTTAGTGCGGGCATCCGGATTCCGCCATCATTACATAATATTTATAAAGAGCTGAATCAGGATCTGGGGGTGCCTGCTCCTCATCATGGGTCGCTGATGCACTGGGCGAAGCAAGGTGTGGTGCTGCTGAATGCGGTATTGACGGTTAGGGAAGGACAGCCGAATTCCCATAAAGGGTTAGGTTGGGAGACCTTTACGGATGCCGTGTTTCACAAGCTGAATGAGCGGCAGGAGCCGCTGGTATTTATGCTATGGGGCAGCTACGCACAGAAAAAAGGCTCCTTCATCGACCGGACGCGCCATTTGGTGCTGGAATCGACGCATCCAAGCCCCTTGGCAGCGCATAAAGGGTTCTTGGGCAGCCGGCCGTTCACGAAAGCCAATGCTTTCTTGAAAGAGCACGACATGGAGATTGTCGACTGGAAGCTGCCGGAGCTTCCGGACGAAACACATCATCGGGGGTGATTGTCTTTGAAGCATTGGGTGGGCCGACGCATTGCAGTACAGCAGCGGGATAAGGATAAGACCTTGACTGAAGGCGTGCTGAAATCCTGGGATACCGTCCAGGAGCGGATGATTCTTTCTCCCGGGGAAGTCAGCATTCCCTTTCATTTAGTAGCCAAGGTAGAGCCAAGCGATCATGCTCCTGCCTTGAACGGAATCGGATATATCATCCAGCATTCCATCCAGTTTGATAATGCCGTATATTTCCGCTCCAGTGTTATGGTGTGGAAAGGAGATACGTTAACAGCCTACCAGGAGACGCTGACTGCCCACGACCGGGATACGGTTACGTTATCGAATGGGCTTCGCCTGCGTAAGGACGAACACTGCTTCGTCGTGCGGTCTCTTCGTGGCAAGGCTTAACCATTGCGTTAGCCACTGACAATGAAACACCCTGATTCTCAGGCCAAGAGCGCTGCCGCTGCTTGGCGTTGAGATCAGGGTGTTTTTTGGGATAGGTCAGGCGTTTTCGACTTTTTCGGCAAGGAATAGCTCGTAAATACGTACAATTAGAATCTTGATCACCATATAAGCAGGAATAGCCAGCAGTACGCCGAGCATACCGTAGAAGTTTCCTCCCACCAGAATGAGCACGACGGTTGTTAAGGGATGGATATCCAGCTGCTTGCCATAAATGACTGGCGTCAGGATGTTATCCTGGATTTGCTGGGCGGCAATAATGACAACCACAGACCAGATCGCCGTGCCGGGGGATTCAATGAAGCCGACGATCACGACGGGGATCGTTGCCAGGATCGCTCCCACATAAGGTATGAAGTTCAGCACGAAGGAGATCAGTGTCAGCAGCAGAGAGTACGGCAGGCCGATGATCAGAAAACCGATATAAATCAGAACACTGAGCACCAGGTTCAGGATAACCTTGCCGATAATAAAGCTGCTGAGGGCGTTATCCATTTCACCGAGCACCTCATGGCCCTCACGCCGGTAGCGGCGGGGCAGCATGCCAAGGATTTTCGGAGGCAGCTTGCCGCTTTCCTTCAGCATATAGTAGAGAATGATCGGCACGGTCGCAACGATAATGAAGAAATTCGACACAGCGGAGATGACATTGCTCATGGAGTTGGTAACCCAGTCCACAGCCTGATTGGCATACTCAGACACTCGATTGTACAGCTCCGACTCGGAAGGAATGTACTGGCCGATGATGGAGTTCTTCTTCAGCTCATCCATTTGCTTCTGGACATCCTGTACGAGATTTGGTGCGTTGGAGATGAAATTCTCAATCTGCTCGCGCAGCGTCGGCCAAACGGTGACAATAAAGAGGGCGAACAGGGCTGCGAAGACGAAATAGATCATCAGTACGGCAAGTGCCCGCTTGATCTTCCGCTTCTCTAAATAGTCGACGACCGGCCGCAGTAAATAATAGAAGAAGCCGGCCAGTGCAATAGGTACAAGCAGAAGATTGAAGATATCGACAAAGGGCCGAAACAGGAAGCTGATCTTCGTAAGCAGATATACAATAAGTAAAAAGGCGATAATGCCAAGACAGGTGCGGAAATACTTGTTCTGAAGCATTGCGAAAATCCCTCCCGGGTATGTAATCTGGAGCCGCCGCATCAAGCGGCTCGTCTCACTTGACAGTTCTCATTAACCATATTGCCAGACCTGGACAACATCTGTCCCAGGTCCATTCTTTGCCTTTGCCAACCGCTAGCTTACGGCCGAATTGTAACCTGGGTGTGGATAGGAACAAGCGCAGCCAAGGTGTTAACGTCTTCGTTATACATTCGGACGCAGCCTGCCGACACGGCTCTGCCGATCGAGCCTAGATCGTCCGTACCGTGAATGCCATAGTGAGGCTTGGAAAGCCCAAGCCAATACGAGCCGTAAGGACCTCCCGGATTGGGCTGCTTATTGACGATGGTATACTCGCCGGGCGGTGTTTGCGTTGCCAGCTTCCCGATCGCCACCGGAAATTGCCGGATGACGATGTCTCCGTCCAGCAGGTACAGCGCGAAGTCGGATAGATCGACAATGATGCGGTATTTGGGCATTTTGCTCCCTCCCTTAACTTCATCTTATGCAGTAATACTTAATCTGGAGAATGCAACTCCGGTATTCCCATCTGTGCGTTTGGCGTGCCGCCGCTTATGGTTAATACTTGTTAACTCAGACTCAGGGAGATGATAGGGGCATGAATATACTGATGGCAGGGGTGTTTGACTCCGAGGCGGATCTGTACAACACGGTTCGGCAGCTGAAGGAAGCGGGAATTCAGGCCGAAGACATCTCGGTCGTTTCAAGGCGTGTCAAAATGCTGGAGAAGCTGAGCCAGCTTACAGGCACCCAGCCGCCTCAGACCGGGGATTCATCAAAAATGGTGGTTGGTATCCTCCGCGAGGTTGCTGCAGGCTTTCAAGTGCTGCCGGAGCCGGCGGCGGTGTCAGGGCCTGCTGCCGAACGTGCTGCAGGGGCCGGCATCGGAGGCGGTGAGGACTCGCTCGCCAAGGCTTTGGCCGGAATGGGCATACCGGAAGATGAAGCAAGCTGGTATGAGAAGCAGATTGAGCAGGATCAGGTTCTCGTACTGCTTGCCTGTGAGCCCGCGTATCGCCGAAGAGTCAGCGAAATATTCAACCGCAACAGTGTAGTAAATCGCTAAGACTAGACACTTGGCTCTGGCAGATGTCCTTCTGAGAAGGACATCTTTTATTTTTTCCTGATAATAACAGCGGGACAGCGGGGAAATTCGTGGTATGATATGGGGTACGAATTGTAACAAACTCATGCTAAGGAGGACGGACCCATGTCTGCCGGCAGCGTGTATCGCACGTATGTGAAAAATAATATGTTTACCAAGATGCTGCTGCTGTTCGTGGTCATTGCGGTAACGACGATTGTCACCTTGTCCTACCTGATGTTTAATCTGATGTCTGAGTCCGTCATTCGCAACGAGCTGGGGAATCAGCGGGAAGCGGTAGAGCGGGTGGAGCGTTACGTGCACCAGAAGTACATAAATGTGCAATCCTATACGAATGATCTGTATCGGAGTGCATCCTTGGGACAGGATACCTCTTACTTTTTAATTAATGATTTCGATGAATATATGGCCAAGCGGATTGACCGGATGACCCAGTCTCCGATCGGGAACAGCGAAAGCGTGCTTCACTACTTCCGGCAGGCGCTGGACGATGATCCCGGCATTCGTAATTTAATGCTCTATAGTGCAGAGAAGCAGTATATGTATGTGTACACCCAGGGCGGAATGTCCAAGCTGTACCAGGCGAATCAGAGCCGCTCCTACATTCCGGATGCGATGGCGCTGGAGAGTCCGAGTGTCTCGGTACCGAATGAATGGGTGAGGAACCTGGTCAAGGATCAGGAGACGCCGGTGTATTCCATTCGCATGCCGATCAATGATATGAGAACCTATAAGAACCTGGGACAGCTGCTTGTCTATTACCAGGCAGAGGATTTGGATCGTTTGCTGGAGAGCTATGCGCCAGGGATTAAGGGATATGTCATGATGCTGTCGGCTGACGGCAAGGTAATGTATGATTCCTCCGGCCGGTACAATGGGGAACGCTATCCCTATGCGGACCGGCTGGTTAATTCAGAAGCAACCGTCCAGCTGGAAGAGGAGTCCTATACGGTCACTCTGTCCAACAACCAGGGCGGCTTCACGGTCGTTGGGGTAGCCCCCGTGGCTGAAATGGCCGAAGGCTATCAGGGGATTCGGGATACGATTGTGCTGGTCGCCTCCATTGGGATCCTGATTGCAATCAGCCTGCCCGCTCTCCTGATTGTGAACTATTCCAAAAGAACGAATAACATAATCCGGTTTATGCGCAAGGTAGAGACGGGAGATTTTGTAGCCCGAATACAGGATACGAAGGAAGATCAGCTGGGGCAGATCGCCCATAGCTTTAATGAGATGTTAGATGAGCTTGTTCAATATATCGATAAGGTTTATAAAGCCGAAATTAATGAGAAGAATGCCGAGCTGTCGGCGCTGCAGGCCAGAATCAATCCTCACTTTCTTTACAATACGCTGGAGGTCATCCGGATGAGGGCGCTGTCCCGTGGAGCGAGAGATGTCGGAGATATGATCTACAGCTTGTCGGTCCTGTTCAAGAACATGGTGCAGAAGAAAGAGAATTACACGCTCAAGGATGAGCTGGAAGCCTGCAGGCTGTATCTGGAGCTGTTTCGGATCCGCTATAAAGACAAGTTTATTTATAATTTACATGTGGATGAAGAGCTGAAAGAGATGCCGATGATCAAGATGTCTCTTCAGCCGCTGATCGAGAATTATATCGTCCACGGCATTCTTCCGGAACGGGAGGATAACCGCATTGAAATATTGGCTGAATGTCACGAGGATCAGGTCGAGGTAACGGTAAGAGATAACGGGAAGGGCATGAGTCCGGAGGAGCTGGAATCGCTGCAGCTGCGTCTTTCCACGGGGGAAGCGCCGGGTGAGTCGTTCGGGCTGCGGAGCGTCAGCGAGCGCCTGAGACTGACCTACGGCCCGCAGAGCAGAATGGAAATAGACAGCACCGAGGATGAAGGGACCACCGTGAAGCTCATGTTTCCGGTCACGGCAAAGGAGTGAAGCTGCATGTATAAAGTGTTCATTGTGGATGACGAGCCGTTTATCATTGAGGGATTGTATGATGCTGTGGATTGGCAGGGCTTTAACCTGGAGATCGTGGGACATGCCGGAAACGGCAGGCAGGCGCTCGAGAAGCTGAAGGAGGTGCCGGCGGATCTGCTCATTACGGACATTTCCATGCCGGTCATGACCGGACTGCAGCTCATTGCGGAGGCCCGAGCCGTTCATCCGAACCTCAAGGTGATTATCTTGAGCGGCTTTGACGATTTCGACTACCTGAAGGAAGCAATGCGGCTGGGGATTGAGAATTATCTCTTGAAGCCGATCAACCTGGAGGAGCTGGAGGAGACGCTGTCAGCTACGATCAGCAAGCTAAATGCGGTGAAGGCCAGCTACTTGCTGGATGAATATGATATGTCTGTTCTAAAAAGCAATATTTTGTATCGCTGGCTCACCGGCAAAATCCGTGAAGAAGAGCTGGCGGAACGCGCCGCTCTGCTGGGGCTGTCTCTTGATGAGCCTTATGTGCTGGTATCGGTGCTACGGGGACAAAGCGTCAGGCTGGAGCGGGTGCTCAGAGAGCTGGCGGAGCAGCAGGAGCAGGTGCTTTATTTTGTCGATGATGATGGAGATTTTGTTGTCATCTTCACGATGCAGGACCCGGAGCTGGAGAAGCCGCGGGCGATCCGCCAGCTACGGCAAATCAGGGAGCGCTGCTATGATGAAGTGATCTCGATCTCTTTGGGAAGCGTGGAGGACTTAGGTGAAGGCAGAACGGACAGCTATTTGCACGCCAAGGAGGCGCAGGAATATTTTCTTGTGCTGCAGCAGCCTTCTTATGTGGACTATGTAGATATTCAGCAGCGGAAGGAAGAGACCGCCAAGGCTTTTCAGCTGCACTGGCCTGACTATGCGAAGGCGATTGCGGCCCGGAACAAGGAGGAGCTGTTCCGGCAGATCGATCATGACTTTGCGTCGCTGCGGAATACGCCGGGGATCGTTCCGGGTATACTGCATAGTGCAGCGGTGGAGCTGATCGTCAGGTTCAAAATGGAGCTGAGTGATATTCAGTACAGCGCAGCCCCGGATTTTTTGAAAAGAACGTTAAACGGGATTGTAGCTGCGGGAGCAATCGATGAGTTGATTTCGGTCATCAAGGCTGCAGTCAGCGATCTGGTAGACGCACTGAACAGTGATGTGAAAAGCCCTGTCATCCAGCAGATTCTGCAGCATATCCATGAGGCGTATCACGAGGACCTGTCCCTGAAGCTGCTGGGTGCGCAGTATCATATCCATCCCGTCTATCTGGGGCATCTGTTTCATAAAGAAACCGGTGAAACCTTCGCTGAATACATTAACCGATATCGCATCGAGAAGGCCAAGGAGCTGCTTAGAACGACGCCTCTTAAGGTGCAGGATATATCAAAACAGGTAGGATATTGGGAAACAGGATATTTTTATAAACAATTCAAAAAGTTCGCTGGCATGTCACCCGGTGACTTTCGAGGACTGCTCTGATGTAAGGTTCAGAGCAGTTTTTCTTTATTTTCACCATAATACCTTTAATTTTTCGCCTATATGAAAATGTTTTCATCCGGTAACCTTATAGGTGTAGCAAGCAATGAGAGACATAAAAGGGAGGACGTAAAACATGAGCAAAACAAAAAAGAAATGGCTGTTGCCACTGACAGTAATGCTGTCCGCATCCATGCTGCTTTCCGCTTGCGGAGGAAGCAACAATGAAGCTGGAAATGAAAGCGCAGGCAACGAGTCCGAGAAGCCCGCTGAAGCGACTGAACTGATCTGGTACACCATCGGTGCTCCACAGAAGGACATTGATATGGTGGAAGAGGAAATCAATAAGTACACGGCCGAGAAAATTGGCGTTACCGTTGACATCAAGATGATCGACTATGGTGACTATACGCAAAAAATGCAGGTTATGGCGGCTTCCGGTGAGCCAATGGACATCCTGTTCACAAGCTCTTGGGCATTTGACTACGTTCAAAATGCAAGAAAAGGCGCATTCATGGAGCTGGATCAGCTCATTGAAGACCATGGCCAAGGCATCAAGGAAGTGCTGGACCCAGCGTTCCTGGAAGGCTCCAAGGTCGATGGACATAACTACGGTATTCCTGCAAACAAAGAGCTTCCTGCCCAAGAGGTATGGCGCTTTAACAAAACGCTCCTTGACAAGCACAACCTGAGCATTGAAGGCGTGGAAAAGCTGGAAGATATGGAGCCGCTGCTGAAAGCTGTGAAGGAAAACGAGCCTAATGTTGTTCCATTTGCGGTAGGCAAGGACTACTCTCCGCTGAACACGCTGCCATACGACTACATTATTCAGAATCTGCCAATGGCTGTGGACATGAACGATCCAGAGCTGAAGGTCATCAACGTGCTGGATCAGCCGGACCTTATGGAAGATCTGCAAACGATGAACAAGTACTACAAGGCTGGTTACATCTCGCCTGAAGCTGCAACAACAACGTCTACCCAGGATCTGTTCACATCCGGCAACTGGTTTATGGACCGTGCAACTTCCCAGCCATTTGCAGACAACCTGTGGAGCCAAGGCTATGGATACCCTGTAGTATCCACCCCTGCGAGCGAAGCAACCATCTACAACTGGTCCGTCATGGGATCTCTGCAGGCCATCTCTGCCAACTCCGAGCATCCGGAAGAGGCCATGAAGTTCCTGAACCTGCTTAACACGGACGTAGCACTGCGTAACATGGTTGACTCCGGCATCGAAGGCGTTCACTACAAGAAAGTGAGCGAGAACGTGATGGAGAACCTGCCAGAATCCAAGAACTACGATATGCCTACCTTTGCTCTGGGTAACATCATGCTGACATACCTGAACCCTGCAGACCCTGAGAACAAGTGGGAAGAGTTCAAAAAGTTCAATGACGCTGGTACAGCAAGCCCGCTTCTCGGCTTCAACTTCGATCCTTCGAATGTGTCCACTGAGCTGGCTGCACTGAACAACGTGAAGGAAGAGTTCTGGTCCCCGCTGATGACGGGTACAGTAAGTCCGGAAGAATTCATTCCAAAAGCAAATGAAAGACTGAAGTCCGCAGGTATGGACAAAGTCATCGCTGAAGCTCAAAAGCAAATCGACGAGTGGAAAGCGAGCAAGTAATTATTGAAGACAACACTAGTATAGGAGGGGCGGCGGTTGTACAAACCGCCCCTCCTATTCTTTCATACAGAGGAGGACGCAAGCATGGGAGCAATTGGGCGCTTTTTTAAAAATATTATGACCAACAAGGCAATGCTGTTGATGGTGCTGCCGGGTGCGATCTGGTTTCTCTTTTTCTCATACCTGCCCATGTTCGGAACGATTATCGCCTTCAAGGAATATCGCTTTAGCCGGGACGGGTTTCTGGCCAGCATATTCAATAGCGAATGGGTAGGGTTTGATAATTTCAAATTCCTGTTTAGTACAAATGATGCATATATCATCACAAGAAACACGGTGTTGTACAATTTTGTCTTTATTGTGCTGGGCCTGGTGCTCTCCGTAGCCCTGGCGATCGTACTTTCTGAAATCGTGAATAAGCGATTGGCGAAAGTGTACCAGACCGGTATGTTTCTGCCTTACTTCTTGTCCTGGGTTATCGTCGGCTACTTCGTATTCAGCTTCCTGAGCTATGACAAAGGGATGCTGAACCAAATTCTTGGCTGGTTCGGAGCCGAGCCGATTCAGTGGTACTCCGAAGCCAAATATTGGCCGATTATCCTAACTCTCGTCAGTCTCTGGAAAGCGATCGGCTATAACAGTGTCGTTTATCTGGCCGCGATCATGGGCATTGATAAATCGCTGTATGAGGCTGCTATGATTGACGGTGCTAACAAGTGGCAGCAGATCAAAGCGATTACGCTTCCGATGCTGAAGCCGCTCATGACCATTCTGACACTGCTTGCAATCGGCAGAATTTTCTACGCTGACTTCGGTCTGTTCTACCAGGTACCGCGGGATTCCGGAACACTGTATTCCGTTACCAACGTTATTGACACTTACGTATACCGCGGACTTAAAACAACCGGTGAAATCGGCATGACGACCGCTGCTGGCTTGTATCAGTCCGTTGTCGGCTTCGTCCTGGTCATTACATCTAACTATATTGTCCGCAAGTACGATAAAGATAACGCTTTGTTCTAGGCTTTACCCATGTATGTTCCGAGTTTAATTCAAGGGAGGTTCGCGCCGTGTCTAAAAGCAACGCTAAACCACAGGATTTTCACCAGCTGTCGAAGGGATGGAATATCGGAGCAAACCTGATTGCCGGCATCTTTGCCTTTCTGTGTGTGTTCCCATTCCTGTTCGTTCTTATTATCTCATTTACCGATGAGAAATCTCTTGCCACCAACGGCTATCAGATCATTCCGGAGCAATGGAGCCTGGAAGCCTATAAATATGTATTTCAGACCGGAGACGCACTGCTGCGCTCTTACGGTGTCACCATCTTTGTAACGGTTGTGGGTACATTGATCAGCTTGTTCGTGATCGCACTGTACTCTTACGCTGTATCTAGAAAAAGCTTCAGATACCGCAACTTCTTCTCCTTCTTCGCCTTCTTCACGATGCTCTTTAACGGTGGTCTCGTTCCGACCTACATCGTAGCGACGCAGCTGCTGGGCCTGAAGGATTCCATCTGGGCGCTCATCTGGCCGCTGGCGGTCAATGCGTTCTACATTATGATCCTCAGGACGTTCTACAGCACTAGTGTCCCGGATGCTATTATTGAGTCCGGCAAGATTGACGGAGCGAGTGAGTTCAAAATTTTCTACAAGCTGGTGATCCCGCTGTCGCTGCCGGGCCTTGCCACAATCGGCCTGTTCAGCACCCTGGGCTACTGGAACGACTGGTTCAACGCTTTGCTGTATATCGATGATCCGGATCTGGTTCCACTGCAATCCATGCTGATGCGGATTGAGACAAGCATGCAGTTTATTTTGCAAAATTCCCAGAACTCTTCATTGAGCATGGCAGCCCTGCAGTCCTTGCCGCAGGATACGTCCCGGATGGCAATGGTCGTGCTGGCAACCGGACCGATCGTGCTGGCTTATCCGTTCTTCCAGCGTTACTTCATTCAAGGTCTGACTATTGGTGCTGTAAAGGAATAATTCAATATGGATGAGTAATGGAGGCCAATAAACCTTCGATCAGGCCGATGCTTGACCGAAGGTCTTTCGAATAAACGAATGAAGAAACAGATGCTGCCTAATTCTAATTTCAAGCCGTCAAAGGAGCGAATCTATAGCATGGAACAATTCAGACTTCCCAAAATACCGATGCCGACACTGGAGCTTCCCCAGTCCATCCAGGATGTGCTAAAGGAAGCAGAGGACAAGCTTTCTCACCGTCCGAAGCTGCTGCAGCTGTTCAAGAACACTTTTCCTAATACGCTGGAGACGACGACGAAGCTGATGGAGGACGGAACAACCTTCGTGATTACCGGTGATATTCCGGCCATGTGGCTGCGGGATTCGGTAGAACAGGTCGTGCACTACATTCCGTTTGCGAAGAATGACCCTGATCTTCAGCGCATTCTGAGCGGACTGATCAAGCGGCACATGAATTACATTATGATTGATCCTTATGCGAATGCTTTTAACGAATCAGCCAATGACTGGCACTGGAATACGACAGATGTTACAGAAATGTCTCCTTGGGTCTGGGAGCGTAAATTTGAAATTGACTCCTTATGCTTCTCGATTCGTCTGGCATATCTGTACTGGAAGGAAACGGGCCTGACCGATGTGTTCGATGCCGGCTTCAAGCAGGCGATGCTAAAGGTGATCGAGCTGTTCAAGGTAGAGCAGCATCATTTCGAGCAGTCCCCGTACCGCTTTATGCGCAACAACGGCATTCCGGAGGATTCCATCCGCAATGGCGGTCTCGGCATGCCGGTGAACTATACGGGCATGGTCTGGTCCGGCTTCCGCTCCAGTGATGATGCATGCGACTTCCATTACAACATTCCAGGCAATATGTTCGCTGTCGTTGCGCTGCGCCATATGCAGGAATTTGCAGAATGGATCTTCCGCGATATGGCGCTGCTGGCAGATCTGAAGCAGCTGGAAGCGGAGATTGACCACGGCATTAAGCTCTACGGCATTTATCGTCATCCGGAATTCGGTCCGATCTATGCTTACGAAACGGACGGCTTCGGCAACTACTCCCTGATGGATGATGCCGGGACGCCAGGTCTCATGTCTATTCCTTACCTGGGCTATGTGAGTGCTGATGATCCGATCTACCAGAACACGAGACGATTCGCGCTGAGCAAGGAGAACCCGTTCTACTTCGAGGGTAAAGTGGCCAGAGGCATCGGAAGTCCGCACACGCCGCCGGATTATGTATGGCATATGGCACTCTCCATGCAGGGCATAACGTCATCGACCGACGAGGAAAGACTGGAGATGATCTCCATGCTGGAGGCTACAGACGCAGATACCGGGTACATGCATGAGGGCTTCCATGTCGATGATCCGGCTGTATTTACAAGAAAATGGTTTGCCTGGTCGAACAGCCTGTTCTCCCAGCTCGTGTACAAAGCGATGAAGGATGGGATTCTATGAAGAATAACGTGATCTTTTTGTATGATCCCGCGTTTCCTGCCGCCGCTGACAGCAGTCTTCCTGCTGCAGCGGAAGGCTTGCAGGCGCTGGGCTCGGTGCAGGACGCTTCCACGCTGTCAGAGGCCCTGGCCTCTGCCGGGGAAGGCAGCTGCTTCGTCAATCTGCATGCGCCTTATTTCCCGAAGCAGGCCTGGCCTGCCATTCTTGCATATTTGAAAAATGGCGGCGGGCTGCTATCCATCGGCGGCGCACCGTTCAAAATTCCGGTCCGGCAAGAGCGTGAGAGCTGGGTCTGTGAGCCGGAGCAAACCGCTTATCATCAGCAGCTTCACATTCATGAAACCCTGCCGGTTGACAGTGCGCGTGTCTCGCGCTTGATCAGCCATCAGGATATTTCTGTTTTTAGCGGCAGTGACGCATGGCTTCCGGTAGAGCCGACCTGGAATCTCGTCCCGCATGTCACGAAATGCAGTGATTTGCCGGAGCAGATGGGCTCGGCTGGACCGATGGATACCCGGATTTACCCGCTGGTTAAGGGAATCATGGACAATGGCAGAGAGGTATCGGCACCGGTCGTGCTGTGGGAGAACACGGGCGGTCCTTTTATCGGCAGCCGCTGGATTTTTGTGAATCAGCCGGCCGGCCGCGGTTTATGGGGAGAAGAAGGCCTGAAGGCGCTGGGCTCCTGGTGTGACTATGCAGCCCGAGGCATTACCGAGCTGTGGATCAAGCCGAACTACGCTTCCTTCGAAGCTGGAGAGCGGGCACAGCTGACGCTGCAAACGCAGCGGCTGTCCAAGCGCCTGACGGCAGGTGAAAAGGAATCCTGGACGTTCCGGATCACGGTTCAGCATACAGAGCAGTCATCTCAAGTATGGCAGCATGAGCTGACCGTCGAGGTGAGCGGCCAGATGGACTTTATCCGTATTCCTGTTCCGATGGAGCTGATACCGGGCGCCTACCGCGTCATTTGCAGCGCCGCCGGTCCTCACGGTGAAACGCGGACACTCCGCCAGGGCTTCTGGCGCTTGGATGCAGAGCTGCTGTCAGAGGGCACGCCGATCACCTGTGACCGGGACTACTTTATCAAAGACGGACGGCCGCTGCCGGTGGTGGGGATGACCTATATGACATCAGATGTGGCGCGTAAATATTTGTTCCTGCCCAATACGGATGTGTGGGACCGCGATATGGCCCAGATGAAGCGAGCCGGCATCAACTGGATCCGTACCGGCTTGTGGACGGCTTACCGCAATGTTATGCAGGTGGATGGACACGCGTCCGAGGAGGTCATGCGTTCCATTGACGCCTTCTTCCTAACTGCGAAAAAGCATGATCTGCAGGTGACCTTTACGTTCTTCTCCTTTACCCCGGAAACGTGGGAGGGCAAGAATCCTTATCTGGATCCCCGAAGCGTTGAGGCTCAGAAGCGCTTTATCCGCTCGATCGTATCGCGTCACAAGAACACCAAGCATGTAGACTGGGATCTGATCAACGAGCCGTCCATGTTTGATCCGCCGCGCATCTTCTCGGATGGTCCGCGTTCAGCCAGAGATGAATTTGAGCGCCAGGCTTACATTGAATGGCTGCGCGAGCGTCATGGTGAGATTGAGGTGCTGCAGGAGCGCTGGAATATGACTCCGGTGCAGCTACCGGATTTCGACAATGTGGTTCCGCCGGAAGCGGAGGAAATTAATTTCGACGTTCAGGATATGCATCAGGCCAAGAAGGGAACACGCTGGCTGGATTACGCACTCTTTTCGATGGACATGCACAACCGCTGGGCCAAGGAGCTGTATGATGCGATCAAGGACGAATGTCCGGATCATTTGGTCACAGTAGGACAGGATGAGGCGCTGGGCGCCCAGCGTCCATCTCCGTTCTTCTACGCCGAAGCCGCTGACTATACAACCGTGCATTCCTGGTGGCTGAACGATAATCTGGTGTGGGATGGGATCTTCGCCAAAACGCCGGATAAGCCGAATCTCATTCAGGAAACCGGCATCATGTATGTGGAGACTCCGGAAGGCCGCGGAAAGCGCAGTGAGGCAGAGCTGCGAAACATACTGGAGCGTAAATATGCCTATGCCTTCTCAACCGGCGGTGCCGGAGCGGTGCAATGGATCTGGAATACGAACTTCTATATGGATAATGCGAATGAATCCCACATTGGGGCGGTTCGCGCGGACGGAACGGAGAAGCCGGAGGCCGACGTATCCTATGACTTCGGAATCTTTATGAATGGCATTCGGGATCTGTTCAAGGGTCGCGAGCTGGAGGAGGGCGCTGTCGTCTTCCCATACTCCAATGATTTCTCCAACCGGAAGCTGGCCATAGAGGCAACCACCACGGCTACGCGCGTTCTGGCTTATGAGCTGAACATGCCTTTCCGCGCCGTGGGCGAATATGATCTCAGCTCGCTGCGGAAGCAGCCGGTCAAATGGATCCTGCTGCCGAGCGCTCATAACCTGGATGACCAGGCCTTTGCAGAGCTGGTGTCGATCGTGGAAGAGACCGGAGCTGTACTTCTCCTGACGGGACCGCTTAGCCTCGATGCTTACTGGCGTCAGGTCGGTCGCCTTGAGAATGAGCTGGGCCAAGCCAAAATGGTGAATGTCCGCCGCGAGGAAGCTCTTGAAATTGGAAACACCGTTTACCCGGTGTCCTACGGCAGCCGCAAAATCGCTCAGGTCAGCAAGGAAGTCCGCAGTGGGGGTAAGCTTGAACAGGGGGTTACGGGTCTGCACAGTGTTCAGATGGGGACCGGTCGCCTGATCTGGTGTCCGCTGCCTGTGGAGCTGAATGATCGCATAGAGCCGGTGGCGGCTCTGTACAGCTATATGCTGAAGCAGGCTTGCGCCAAGTCCGAGCTGGAGTGGATTCATGGCGGCCATCTGGCCGGCGTATATGGAACTGTGCTGCGTTTTGCCGAGGGCTCGCTGTATGTGTTCAGCTCAGAGCAGTCGTTTGATGTTCCGGTGGAGGTTCGCGATCCCCGAACAGGCTGCACTTATTTCTTCAATCTGGAAACCGATCGCAGCGTATTGTTTGCCGTGGATCAGGACGGAAGCCTGATGTCCGTGTACCGCCCGGCAGAAGTTCACGTTGCGGTCGTTAAAGGCTAACCAAGGGGGATGAATTCACAATGACGCAGTCCAGAAAAGCACATATTATTTCGCACACCCACTGGGACAGAGAGTGGTACTTGCCTTATGAGAAGCATCACGTTCGTCTGATCGAGCTGATGGATACCCTGCTGGAGACCATGGAAAAGGAACCGGAATACCGGTACTTTTTCCTGGACGGCCAGACGATTATTCTGGATGACTACCTGCAGGTGCGGCCGGAGAAAAAAGAGCAGCTGGATCAGCTCATTCATGACGGCCGCATTCAGATCGGTCCATGGTATATTTTGCAGGATGCATTTCTAACAAGCAGTGAAGCGAACGTGCGGAATATGCAGATTGGCCATGAGGATGCGGCTAAATACGGTACGGTGTCCAAAATCGGGTACTTTCCGGATACCTTCGGCTTAGCCGGCCAAACGCCGCAGCTGATGGTGCAGTCCGGCATCGACAACGCGTTCTTCGGGCGCGGCGTCAAGCCTACCGGATTCAATAATACCGTATCGGACGGCGGCTATGAATCCTCCTTCTCCGAGCTGACCTGGCAGGGTCCGGACGGCTCGAAGGTACTCGGAATTCTGTTTGCCAACTGGTACAGCAACGGTAATGAGGTGCCGGCAGATAAAGAGGAAGCGAAGGCTTACTGGGAAAGAAAGCTGGCAGATGCGGAGAAATATGCATCGACGGGTCAGCTGCTATACATGAACGGCTGTGACCATCAGCCGATCCAGACCGATCTGCCGGAAGCGATCCAGACGGCGGGCAAGCTGTATCCGGATACGGAATTTGTACACTCTACCTTTGATCAGTATCTGGTTGAGCTGCGGCAGCATCTGGGCCAAGAGCTGTCCACCGTAGAAGGCGAGCTGCGCAGCCAGCGTACCGACGGCTGGGGGACCTTGGTAAATACAGCCTCCGCCCGGGTATATCTGAAGCAGATGAACCAGACCGGACAGAGCATACTGGAGAAGGTAGCGGAGCCGCTCGCTTCTATGGCAAGCCTGGCAGGACAAGAATACCCGCATCATCTGTTTACCTATGCGTGGAAGACACTGATGCAGAATCATCCGCATGACAGCATTTGCGGCTGCAGTGTCGATGAGGTGCACCGCGAGATGGTGACCCGTTTCGAGAAGAGCCGCCATGTAGCGGAGAATATCGCGGACGACAGCAAGGCCGCGATCGCGAACGTCATTGATACCTCGGCATTCTCCCAGTGGGGTGAGGGCGCGGTACCATTCGTCGTCTTTAACACGACAGGCTGGAAGAGAACCGGTACAGTGACGGTAACGCTGGATGCCGAGCGGCTCTACTTCCGCGATGGCTATTCTTTGAAGGAAACAGCAGAGCGCATGAAGCAGGTTGATCTTTCCGGGATGACGGTTGTGGACGAGCAGGGACAGCCGGTTCTCTTTACGCTGGAGGATCTGGGGCTGCAATTCGGCTATGATCTGCCGGATGACCGCTTCCGTCAGCCGTATATGTGCCGCCGGGTGAATGTTACCCTTTATGCCGCCAATGTACCGGCACTGGGCTATCAGACGCTGGCGCTGGTAAAAGGCGCAGCCGCCTCGTCCCATGACAGCTCGTTGCTCCGCAGCGACCGGATCATGGAGAATGATGCCTTGAAGGTCGAGCTGAATGCAGACGGCTCCTTTACCCTGACCGATAAGCTGAGCGGACAGGTATACCGTGATCAAGGGATATTTGAGAACACAGGCGACATCGGTAACGAATATATGTTCAAGCAGCCGGAAGGGGAAGAAGCTCTGAGTACAAAAGGGCTTGAAGCACAAATTACGGTCGTTGCGGATACTCCGTTCCGTGCTTCCCTTCAAGTGGTGCATGAGTGGGATATACCGGTATCGGCGGATGACAAGCTGCTGCAGGAGCAGATTGAGCTCATCTATTATCCGGAGCGGAAAGCACAGCGTGCAAGCGAGACCGTTACACTGAAGCTGAAGACGGTGATTACACTGGAGCGTGACGCTAAAGGCGTGCAAATGTCGGTTACCTTCAATAATCAGAGTAAGGATCATCGCTTGCGTGTGTGGTTCCCGACAGATCTGCAGACCGCGGTTCACCGGGCGGACTCTATGTTTGAGGTGGCGGAGCGCAGCAACGAGCCGGCAGCAGAGTGGGAGAATCCAAGCAATACAGCACATCAGCAGGCCTTCGTGGATGTCAGCGGTGAGGGTGCCGGCCTGACGGTAGCGAACCTGGGCCTTAACGAATATGAAGTGCTGCGGGACGGCCGCAATACGATTGCCGTTACGCTGCTTCGCGCCGTAGGTGAGCTGGGCGACTGGGGCTTCTTCCCGACGCCGGAAGCTCAATGCATCGGGGAGTCCACCGTTCATCTGGAGGTCATTCCACATCAGGGCAGCGGCATTCAGGACGGCGCTTTTGCGCAGGCCTACCAGTTCCAGGTGCCATGGGCAGCGGTTCAGACCGGGGTCCATGAAGGAAAGCTGCCAGCCAGCTATTCCATGTTTACCTGGGAGCATCCGCAGCTGGCGTTCTCTTCCATGAAGATGAACCGGGATTCCGGGGATTGGATGCTTCGCTGGTTCAACCTGGGCGGCGAAGCCGCAGAGCTGGAGCTTGGCACCACGCTTGCAGAAGCTGCTGCGTACAAAACGACGATTTTGGAGCAGAAGCAGGAAGAGCAGCAGGTCTTCAGCAGCACACAGCCGCTGCAGCTGACGGTTAAGCCGTATGAGATTGTGACGGTTGGTGTTCAGGCTTCTTCGAAGTAAAAACAGGGCTGCCTTTCGGGAGAATGCATTCTCCGGGAGGCGGCCCTCTTTATGTGGGATGAAGGGGACGTAACTGCACCCTCACTGGACAAGGACAGCGCCCCTGTGATCCGTTATAATGAAAGGAATACAATGATCCAAGGAGGGCAAGAAATGATTCATTTCAACGGATTACATCATGTCAGCCTGGCCGTCCGAAGCTTGGACATCGCCAGGGTCTTTTATTCAGAGAAGCTGATGCTGCAGGAGATTCCCCGGCCTCCCTTTAATTCCACTGGAGTCTGGTATGCGGTCGGAGATCAGCAGCTGCATTTGCTGGAGCATCCAGGCGGAGATACATTAAGGGAGCGGGGGATTGATACGGTAGACGGTCATTTTGCATTCTGGGTCAAGAGTCACTCTGACACAAAAGCATGGCTGGAGGAGCAGGGCATCCCTTATGAAGCTCGGCCGGACAGTGTGGCCGGCTTTGCTCAGATTTATGTGCTGGACCCCGATCGGAACATCCTGGAGTTTGGTGCGCCTTACGGCTCATAGGCAGCGTGACAGCGACGCGTTTCCTTGCGGCTTCTATAGGAGCAGGGCGGTCAGCAGCTGGAGTAGAAGGCGATCATGTCCTGCTCCACTGCTGCAGTCTTTTCCGATTTCCGAAGATGGGAAAGTATTTATCTTATAAGTACAGGAGTATTCATCTTCACCGTGTCATACAGCCAGATGACATCTTCATTATGCATTCGAATACAGCCTGCGGATGAATATGTGCCGATGGAGGAGGGACTGTTCGTGCCGTGGATGGCGTAGGCGTAGCTGAGCTTGCCGTTTATTTTGACATTCAGGCCGAGCCAGCGCGCACCGAGCGGATTGTCAGGGGCTCCACCCTTGATCTTCTCTTTGTAGTAGGGGCGGTTCTTCACCTTCTCGTGAATCAAGAACAAGCCCTCTGGGGTGAAGGATGGCTTCTTTCCAGTGGCGACCTTAAAGCTTTTCACCGCCTTTCCCTTCTCGAAATACGTCAGTGTGTTCGTTGATTTCTCGATCAGGATAAACTGCTCGTGCAGCGCATAAGTACTGGTTAGCTTCGGAGCAGCAGACGCTTCTGCAGCCTCTGCTGCAGCGAAGCCGCTGGAAACACCGGGTACTCCTGCAGCCAGGAGCAGAGCCCAGATCAGACTGTAATACCATAGCCGTAGCATGAGCACTCACCTCTTTCGCCCTCCAGTATATGCGCGAAGAAATGAATGGTGCCCTCAAAAAAATATATTGCTTTATAGATAGCGATCATGCTATTATATATTTTATTGAAGGACGGTAGCTCAGCGGGAGAGCACTATCTTGACAGGGTAGGGGTCATGGGTTCGATCCCCATCCGTCCTATATGAAGAGTCGTAGCAAGGGTTTGAAGCATTTTCTTCCCTCATCTATGATTAGTGGTCACACAGTGACACGTTTATAAGCAAACAAGCCATCACTTTTAGGGACTCATATCCTTGAAGGTGGTGGCTTTTTGTATGTTGTTAAAGTTTGCATTGTCTGAGTTTAAATCTGACCGTGAATACCGTAATGTGTCTGATCGTACCCTGGCTGCTTATATGGCTGAGTTAGACAAGTTCCATCAATTTTGTGTTCAGAATGAAATCATCAACGTTGAGGACTGTACAGCATCACTTGTCAAACAGTATCTTCTTGCTGCAAAGGAAAGAGGGAATAATCCTACAACGGTGAATTCTAAACTGCATATCCTCAAGATTTTCTTTAACTTTTTTGAATCTGAAATGGAAGTTTTCACGCCTAAAACGAATCCGACCAAACGAATCATCTTTGCAAAAGAAGAAATTAAAATTGAAGTGTTCACGGATGCACAGATTAAACAGATGTTACGTTATTATCAGTCCATTAAATACCGTGACAAGTCGCTCTATGCTTACCGTGACTATTTCCTGATCATCTTCTTACTTGGCTCTGCTTGTCGGTTAGGTGAAACAATCAATCTTAGATGGTCAGACATGGACTTTGTAAACCAAGTAATCACGGTTACAGGTAAAAAGAGAATTGCCAGCAGTATCCCTATGACAGACAAATTGAAACGTGAGTTTATTGAGTACCGGATGTTCATTGAAAAGTACTTCTCTGACATGCCTGAATATGTGTTTACAGATCGGAATGGGAAGCAACTAACTGATAATGCACTGAAAATGGTATTCAAGCATCTAAAGGCCATTATGAATTTTAAAAATGTAAGGTTATCTGCTCATACATTCAGACATACCGTTGCCCACAGAATGATCATGGCTGGCTGTGACATTGGTACTGTACAGAAATTGCTGAGACATTCCAACGTTACGATGACTTTGAAATACTTTGCTCTATGGGGAACAGCGTTAGCGGAACAGAATGAGAAATTTAACCCTCTTAATTCTCTGGACTTGTGAGGTGGATACCATGACTGAACAAACTGATTTGAATCACATCATCCGAAGAATGGATGAAGCAACTTGTGACAGGTTGCTAATCCACATGAGTGAGCATCTACGGCTCGTTAGAGAAGCGGCTGAACCAACAACTACTCCTGAACGCAAAAAGCAAATAGACAAGGAAATAGAGGGTATACGTCAAGTCAGAAATCATATTATTCTTGAATATGGAAGGAAGGTTAATTTATGAACTTACCAATGATTCCAGTTGTAGATTCTAATATGTCGTATGCGAAGCCGAATGTAACATGGCTTTCACTGGAGGATATTCACTATGTAGTCATTGCAAACAAGGAAACAGGCAAGTTTGAATATCATACTGGTACAGGAATTTATTACTCCATCACCAGAGTTGACGATTTAGGAGAAGCGCTGGAACAATTCAACCTTACTGTTTCAAATCGTGGGATCATTGTTAATCCTGAGCACGCTACAGACTATGATAAAGAGTTACGGATGCTTAAATTCCCAGATGGTAGTGTTCCTGTAGCAGTATCTCATGAGCGTAAAATCAAAAGGTTAATATCATAAGCATATAAGGCAGGGATTATCCCCTGTCTTTTATGTTGTGTTGTAAAAAAACTACCGCTTTAGAAATTCAATAAAAACGCCGAAATCCCTTACTACATAAGGCTTCTCGGTCTTTTGTTTAATTCTATTTATCAGTATGAATACAGCGTCATACTTTAGAAATGTCCAGA
Source organism: Paenibacillus sp. JSM ZJ436 (assembly GCF_044383795.1). Taxonomy (NCBI): domain Bacteria; kingdom Bacillati; phylum Bacillota; class Bacilli; order Caryophanales; family Paenibacillaceae; genus Paenibacillus; species Paenibacillus sp. JSM ZJ436. The sequence continues at coordinate 213,509 of NZ_JBISEO010000006.1, forward strand.
AATCCCTTATGTATCAAGTGGTTACGGATATCTAAAAAAACTTTATATTGTGATACAGAGTGAGAAATAATGTCCAAGTTTAGAAACGGCTAAAAAATCCACATACACCAAGGGTTACGACTACATTGCAAAAACTTTATATAGTGATACAGAATAAAAATAAATATAAAAAACTAGATGTTTAGAAACAGCCAAAATAACCATATGTACCAACGGTCTACGGCACTACTCAAAAGTTTTATATAGTGAAACAGAGATACACTCCTGCACGATGAAGGAGAGGTAATCCTACCATTTTGTAAAAAAACGTACCGCTGACTAAGCAAACACAGGCAAATAACGCTTATTTATTCTGAGTTTTTTGAACACTGCAAAGGTGTCCATATGATAGGGATGTTTGCACGACATAATGGCACGCAAAACTTTACCAAAATAGAAATTCTCATTTTCCCATATAAACATTGACTTTTTTCACTGGTTCATGCTTCTCAGATTGTTGGGAATCCTTATTTTATAAGCATTTCATGCAAGAACACGATGCCCTTTAAGGGAATAGATAGTGTCGACAATTGACACAAGTTCATTATGCCTTATAAACATTGAGTTTTTTGACTGTTTTCATGTTGTCTCCTTGTCTCCATAAATGAAAAAATCCTTATATTTACTGACTTTTCCCCAAAATCCTTAATGCCCTTTAAGGGGGAGTGTCATGGAAACAGAAAGAGAAAAAGGTGTTTGAAATGAGATTTTTTCATTATAGCCTATTTTTATTGACTTTTTTGAACGATAATCCAATCTTTCGGCATTCCTTTATGATGGCAACACTTTAAAAAACTCTTATAAAATAGCGCCTTTTTAAGTTATCCATCTGAACATACGCAGAAACATGATGCCCTTTAAGGGGACATGCTAGAGAAAGCATGAGAAGAAAAAGAAAATGTTAAGGGTTTAGGATTTTTTCATTATACGTTGTTTTTATTGACTTTTTTCAATGGTAATCCACCTTTGAGTTTCTAACATCTTGGTAAAAAAACCATATAGAATAACGTTTCTTGCATCCCATCAACTGAACATACATAAAAACCTGATGGTCTTTAAGGGAGAGCATATCTTAACCTAATATACAAAGCAAAGAGTTAACTTAATAACGAATGGTTAGTGAGTTTTCAGATATCGCGATTCACGATAATCGAAACTCAATAACATCTCGTTAGTGAGTTTACGGGTGTACCCATTTTGGTGGGATATCACAATTCACGATAATCAAAACTCATTTCCATTACGGTAATGAGATAATTTCCTATCAAGTGTTAGTTTAAACTCACTCGTGCATCATGATTAAGTTTACGGGTGTACCTCCGTTACATCCGAATTTTCACAAAAAACGTAACATGGTGATTCACCATGTTAGAACAGTGCTTCCTGTTCATCCTCAGTCAGATATGCCAATTGTTCGGCAGCCGTTGTGCCTAAAACACCAGCAGATACAAGTTTTTGCAATTGTGGGATTAGGGAATTTAGTTTGAGGAGGCGTTTAACTGTTCGTTCGTCTTCGTCTATAAACTCGGCAACGTCAGAGATAGTTTTCAAAGGCATTTTGTCCTTTGATCTCACATCCCCACCTTTGCCCTGCTTAACTCCCCAATACTCCTTCAAAATTGCAAAAAAACTCCACACTTTTTAAAAATAATGAGCAAATGAGCCATATATAACAAGGGATTTTTGGAAGGGTCAAAGGTGTCCATGTGGAAGGAGATAGGGAAAGGAATGTTAAGGGTTTAGAAAACTTTTAAAAAAGGTCAATATGTCCTTATTAACATTGACGTATTAGAACATTTGCTATGTCGTATTTATCAGATTGGATAGTAAATAAGACAGTTTAGAAACAGCCAATTTCCCCTTACGTATCAGGGCTTTACGACACTTTTAATTATTTTTATATAGTGATAGAGAAGATGAATTTTTCATTGATTCTACAATTGCCTGTAGGATGAATGAAGGACTGATCAACCTTCACATATTGATTTCCAAATTTATAACCTCCGAATTAAGGCACTCCGTAATGGGGTGTCTATTTTTTATAAAAAAATTTAGTCGGAGGAATCAAGAAAGGATGGATTAAATGTCAGACCAAACATTTACGCAGGAACAGGTGAATGAACTTGTTACAGCCGAGAAAGCGAAATGGGAAACTGAAATTCTTGCACCAATGATGACTGAACGTAATGACCTGCTTCAGTTCAAGCCAGTGGAGAAGACAGATGCAGAAAAAGCCATTGAGCAACGTGAACAGGAATTGTTCCAGAAAGAATTATCAATCGAGTTGAAGGCAAGCGGCTTTGAAGATTTTGCTGACTTGTTGAGTGTATCCAGTGTGGATGAATTAAAGACGAAGATTGACACTCTGAAAGGCATTCTTGAAACGAGAAAAGTAAACACCTCATATGTCCCAGGAGAGCATAAACAAACTTCTGCATATGAGAAGGCAGCGTCAAACAATGACGTTGTAGGCATGATTGGCGCTAAATTAGGCAAGATGTTCAATTAAACTATTACGAAAAGGATGATTATTAATCATGTTTAAATCTACTAACCTGACTGCAAGTGAAAAAATTTCTTTGGTGAATGAAATTACGAAAATTGGTATTCAAGACACTCCGCTGACTTCCCTGCTTTTGGCACGTGGGCTTGTCGGTAAAGCAAACGGTACTGTTCAAACTTGGAGAGAGCGCACTTTTGACACAACTTCTGATATTAGTGTAGTCGAGGGAAATGAGAACCCTGCATTCTATCAATCTGGACGTGCTGAACTGAACAACATTCTTCAAATTTTTGAGAAAGGTGTTTCCATTTCCGGTACTCAAAATGCAATCAATGTAACTGGTCAAGGCAATGTGTTCAGCGGTGAAGTGGCTGATCGTCTTATTGAAATGAAAGTTGCAATGGAGAAAGCATTTACTTCTGGTACTCGTAACGATGGTTCTGTATCCCCGTTTGTTCGTCGTATGGATGGTTTGGAACAGTGGGCAGATGCCGCTAACAAAATTACAGGTGCAACTTCCGCAACTCTTATTGAAGCAGAAGTTAAAGCAACTGTTAAGAAACTGTGGGAACAGGGCAATCCATCTAGTGAATACTTTGCACTTGTTAATGCTGACATCAAAGAGAAAGTTGACGCACTGTATGACAGCAAATATTCCTACATTGCCGACCATGATGTATTCGGTCTGAAAGTATCGGGAATCCAAACTAACTATGGTACTGTTTACTTCCTGCTTTCCCGTCACGCTGCCGCCGACAAGATGACTGTATTTGATGTGAATCAATTGGCAATCGACTTCTTGCGTCAACCTGAATTTGAAGCACTGGCAAAAGTGGGCGACTCTGTACGTGGTCATGTTGTTGCAGAAGCAACTCTGCGTGTTGGTTCCAAGAAAGCCGTAGCACAGTACACTCTTAAAGCCTAATCAATAATATTTAACGAGGATAGGTCATTATGGCCTGTCCTCTTACTTTATAAAAAATTTTAGGGAGATCAATCATGCCAGAACGAATGGAATGGAAGTTGAAAAGAATACAGAGAAAAATAAAACAGATAGAGATTGCAGAACATCTGAAATGCAGCAGTACACTGGTTTCACTTTATGAGAACAACAAAGGTGAAATGTCAGATCAACGAGTCGAAAAGTATCAACAGTACATTAATAACTATCCCAATTAAAAGGCAGGTGTGAAAATGATTAGATTCAATTTAACTCCCTTTTGATTAACGGTTAGATTTCAATTTAGCCAAAATATCAGGGAGTCAATAAAATAGGGAGTATCAAAATGTAAGGGTTAGATGAGATCCAATCATCTAATATGCAACAAACACTAAGAGATAAATTTCCACAATGGACAAATGAAACTGAGCAAGGCAAATATGATTTGTGTTTATCCAATGACCTGGATTCGCTCCTGTCATGCTTGTATCTGAAATGGATTAAGGGTTATGAGGTCAACTATTTCTATGATTTCAATCATGTCTACAAAGCGAACGTTACAGGGAAAAAAGTTATCGGGGTAGACATTGCCCTAGAACAAGGAATGATATGGGATAACCATATTACCAAATTACATAAACTTGATCGAGTAAATCCAAATGCGGCAAATGTTAATGCGGTAACAGGAATCAGCAGGGACAATTACTATCATAAGTTCTGTGGCTCTACATTACTGCAAATACTGAGTTATTATAAGGTTCCGTTGCCTAAGAATAGAGAAGCCAAGTTAATTCTGATGGCAATTGATAGCACCTTTCTTGGTTATTACAGTAAAGATTTCAAAGAGACAAATAGAAACTGGTTAGAGCGGCTTGAATTATATGAGTTAATCGACCTACTGGAATCTGAACCGACTAAACAGGAGTTTTACCGAGTTAAGAAACAATACAACTTAGACGCACAGATTCAGGTGAATGATAATGGAATCTTAACGTCAAACATCGACCTTGCAGCCATGCAGGGCTTATTTGAGTTTCCATTAAGTTTATCAGCAGAGCAATTCAATCTAACACACACCTTCAAGACTTCAAGGCCATACGAATTGGACAAAGGCAAAGAATACAGCAAACACGATATTAAAGGTCTATACAGTATCGCTCTTACTCACAAGAATAAATTCAAATACACAGCAGGAACATTGGCAGTTTAATTACTGCCTTTCCTATAACAAAGGAGATTAGTAACTATGGAGCGAGATAACAACTTTTTCTATGTTTATGACAAGGGATTGGTTAAGCATTTGCGTTATGACAAAGGCATTGAGTTTAACTGTACGGGTTTGAACATCAAATCTAAAGATCAGTTCTGGCAATTCAATAAATCAGATGAATTGTACAAGGCAGTAACAGCGTTCATGGAACAAAGAAAAGGAAAATAACTACTGATTAAATGGAATGGCTTATAATGGAGGGATTCAATGAACAAGGTGATTCAAAAGTTAAGCGATTTATATATTATCCAGCGAGGGCATTACTTAATTCAATACAAAAACGGATATAACAAAGACAAATACAGCACGCATATTGCAGGTCAGATGAACAGCAGTGGTAAAAAAGTAAAGTCATTATTAGATTGGCAGTTTGAGAAGCATTTGAATGGTGAATTTACTGTGGGTACATTTGGCGGCAAACTGATGACCAAGTTTATTACGTTTGATGTGGATTTCCCATGTGGATTAGATATGGCGAAATGGATCACATACAAAATCACGAACACATTAGATGAGTTGGGAATCAACAAGTACTACATTAGTTTCAGCGGTAACAAAGGTTATCACGTTGACATGTTCTTTGAAGATTTGATTAAAAATGAACACGGTAAACAGTTCTTCAATTACGTTGTAAGAAAATCTGGCGTTCTTAGTCATTCTGATACAGGCAACAAGGTTGAATTTAGAGTAACGGATAAAGCAGGTGTTAAGTTGCCAATGGGGATTCATCAAAAGACAGGCCGCTATTGTGGTTTCTGCAACGTTGAAGATGGACTCAAGGTAATGGATAAGGAACAAAGCGAATCATATCTGCACACGATACAGAAAATGAAATCCGAAACGATTCTGAATATCATCAATACCGAGGATTTAGACGACATTGACACACTGGATATGATTAAAACCGAAGATGCAATAAGTCCACACAAACCATTGAAGAACTATGACCAGTCAGAGGATTATTCCATTGATCGGGCGATTGACCTTCTGCAGAATGGATTGAAGGTTAAGGGCAGCCGAAACAATACACTGTTCTTGATTGGCTTATATCTGAAATATCAAGGGCTTGAGAAAGAGCAATGCAAACTGGAACTAAATGAATGGATGAAACGACAGAATCCAGAATTGTTCTCTACACCACTAGAGCAATGTTACAAAGAGATTGAATTGATGATCAATAACATGTTCGCTAAGGATTATAATCTGAGTGCTGGCAATAAGGATTTAACCGTTACGTTCGATGAAATTAAGTGGATTATGGAGAAGTGTCCAGAAAAGAATCAAAAACTAATTACATATGCGATGCTCATCCATTCTAAACGTCATGCGAATATGCAAGGCGTTTTTTATATGCCATTTAAGGACATTGAAGCAGCAACAGGACTAGTTGAGATGACTGCAATTTCTCAGGTTAACAAATTGATTAAATTAGGAGTAATTGAAGTTGAAGACCGAAATCGAAAACCAACAGGAAAAGGATTACAAAGGAAGCCACCTAATCTGTACCGTTTGTCCTTAGGACAAAATGGCCTTAGTCAGAATGAATCCAATGTATTTATTACTCAGAATTCAAAAGACATTGAATTGTGTTTGAAGTTTTATTTTACAGATAAGGAATTGAAAAAGTTGTTACCTAGAAGACAGTATCAGAGTTTGATTAGTTGATTCATATTTATATATTGTTGCCCGATATGGTTCTAATACCTTGATATACAGGGCTTCAATGCTTTAAGTGATTCCTAGAGTGCCTAAAATAATATAAATAATGTATTAACCCTAATATCGTACAACTATATAAAAGTAAGTGAAAATGAAATTATCTAAAGGAGAGATTGGAATGAAGAAAGCAATCGTAAAGAAAATCAATAAGGTGATACTGTACATCCTTATCGGATATGTGGTGTTCAATGTATGGGTGACTATATCCAATGTTGCAAAATATCTGTATCAAGTGATTGGAGGTTAAGGAAATGACAATCTATGAAGTATTAAAGAAACTACCTTACAAGAAGCAACTTTACATCAAGTATAAATTCAATCTGTGGATGGATAGAGAGAAGCAGATGACCGAAGAAGAATTTCTCAAGCAAGTGGATTTGAAGTCCATGGGAACCTATTACCGCTGGGAACGGACACCGGAGTTTAAACATATTACTTCCATTGTTCTGGCGACTAAACAGGCGAATGATCTGTTGAAGATTTATGAAACTTTAAAACTCAAGGTTGAAGCGAATCCGAATCCCAAAGATATTGAAATGATGCTCAAATTGATGAAGGAAATCAACTTACATAACAAAGAAGCGGAAAGTTTCTTTACCACTCCTGAAAATGAGGAAGAGGATGAACTGGAACTATAAACAATCTTGATAATTGATGATGATAGGGGAAAAGGTGCAAGTGAAGATGGGTAGGGGACGGAGGACGTTAAGACAGTTATTCTGTATCCATAAGTTCAGACATGTAGCCAAACATAGAAGTTCACGGCAAAACCTATGGAAGTGTAGTGAGTGTGCTGTTCACTGTATAGAGCATTATGGGATGGGATGTCACTACTTGTCCCGCTTTCCCAACATTGACGGATGGCTCTATAATAAGGAGGTGAAATGGTGGAAAGGATAGATGTCTTTATTAAATTCCTGATTGGTCTAGCCACAGGATTAGTGTCCTGGATGGTAGGGGGATTTGGATTAGTATTTACTGTGCTCATTGGACTAATGGCAATTGATTTTATAACTGGTATCATGGTTGGGGTGTATGAAAAGAACATAAGCAGCCGTATCGGAACCAAAGGATTAATCAAGAAAATATATATCATCTTGCTGATAGGTGCAGTGTATCTCATTGAAATTGCTGTGTTGAAGAGTGGTGGGATAATCACTGATGGTGTATCGGGTGCTTTTTGTGTCATTGAATTTATTAGCCTAACTGAAAACGGTGGTAAGTTGGGTGTTCCGTTACCTGAGAAGGTTAAGCATGTGATTAAGGTTTTAAAGAGTCGAGATAAGCAAGAATCAAATACATAATGAGTTGAGAATGGGTCGTCAGATATGGCGGCTCTTTTTTGTGTTTCTGAAAGGAGTCATGTAATGGCAGTAGCAACAACTAAGAAAAAAACTAAGTTTGAGATGGTAATGGATGATTTTAAGGCATTTGCCAAGAACTTTGTAAAGATTGTAGACAATGAAGGGAATACAGTTCCTTTTCTTCTCAATTCCGAACAAAGTCAGTTCATTGACGAGATGCAGAAATTCAATATTATAGCCAAGTCCAGACAGATTGGTTTCAGTACTATGAGTTTGGCATATTGCTTATACAATGCGGTCAAGTATCCGAACACCAGTTACATGATTGTCTCATTGTCCGGTGAGTCAGTAACGGCATTGTTTGAACGTCTGAAGTTCATGAATGATAATCTGCCGAGAACTAAATATCCGTTCCCTAAGACAGACAGAGATAACCGTGGTGAACTGTGTTTAAGCAACGGTTCACGGGTACAGATTGCGGCAAGTGACGGTAAGCAGATAGGCCGAGGTAATACATATCAATTTGTGCTCTTATCTGAGTTTGCCTTTTATCAAGGTGACCAATCCAAGGTACTAACCAGTTTAGAGCAAGCATTAGCCAAAAACCCTACAAGTAAATTAGTAATTGAAACAACGGCTAACGGTACAGGTAACTATTACTATGACTTGTTTATTCGCTCTTGGAAAGGTAAGACGAACTATAAGGCGTTCTTCTATGGCTGGACAAGTAATGCGTATAAAGATCAGTTCAGGTTTGAACATGATATAGCCGAAGAGTGGTATAAGGTGCAGAACAAAGGACAGCGACTAAGTAAAAATGACCTGACAGAAGAAGAAAAGCGCATTATGGATATGGGTGCTAATCTGAGAATGTTGATGTGGAGACAATGGAAACTGTCATCCATGTCATTAACGGATTTTCAGACAGAGTTTCCTTCCTATCCAGAAGAAGCATTTAAGACAAGTGGACAGAATGTATTTGACCAATCCAAGATTCTGGAACGTTTAGAAAGTGTTCCTGAACCTATGGCAAAAGATGAGTTGAAAACTGAATTACCTGAATCGTTGCATAAGTTTATAGGTAAAGGTTTGAATGTCTACCATTTACCTAAACGTGGTGTTAAATACTACGGTGGAAGTGACGTATCAAGCGGCTCAGGCGGTGACTCATCAACATTAACATTGATGGATCTTGATGGGGTTCAGGTGCTTGCCTTTGCTCATAATAAGGTAAGTGTATATGAATTTGCAGAGATATTGAATACAATCGGCAGATATTATAACTATGCGTTCCTGGCTTGTGAGAAGAACAGTTATGGGCTTCCAGTGATCGAACGGTTACGGAATGACCATGAATATATGAATTTATATAAGCACAAAACCTTTGACCAGAAGGGTAATAAGAAGTTTGCTCTTGGCTGGCTTACTACAGATAAGACAAAAGCAATTATGATAAGTGACTTCAAGGAATCATTTGAAAAAGGGTTGATCCTTATTAACGATAGGGAAACTCTTCAACAAATGATTCTTTTTATTGAGGTAAACGGAAAAATGGGCAACAAGAAGGGTGCTAATAACCATGATGATATGGTCATTGCCCATGCTTTAGCCGTTCAAGCAAAGAAAAACAATAAATGGTATGTATAGGAGCGATGAAATGGGAACCGTTAATGAATTTATTGATGAATATGGATATAGTAACAATTGGTTTGTAGATTATGTTGGTGAAGTTCAGAACCAGATGCGAATCATGAATATTTTAGACGTTAAAGAATATCTGGCTGGTGTCCATGGTATCAATAAGCGTCCCAATGAAATGTTCAATGGTAAAGAGTTTGTTCCGAGACGGATCGTGCTTCAATATGCCAAGCGATTGCTTGAGTTTGGGACAGCGTATCTGATTGGCAATAAAGTTACTCTAACAGGGAATGAGAAGGTTGTTGAAGCCCTGAGGGGGATATATAAGAACGGATACGATAAGATTGATTTTGATATTGTACATAATGTGAATCGCTATGGTAACGCCTATGAGTATGTGTACGTGAAGGATGGCAAGATTACAAGCAAACTGATTGATGCAGCCGACTCATATCCAGTTGTAGACAGTGAGAATGAATACATTGCGTTTGTAGAGAGTTATACAATCAATCATGTTACTTTCTATAATGTTTACTATCCTGACCGTGTAGAGAAGTATACAAATGCAGGTGGAGATTTACATTTCAAGAATTCATACAATAATCTAACTGGGTTGCCTGTTATCTATCGTAATGATAATCCTATCAATGATGTATATGGACGAAGCGATTTAGAGGACTACATTACAATCCTGGACTCCATGGAAGACCTGATTAGTAAGAGTGTGGATGCATTCTATAAATACATTACAGGCATTCCTATTGTGAAAGGTCAGCCATTAAAAGGAGAAGGATTGCCTACTGATGTATTAGGTGGTGGGCTTGTTCTTGATTCAGATGCAGATTTTATGTTTGCTCAGAATCAATTTGATCATGATGCATTTGAAACCTTGTATAAACATTTGATGACCAGTTTGCTTGATATTAGTTGTACTCCTGCTGTAAGTATGGGCAAGGTTGATATTAGCAATCTGTCTGAGGTCAGTATTAAACTGCTCTTTAGTTTGGCTAATATTAGAGCAATGATGAGTGAAAAGTTTATCCGTGAAGGTATGAAGATAAGGCATGATAAGTTCAGAAAACTATTGGAGTTACAGGGGAAACGGTTTACGGATGAAGAATGGGAAACGTTAGATATTGTATTCCAATATGCTATGCCACAATCTGAGAAGGATATCATTGATAATCTGACTAAGTTGAAGGAGATGGGTGCTATCAGCATTGAAAGCATACTTGGGCATAGTCCGTATACAAATGATGTGAACAGTGAGATGGTAAGGTTAAGCAGTGAGAGAGACAGTGAAAGCAAGCGTAACAGTGAAGCAGATAATATTGCTAACTAAAAGTAAGTGTATGTGATGGATGCTGATTATGTGAAAATGTAGCGATAATATGGGGATGTAATGTAAAGTGTAATGTTCGCCAACGCGCACCTGTTACTATAGAAAGTATAGTGCAGGTGTCCCATTATATATAGCGCTGGACAGTATTGAGTCACAATTTCGTCACATTTTTTTCGCTTTTTTTGAGGAGTGTGCTGAATCCCCCCTAGATGGTATATAAGATATATTATGTACCATATAAACCACTATATTGAGTAGATAGTGGTCTATTTTGGTGTGTTTTAGAGCCGTTTAGCCAGTCATTTGTATTAATCTGCATATTTACAAGTGATCGGCGGTGGATTATGATGGAGCCAATACCCCAAATCTGGAAAATGTTCCGCTAGCATATGTAATTACACATGAACAAAAAAAGAAAAATGGAGGGAGATATAATGGAGGATAATAAACTACGCCCATATTCTCATAAGCATTTTAAATATGATGGTAGAAGTGAAATTCACGGATCAATCAATACCGATGATGATGTTAAGAAGATATTTGATGGCTGCGACAACATTATTAGTTACATGATTACTAAACATCTCCCACATAAATTACAAAGAGAAGATATTGTTATCATGGAAATGGAATTAGGTAAATATGAGATTGCGCTCAACAAGATATGTCAACTTCCTCATATGTTTTCTTTCTCATTGGAAGACAGAGCATTATTTAAAACAAAGTACAGTGAGTTGGTAAACAAAGTGCATGACTTTGACTTAATGCGCGTATCATGGAATTAAACTATTATGGGGAGGTCGCTCTATGCGTATAGAAGGGAAGCATACGTGCAATAGCAGATATAATAATTGTAATCATGAGTTTGAATGGATGGCCCAAATCCGTCAACATGCAAATTCAAGAATTATTGATGTGGAGAAGTATGACAAACCAGTTGGAAAAATAATAAACACTACCGATGACAAATATCTAGTTAGTATTTGGTGTCCAAAATGTAAGCAGGATAACCTAATTGAATATTCTCGCTTATAAGCACTCTTAATCGAGTGCTTGTGTTTTGCTTTCCACCAATTTCAGACCACTAACTACATAATTTTCCGAATCCATAAACCTATATTTTACCAATGTGGTATTATCGAAATATAAATTGGATCATTATTGTATATCGTAAAGGGGATATTATATGAAAATATTCATTGGTAGTGCATTGATTGCATTTGGTTTAATGTTCGCCGCTTTTAATGTTAACGCTTCTTATCTTTGGTTATCGCTAATAGGGGTTATCTGGCTTATCGTTGTCTCTTCTCAGGAAAATAGACAAGAACAGATGAGAAGTCAAGAAATTGCAGACAGACAATATACAATTGAAGGATTCAAGCCTAGTCAGCAATATGTATCTAAAGATAGTTCAATATCAATTGATGAAAATTCAAGTAAACTTCTGTTTTCGGATGAATCTGGTGATTACATAATTAATTTCTCAGATGTTGTTGAATCCGAAATTATTGAAAATGAATCTTCAGTAACTAAAACATCTAGAGGAAGTCAGTTGGGTGGCGCTATTGTGGGAGGAGTATTAGCAGGAGGAGCCGGAGCAGTCATTGGTGGTTTATCGGGTACTAAAAGTAGTAGTACTACTGTTAACAGCATCAGATTAAAAGTAGTTGTCGATGATTTTCAAAAGCCGAACTTCTATATTTACTTTCTCAACACACCAATTGGTTTAACAAAGGATAGCCCAGGATTAATTCAAGCACAACAAGATGCCCATCATTGGCACAGTATAATGAGTGTAATCATTCGAAGACAACATGCAATCCGCAACATAACTTAAATTAACAGCGCCTATCAGACCTACCTTCTCGGGTAGGTTTTTTGTTTACCTTAAATTGAAAGGAGCATTATAAATGAATCATATTGAACGGCTTGAACTCGAAACAAAAAACATCACGTTAACCTCGGCTGAGTTTTCTATTTATTTAGCAGAAGAGGGAGTTACAAATCCAGAATCTGAATATGATGCTTCATCTGCTGATGATAAACGTAAAATTTATTCGGCAGCATTATCCATATTGCACAGTGTAGCGAACAATCCAGCGCTCATGAAGGCCTATAAGAAAGATGATCTTACCGTTTCAGATTTTGCTGAGTCCCTTCAAAACCGGATTGACCAACTTGAACGGAAGATACGCAGCATGACCATTAATCAATCAAGTAACAATTCAAACACATTTATGTTGTTTAGCCGATAAGAGGTGAATGTATGATTAATTTATTTGACCATGATAATCAAGATTACGCTTTTCTGATGGAACAGTTTGGGACAGATGTTTTAGTCAATAACAATCCGACTCAAGCAATGATAGATAATACGAATCTTGAACAGGAATATGATGATAAGAAAATTTCTAGTCTGTCACCTCTGCATAGGGGTGACATTGTTATTTATGAAGATAATAAGTATCTGCTTGTTAGTGAAGTTAATGGGCAGCGGTATGACAAATACAAAGGAATCATGCGCCGATTACCTCATACTATTACAGTCAATGCTGGATGTCGTTTTATTGCTCTGGATTGCTTTATTACTGTTGGAAATTCAGGTATAACTGATGGGAAGGTACTATCTATCCAAGATGGGGAGATAACTGTCTACACTACACAGTATTATAATGATTCTGGACTTAAAATTGATACTAGATTCATCCTATACGGACAGGCATTTAAAATAGTCGGAATTGACCGTTTCAGTCAGCCAGGAATCATGATTATTAGATGTGAACAAGATTCCATTAATCCTGCTACAGATGATGTTGTAAATGGGATTGCAGGAGCATTGTCCTGCCCTGTAAACATCATTGATATCGAATCAAGTGTTTACGTGGGTTCCACTTTCCAATTGGAATATACAAGCACCAATAACGCCCCTGTGACGTTTTCAAGTACAGATGAATCAATTGCTACAGTTTCTAATACAGGGCTAGTAACAGCCATTAGAGCAGGTGTAGTTACAATTAGAATGTACAATGCAACACGTGAATCAATTCAGGATTTCATCATTGTTACGGTTGAGGAAATTCCAGCATCTTATACAGTTACCATTACAAGTACTGAATCAACACCTACAGAAATTCTCAAAAACAAAAGTAAGACTTATAATGCTACTGTTTACAACGGTGCAGATATTACAACAGGTAAAACAATCCTATGGGAAATGTTCGCTGACGATAAAGTTGCTACTACAGCACTAGCAGTGATAACAAGCAGAACAAATAATTCCTGTGTGGTTCGTGGTGACAATCTAGGTTACGTTCAATTGAAGGTATCATTGGTTGATGATCCATCAGTACATGCTTGGTATAGAATTAGAATTAAGAGTGCTCTTTAGACCACTAACCTAAAATTTGGATAAACCACTTTACATTCAAAGTTGACCACTATATAATTACACTATCGAGTTTTTAAGAGTGATGGTCATTGAATTATAAACGTTGATGGATAAGGGATAAACCGGTGCTGACTCCCAGTAATCTTGACAGGGTAGGGGTCATGGGTTCGATCCCCATCCGTCCTATATGAAGAAAACCTTGAGAAATCAAGGTTTTTTTGTTTATAAAATTCCCTCTACTAGTCAATGCTATCCTTAACAGGTAGCGTGAGCAGGAGGGATGATGTTGAAGAATAAAGACGACAGCTTGCCGGCTCGTAAAGCCGGTACAGTCATAGCGCTGGGCTGCATGCTGCTTCTGGCCGGGTGCAATATTCCAAGCCGGGCGGACACGCTGCCGCTGCTGGAGGCTCCGTCGTCACCGGTGCATAAGGATGTGTATGAGCGTTCGGTACGTGAGGACGTGTACCCATCTAGCGGGAGAGGGGAGCGGCTGATTCAGGAGCCGACGCTGAAGCCGTCAAGCCCGCTGCAGGGACGATAATGATATGAAGGCACTCTGTACGTATGAGAAAGGACGAGGAATGGTGAAGCTATTCCTCGTCCCATTTCCGGGAGTAGCCTTTTTTGATGGTGTAGAACATCGGAACAATCAGGATCACGGCGATGACAACCGCAGCCAGAATCGTGCCTCCAAGACCCATAAATATTTCCTCCTTCAGTGAAGCTATTCCTTTCACTATACAGAAAATCAATTGTTTTGTATAATGGTTCAGCTGTATACACAGACATTTATAATGACCGCTAATAGAACAAGCAGGGCGTGAAAGAGGTGCAGAACATGGCAGCAGAAATCATTAATGTATCGACAGAGGAAGAGCTCAGGGCTGCGCTCACAATCCGCAAGGAAGTGTTCGTGGAGGAGCAGAAGGTTCCTGAGGACCTGGAGATTGATGAATACGACAACCTGGATGCTGAAGCCCAGCATATCCTGATTAAATATGACGGGGAGTTTGCCGCAGCCGGACGCGTCATTCGTTACAACAAGGATGCAGCCAAAATGCAGCGAATTGCTGTACGGCAGGAATTCCGTACCAAAGGGCTCGGCCGGGTGCTCGTGCTGGCTATGGAAAATGCAGCGCGGGAGCTGAAGCTGGAATCCTCCGTACTGGACGCCCAGTGTCAAGCGGAAGGCTTCTATGCCAAGCTGGGCTATACTACCACTTCTACCGAGCCTTTCGATGATGCCGGAATTCCGCATGTACGCATGGTGAAGGAGCTGTAGGGTCTTGCCAAGACTGCATGCGTGCTGCATGAGAGGCCAGACGTGAAACCGAAAAAGAGCCTGTCCTCCTAACGCGGAGGGTAGGCTTTTCTTGCCTTAGTGGATTGTAGCCAGTCAGCCGCTACAGCTCATACACGCGGTGCTGCTCCAGAAACTTCATCAGGCCGGTGGAGTTGCGGAACTGCTCCATGTTGTCGGCATAATGCATGAGATGGATGTTGGACTGCAGCTCCTCCGGCAGGCTCAGCAGCTCGGAAAGCGTGGTATGCACCTGTCCTTCTCCCTCCAGCTGACACTCGTGCAGAATCGTATCGCAGCGGCGCTCTGTGACCAGCTGGTGCAGCAGCTGGGGATCAAAGGTCATATCGGCACTATAAAAGACGCGGCCATTGAGATACAAGGAATAGCTGTCCCTTCCGGGGATATGCCGGGTATGAATCAGCTCCACGGTGATGCCGGGCGAGAGATCGGCGGGCGTCCCTACCGGCAGCGGAATGACAGTAAACACATCCTCCAGCGATTCAATATATTTTTCCTGGTACAGACCGCCTTTCAGGGTGTTTTCCCACAGCGGGCCTGCCAGAGGCTCTGCAAGGTACAGCGGGATTTTACGCTGGTATCTCATTTTCATCTGGAACGCGAGCTCCTCCAGTCCTCCTACATGATCGGCGTGGGTGTGCGTGATTAGCACGGCATCAATAGAGTCCCAGGAGCGTCCCAGCTGATGGAGGGCCGTAGGTGCGGTGACGCCGCAGTCGACCATGAGTGTAAAGTTCTCATCAAAGATCAATGCATTATTGTTGAAATACTTTCGGGAAAAAGCGCTGCCGGTACCTAGCATTTGCAATTTCAAGGTCAATGGAATCCTCCTCCTTCTTATCCATTTCATGCGATTGGACATACTGATATTGTACCTAATCAACGTCTTCTGCACCATTCCCGGTAAAATACACATAAATTACGTGATTCTCCGCAACTTTACTTTTTGTCGTGTAGTATACACATGTATCAGCGAGAATCAATGGAGGGGATTAATGGACATGAAGGTAAAGCTGGGTTGGAAAAAAATCACAGCCGCAGCTCTGGTCATCACGTTAATGAGCGGAAGCACGCTGTTGTTTGCAGATTCGATTCAGGACAAGATCCGGGTGTTGATGAATGGTCGGGAGCTGAAGGATGGTGCCTATCTGATTGATAATAAGATTTATGTGCCGCTGCGGGATATGAATGCAGCCTCAGACTGGGATAAAAGTGCCGGCAAGGTACAGGTCGTGAAGCCGAATGTACATATCTTTCTGTTCAAGGGAGATACGGCATTCGGGAACGTGAACCGGGGCAAATTAAAGTTTAACGTGTTCAGCCAGGTGGATTCCGTGCATGATGATGTGGAGTCCGTCAAGGTAGCGATTGAAGATCCTTCAGGCAGCATCAAGGACATTCAGTCTCAGAGCAACCTGCAGGGCAAGGATAATTTCTGGTTTCGAACCTATGACTTTACGTACGATTTCGATACCGTCGGCAAATATTCGGTAGGCTTCTATGTCAAGCTGACGGGAAACTCGGGCTATGAAAAGGTTGCCGAAAAAATCATTACTGTGCTGAAATAAGCCCGATCATTGTAGGTTCACCCGATGGACCTCGCAGTGATCAAGCGGGGCTCTGCCTGAAATTGACCTGGTCCCGGCTTCCGTGTTACCATACCAAGGATTGATAATTTAATTGAAGTGAGGTTTAACATTCAATGAGTGATCACACACATGGACATGACCATGATCATGACCACGACGCCGAGGAATTCGTACTGACCTTGACCGATGAACAGGGCAAGGAAATGGAAATGGTTCTGGTGGAAACGTTCGACGTGGGCGAGAAGCTGTACGCTCTTCTGCTGGAGCGCAACAATCCGGGAGCAGACGGCGTGATCCTGCGTATGGAAGAAGAGGACGAGGAAATGGTTCTCTATAACATTGAAGATGAAGACGAATGGAACGCGGTGGAAGAGGCTTATAACGAGCTCGTTGCCGCTCAGGAATAAGGCTTGCAAACTAAACAGCGGTGCTCGGGAGATGATCCTGAGCACCGCTGTTTGTTTGTACTACGTGCAAAGCGTCGCCTGCATCGGCAAAGATGAGTGTCAATTAGAAGATTGCATCCGCCTCAATAATGACCTTGACGTTCTGAATGCTGCGGTCCTCCGGACCTTTTACCGGCAGCCCGACATCGACGTGATCTGTGATGTAATCGATGTTGTCCTGGGAAATGACCTCTCCAGGGAGGAGGATCGGGATTCCCGGCGGATACACATAAATAAATTCGGCAATAATCCGGCCGGCAGATTCTTTAAACGGAATGACCTCGGTATCCCCGTAGAAGGCGTCGCGCGGAATGAGTGAGAGCTGCGGAATCTCCGGCACTTTGACGATCAGCTCGTTAATTTCATTCCGATTGTGATGCTCCTGAGACAGCTCTTTCAAAGCCGTAATGAGCGTCTCTACCGTATCCGGCGTGTCACCCGGCGTAATCAGGCACAGGATATTGTACATATCACTGAGCTCCACCTCAATGTTGTATTTCTCCCTGAGCCAGTTCTCTGTTTCATAGCCGGTAATTCCCAGATGGCGGACATGGATTGTGACCTTGGTAGGATCAAGGCTGTAGGTGGCCTCTCCGCCCAGAATATCGTCTCCGAAGCAGTAAAGCCCTTCAATCTCATTGATAGAGCGGCGGGCATGCTGGGCCATTTCGATCGCTCTGGAAGCCATCTCTCGTCCGTGCAGCGCCAGGTTGCGTCTGGAGGTATCCAGGGAAGCCAGCAGAATGTACGAGGTTGAGGTCGTCGTCAGCATACTGATAATGGTCTGAACCCGGAACGGATTAATGTACCCGTTCTTGGTATTTACATTCAGTACGGAGCTTTGCGTCATGGAGCCGCCCAGCTTGTGGACACTGGTCGCCGCCATATCGGCGCCGGCCTGCATGGCAGACATCGGCAGGTCCTCGTGAAAATGAATAAGCACCCCATGGGCTTCATCAACCAGCACGGGAATATGATAGCTGTGCGCCAGATCCACAATCTCCTTGAGATCCGCGCTGACACCGAAATACGTCGGGTTGATGACGAGCACCGCTTTGGCGTCAGGATGACGCTTCAGAGCCTTGCGGACCGAGCTGATCGTAATGCCGTGGTCAATGCCCACATTATGATCCTGTGCCGGAGACACAAACACCGGCTTCGCCCCGCTGAAAATGATCGCGGACAGCACCGATTTATGCACATTGCGCGGCACGATAATTTTGTCCCCGGGAGAGCAGACGGACATAATCATCGTCATGATGGCACCGCTCGTGCCCTGGACACTGAAAAAAGTGTAGTCTGCGCCAAATGCATCGGCGGCAAGCTTCTGCGCCTGCTCGATGACGCCTGTCGGCTGATGAAGATCATCGAGGGGAGCGATATTAATTAAATCTATGGAAAGGGCATTATCACCGATAAACGCCCGAAATTCTTGATCGGTTCCCAGGCCCTTCTTATGTCCTGGAATGTGAAACTGCACCGGATTGTTTCCCGCATGCTCCTTCAGTGCGGTAAAGAGCGGTGTTACGCTATGGTCCATGGAAGCTGTCACAACCTTTCTGTATCTAGAGATTTAAACAAATTGAGTATAGCAAAATAGGGGGGGAATGCAAGCAAAGCTTTTGGAGGCGTGGTGCCCCGACCGAGCTTGCTGCAGTCCTTGTCCCCCAGTAACAGTATTGGCGTCTGCCTTGAATATCAATCAAAAGCCGGGCTCGCAAGGATGCAAGCCCGGCATGTTTACATTTAGAAAGACAGCCTGTACAGCGGCAGTAACGTTTCGAAGGTGTTCTGAATCATACCGGACAGCTCCTCGCCGTTCATTCGGGAGGCCTCCTCCCGAGGGATGCGCAGCCCGCACATCACCTCGGCCTTCTTCACCTGCTTCAGCTTCCGGATGAGCTCGGCGAATGCCTCGCTGTCCATTTGCTCATGCGGGGTGCCTTCAGGCTTCATATGATCGGTGGACCAGTAAAAGCTCTCTGGCAGCTGCTTGCGGATCTCCGGCAGCTGCTGCTCCAGGTGCCCGGCAAACACCGTTTTGTTCGGGCTCTCGTAAATAATCGCGAAAATGACAAACACGTGGGACTCGAACATGCCCACTTCAAAATGCGGCAGCGCCTTATATCCCCGCTTCCCTGCCGCCCAGGCCACCCAGGTGTCCACAGGAGGATTGACAGTGCGCCGGGCATGCTTCGCCACATGAACGAACATTTCCTCCCCGCAGATTGCCGATACGAAAGGCGCGAGCTCTGCGCCAAGGGCTTCAAGCTTCGGGCGCACGTTTTCAATCAGCGCATCCATCCGGGCCTCCAGGCCGGGAACAGTAAATACATCAAAATCTTTTGCATCAAATCCGGTAAAGCTCATACGTCAACAGCCTTCCTGTATATTAGTGGTGAAACGTTGAAGTCCTCTAAGAACGGCTCAAAAATAGTCAATAAACCAAGGTACCGTTACATAAGATGAAGTATAAGATATAGATAAGACTTTCGTCAAAATCGTAAGACATGATAAGGGCCGCACCCGCAAATGGACAAAGCGCAGGAGTACCAAGGAGGGAGTGCCGTGAATAAGAGCGAGGAAGTAGAGTATTGCAATCTGGAGCTCCGGTTTGAACGCCGGCATATCCAGGAGCTGATCAAGGATTTGATTCAGGAGGGGTATTCGCTTTACTGGAGTGAGAATGAAGCCCAGTTTGTCATTTCGATCCGCACCGGAAGGAAGCTCGTGAAGCTGAAGTTCCAGCGGACAGGAAGCGGCTTTAAGCTGGTCGGGGATTACATGATCAAGGACCCCAAGCTGTCGGAGTGGATGGAGAAGCTGATTGAGAACACTCGCGGCCACGCCGTTGTGAAACGATTCAAGGATCGGCAAATCCTCATTGAGAATATTTTATTCGGAGAAGTCATCCGCCTGGTCGAGATCTCCGGGTACCGTCAGCGAGTCTTGTATCAGAAGGGCACTCCCATGACGGAGCAGGAGATGATCCGGATGTTCGAGTCCAGGGAAGGTGAGCAGCGGCTGCTGCTCTGCAGACTGGAGACGGACGACGAGCTTGAGAAGCTGTATAATGCCCTTCAATCCGGGGATGCTAAAGCGGCGGCAGAATGCAGGCAAAAGCTGGAGGAGCTTGCTTTGGAGCTGTTCCGGCTGGAGTGGTAATCCTGAACTGCGTTAAGCCTATGCGTATGATCCATCAAATATGAATACACGAAAAACACCTCCGGTCACCAGGGGTGTTTTCGCGCGGCCTTTGGCAGCAGGGGTTCACTTCTCCGCAGAAAAACGTTAATATAAGAGTGTTGTAAACAAAACGGTGTATGAATCGGCACTGTGAGACTACAAATTTAGAGCAAAGGATGGAGAACCAACAAATGGCAAAGCAACAGATTGGTGTCATTGGCCTTGCTGTAATGGGCAAGAATTTGGCTCTTAATATTGAGAGCAGAGGCTTCACGGTTTCCGTATATAACCGTTCCCCGCAAAAGACGGAGGACCTGCTGAAGGAAGCGGAAGGCAAGAACCTGACAGGGACCTTCTCTGTGGAGGAATTTGTGGAGTCGCTGGAAACTCCGCGCCGTATTCTTATTATGGTACAGGCAGGACAAGCTACTGATGCTACAATTGAGCAGCTGCTGCCTCACCTGGATCAGGGCGATATTATTATCGACGGCGGCAACGCCTACTTCCCGGATACCGTTCGCCGCAACAAGGAGCTGGAAGCGAAGGGCTTCCGTTATATCGGAGCCGGCGTATCCGGCGGCGAAGAAGGAGCACTGAAGGGGCCTTCCATCATGCCAGGCGGACAGAAGAGCGCTTATGAGCTGGTAGAGCCGATCCTTACGGCTATTTCTGCAAAAGTAAACGACGAGCCTTGCTGTACATATATCGGGCCGGACGGCGCAGGACATTATGTGAAGATGGTCCACAACGGCATCGAGTACGGCGATATGCAGCTGATCTGCGAAGCTTACCAGCTGCTGAAGGATGTACTGGGCATGGAAGCTCCGGAGCTTCATGAAATCTTCACGGAATGGAACAAGGGCGAGCTCGACAGCTACCTGATCGAGATCACCGCTGACATTTTCTCCAAATATGATGAGGAAACCGGCAAGCCGATGGTTGACCTCATTCTGGATACGGCCGGACAGAAGGGCACCGGCAAATGGACAAGCCAGAGCTCCCTGGACCTGGGCGTGCCTTTGTCCATGATCACGGAGTCTGTATTCTCCCGCTTCCTGTCCGCGATGAAAGAAGAGCGTGTTCAGGCGAGCCAGATTCTGAGCGGTCCTCAGGCCGAGAAGTTCTCCGGAGACAAAGCTGAATTTGTGGAAAATGTCCGCAAAGCTCTGTTTGCCTCCAAGATCGTATCCTACGCACAGGGCTTTGCCCAGCTGCGTGCGGCTTCGGACGAGTACAACTGGGATCTGCAATACGGCGAGCTGGCCAAAATCTGGCGCGGCGGCTGCATCATCCGTTCCCGTTTCCTTCAGAACATCACAGATGCCTACAATAACGACCCACAGCTGAACAACCTGCTGCTGGATCCGTTCTTCAAGGACATCATCGAGAACTACCAAAGCGCTTGGCGTAAAGTGGTAGCATCTGCTGTATCCATGGGTATTCCGGTGCCGGGCTTCTCCAGTGCGCTGGCGTACTACGACAGCTACCGCTCTGCGAACCTGCCTGCGAACCTGCTTCAGGCGCAGCGGGATTACTTCGGCGCTCACACGTTCAAGCGTGTGGACAAGGAAGGCGTATTCCACTTCAACTGGATGGACTAAGACCAGCTTTCAGTGTTAAGGCCGTTCAGGATGTCAGCCAGACAGGCGCGGATTTCCTCACTGCAGGTGTGGATCGCTCCGCGGCTGTCCATGAGCAGCAGGACCGCCCGGCAATAGCCTGAATAGCTTTGCAGTAACTGTGACTTCGTAAGCTCCTGCGCAGCAGGATCGAGCGAAGTCACTTTTTTATGCGCATAATGCAGCACCCACATGATGTCTTCACGGCATAAAGGATGTGAGGGCTTCTGAATAAGGCCCAGCCGCCTCGACGTTCCCGGTGTACCTGCGGAGCCTGGTTCATTCATACTTTTAATCACTCCTGACTCTGAGCGAATCTAGTGGTACTGCTATTAGGTATATGACAATACGAGGAAAGATAGACTTCCTGCTCGGTATAAAACTAGATGCGGAGGTCATTGTCCAGTCTTTTGGCCCTATGGTATGATAATGAAAAACTTGAAACTGCTAGACTAACAGATGGGGGGAGCCTATGGAGCAGCGTAACATCAGCATCGTCCTGATCGGGATGATGGGCACTGGCAAAAGCACCGCAGGCCGCTGGATCGCGGAACAACTGGGTTATGAGTTTGTCGATCTGGATCATGAGATTGAGGTGGCCGCCGGCAAACGTATTCCTGATCTATTCGCTGAGGATGGAGAGCCGGCGTTTCGGGATCTGGAGTCGGCCGTTCTTGCAAAGGTGCTGTCCTGCAGCAAGCGGGTCATTGCAACCGGAGGCGGGGCTGTGCTTTCAGAGAGCAACTGTGAATTGATGAAGCGCCAGGGCTGGGTTGCAGCATTGACCGCCGGGGCGGAGAGCATTGTGGAACGCGTGCGGAAAGATCAGGGAAGGCCATTGCTGGCGGGAGGAGACTTGGAGCTAAAGGTCAGAACTATCCTGGAAGAGCGGAAAGACTGCTACCGGTTCGCGGATGTGACGGTGGATACGACAGGAATTTCCGCTGAAGAGGTAGGCCGGCAGATTTTAATGCATTACCGCGTTTAAGATGCATACGAGCGTATAACAAAAGACAGGAATCCAGAGATTCCTGCCTTGCGTAATTCATTGGGGTAGCCGCACCCTATTCGTTGTCGTCGGCGTTCCACTCCAGCATGCCGCCCTGCATATTAACAAGCTTGTCCAGGCCTTGCTGGCTCAGGTAATCGCATACGCGCTGGCTGCGGCCGCCGCTGCGGCAGATGAAGATCACTTCCTGATCAGCCGGAATTTCCTGGATTCGGTCCGGGATTTCACCCATGGGAATATGCTTCGCACCGGGAATCATGCCCTGTGCTACTTCATCGTCCTCGCGGACATCAATCATGTAAAGCTTCTCTCCATTGTCCAAGCGGCTGCGCAGCTCGGAGGGAGTAATCTGGGGAATAGAACTCATATTCAAAGAACCTCTTTTCTGTAATGGGTCTGTTATTTGCTTGTTCTATGATACCGAAGCTGCGTTTTGCCTGTCAATTTCCTGTCTTGTGCCACCTTTATAACCTGTACTATTATTGTCAAAAGGAGAGATTACATAACATGGACGTTATTGTGAGACCGACCGCTGCATTGAGCGGTTCTATTGGAGCCTTGTCCTCCAAAAACTATACGACCCGCTATCTGCTCGTAGCCGCACTGGCAGAAGGAACAAGCACCATTTATTACCCGGCCCGCAGTGAGGACAGCGACGCGATGAGACGCTGTATTCAGGATCTGGGGGCTGTTCTTGAAGAGGATGAAGAGAAAGCGGTCATTACCGGCTTCGGCAAGCATCCCAAGAACGTGAAGGAGCTGAATGTAGGTAACGCGGGAGCAGTTCTTCGCTTCTTGATGGGAATTGCGGCACTGACCGAAGAAGTACATTTTGTGAATACGTATCCGGATTCTTTGGGCAAGCGTCCTCATGATGACCTGATTGACGCTCTGGGTCAGCTGGGGGTTGAGGTTGAGCATCACGGGGGCCGGCTGCCGATGACCATCCGCGGCGGCAAGCCGCAGGGCGGTTTGATTACGGTGTCTGGCGAGGTCAGCTCGCAGTATTTAAGCTCCTTGCTGTTCCTGACTCCGCTGCTTGAGGGCGATAGCGAGATTACCGTGACCGGTGATCTGAAGTCCAAGGTAGTCATCGGCCAGACGCTGGAGGTGCTGGAGCAGGCAGGAATTGTGATTCAAGCGAGTGAGGATTACAGCAAGTTCCGTGTACCTGGCGGACAAGCGTACCAGGCGAAGACGTATACTGTGCAGGGCGACTACCCGGGTTCGGCCGCCGTGCTGGCGGCCGCCGCAGTCACTCAGTCGGATGTGACGATTCGCAATCTGTCGCCGGACAGCAAGCAGGGAGAGCGCGCCATTATTGATGTGCTGAAGGCTATGCAGGTTCCGCTGACGCATGAGAATAACGATGTGCGCGTACAGGGCAATGGCCGGCTTCAAGGCTTGGAGTTTGACGGCGATACCGCAACGGATGCCGTGCTGGCTATGGTGGCGGCAGCTGTTTTTGCTGAAGGGACGTCCCGTTTCTACAATGTAGAGAATCTTCGCTACAAAGAATGTGACCGCATCACGGATTATTTGGCCGAGCTTACCAAAGCCGGTGCCCGTGTCGAAGAACGGCAGTCGGAAATCATCGTCCATGGCCGGCCGGAGGGCGTGGAAGGCGGAGTGGAGATCAATGCGCATTATGATCATCGCGTCATTATGGCACTGACCGTGGTCGGCCTCCGTGCAAGCCAGCCGCTGAGAATCAAGGATGCACATCATGTGGCCAAATCGTATCCCCAGTATTTCGACCATCTCAAGGCGCTTGGCGCAAATGTAGAATGGGTAGAATAATAACGTAACGACGGACGCGAAGGCCGCAGCCTGAGCGCAAGAAAGGCGGGATGACACGTGGCATTTCAGAATCCAGCCCGGGAAGAGATTGGCAATATACTTGCTAATGCGGGCAGCATCGCTGTTGTTGGCTTGTCTGACAAGCCGGATCGAACCTCGCATCTGGTGTCAATGGCCATGCAGAGCCGGGGGTACCGGATCATTCCGGTGAATCCCGGCGCGGAGCACATCCTCGGAGAAACCTGCTATCCTTCTCTGGCAGACATTCCGGAGCCCGTAGACATCGTCAACGTGTTTCGCAGAAGTGAGTACTGCGCTGAAGTGGCTCAGGAAGCGGCAGCGATCGGCGCCAAGGTGCTGTGGCTTCAGCAGGGCATCTGGAGCGAAGAAGCAGCCCGGATCGCGCAGGAGAACGGGATGACGGTCATTATGGACCGCTGCATCAAGGTCGAGGATGCCATCACCGGGGGAAGGTCATAAGCGCTGTCTGGCGCGAGAGAAGACAGGTCCTATGCAGACGTAGGACCTGTCTTCTTTTTGCCTGCAGCAACCCCTTTTGACAAAAGCCGGAGCAGCGCTTACCATCTAAGTTAGAAAGGAGGGCTTGCCTTGAATTGGTTGGGCTCTTTACAGCAGCTGGGGCGGGCGGTTATGCTTCCCACCATGGCGCTGCCCGCGGCAGCTCTCCTGCTGTCGTTCGGAAGCCTGCCGTGGGCAGCCTGGGGTGCGGAATCCCTGGGCACGATTGCTACCGCGGCCGGCCATGGCGTGTTTTATTACATGCCGTATTTGTTTGCTATTGGCGTAGCTTGGGGATTGTCCAATCAGGGCGGTCCCGCAGGACTGGCAGCGCTGGCAGGCATGTTTATTTATGATCAGGTGACGGGCACAGCAGGAGATGGGGAGATTCAGCCCTCGACGCTGATCGGGATTATTTTTGGATTAGTATCCAGCCTGGTGTATAACCGGTTTAAGCATATCAAGCTGCCGGAGGCGATTCAGTTTTTTGGAGGGTCGCGGTTTGTTCTTCTCATTATGGGACTGTTCTCGGCACTGTTTGCCTGGGGGATGGTCGGGCTGGCGCCAAGGATACAGGGAGGCATGGAGTCATTTTATGAGCTGACTGTGCATCTGGGCGGCTTCGGCTTGTTTCTGTACGGTATTTTATATCGGGTGCTCGCCGCATTCGGGCTTCATCATCTTCTCAACAATGTGTACTGGTTCCAGTTAGGCACGTATGAGACGCCGGACGGGACGGTGGTGCAAGGGGATTTGCCCCGGTTTTTTGCCGGCGATCCGACGGCGGGTGACTTTATGGCCGGGCTGTTCCCGATTATGATGTTTGCCCTGCCGGCAATCGCTTTTGCCATCATTCAGGAAGCGCGAGAGGATCTGAAGCCCAAGGTGAAAAAGACGTTCATGCGCTCTGCACTGGTATGCTTTTTGACCGGGGTATCGGAGCAGATTGAATTCGCTTTTCTCTTTGCTTCACCGTATTTGTATATCGTGCATGCGCTGATGGCAGGCTTTGCCATGGTGCTTACCTATATGCTGAACATCCACCACGGCTTCTCCTACTCTGCAGGCTTTATTGATTTCGTCATTAACTTCCACCTGTCGCAAAATGCCTGGATGCTCATTCCGATCGGCCTGGCATATGGACTGGTGTATTACTTCCTGTTCCGGTGGGCGATCCGTACTTTCGGCATTCCAACGCCGGGCCGGGAGGAAGGGTCCGCTCTGGAGGGCTGGGCCGGCAACATTCCATATCAGGCTCCGCTTATTCTGGAGGCGCTGGGGGGCAAGGACAATATCGTCCAGGTGGAGTCCTGCATGACACGCCTGCGGCTGACGGTGTACAATGACCGCCAGATTGATGCCAATGCGCTGAAGCTGCTCGGCTCTGCCGGATTGATCAAGCTTGGCGGAGGCAATGTGCAGGTCGTCTTCGGTACGTACTCCGAGCTGATTCGGGAGGAGATTAACAAGCTGATGCAGCGGGATCTGCCGCGCGTGCTGTTCAGCGCGCCGGTACAGGGCCGGATGCTGCCGATTGAAGACGTTCCGGATGATATATTTGCCGCCAAGCTCGTGGGCAACGGCGTCGCGTTTATCCCGGACAAGGGAGAGCTGGTGTCGCCCGTCTTCGGAACCGTGATGCATGTGTACCCAACGATGCATGCAGTGGGTATCGCCACACCGGAGGGGCTGGAGGTGCTCATTCATATCGGCATCGACACTTCGCAGCTGAAGGGTCCGTTCCAGGCTGTAGTGAAGGAGGGCGACGAGGTTGAGCCCGGCCAGCTGCTGGTGAGGTTTGACCTGGGCTATCTGAAGACGCACGCCGCGTCGCTGGCGACACCTATGGTCATTACGAACCCCGACAAGGTCAAGTCCTGGAGCTATGCACCCTTCAAATCGGTGAAGAAAGGGCAGACCTCGGTACTATCGGTGGTGTTAAATGAAAGCAATCCTGGGGGTAGAGAGAAATGATTCAAGGTATTGGCGCAGCAGCTGGTGTTGCGTTCGGGAAGGCCTTTGTGCTTCCGCACTGGGAGCTCGATCTGCCGGAGTCCCAGAAGGACGCTGTTGATTTGGCGAGAGAGTTTGAACGGCTGTATGAGGGCATCCGGACGTCCAAGAACGAAATCGAATATATCAAGAATGAATTTAAGGAAATGGTCGGCGGTGAGGAATCGCATATTTTTGATGCGCATCTGGCGATTCTGGAAGATCCGGTATTTATGAATGAAATTCAGGGCTTGATCGAACGTCAGTACAAGGCGGCAGAAGTCGCAGTCAAGGAAGCCATTGACCACTTTGTCACGATGTTCGATCTCTTGGATGATGAATATATGAAAGAGCGGGCCATGGACATCAAGGACGTCGGCAATCGCCTGCTCAAGCATTTGCTGGGGGCGCCAGAGGTCACGCTTCCCTCTGATACCCAGCCCTATATTCTCGTAGCGAAGGAGCTGTCTCCATCGCAGCTGGCGCATTTGAATCCATCTCACGTGCTCGGAATCGTAACGATGGCAGGAGGGAAGACCTCGCATTCCGCTATTATGGCGCGGGCCATCGGGATTCCGCTCGTTTCGGGTGTGGAGAATCGGCTCGAGAAGCCGATTCAGACCGGAGACTACCTGGCACTGGATGGAGAAAAGGGATGCCTGTACGTGAATCCGGACACCGAGGTCATTGAGCACTATCGAAGCCTGCGTGAACAGCAGCTGCAAAAGAAAGAGCAGCTTCAGCTGCTCTCCTCGGTGGATGCGGTCACCAAGGATGGCTTCAGCTTCCGGCTGGCAGCCAACATGAACTCGCTGAAGGAGCTGGACACGGCCCTGCATCATGGTGCGGACGGCGTAGGTCTGTTCCGGACGGAGTTTCTGTATATGGACCGGCAGGATTTTCCGACCGAAGAGGAGCAGTTCCAGATTTATCGCCAGGCCGCCGAGAGAATGGCAGGGGCACCGGTCGTCATCCGGACCCTCGATATTGGGGGAGACAAGCAGCTGGAATATTTTCCACTGGCAGAGGAAGAGAACCCGGTTCTGGGCTACCGCGGAATCCGGATCACGCTGGACCGGACAGAGCTGCTGCACACCCAATTAAGAGCCATCCTGCGGGCAAGCAAGCATGGCCAGATGAAAATTCTGTATCCTATGATTTCCTCCGTGGATGAGCTGAAGCAGGCCAATGCCGTGCTGAAGCAATGTATGGAAGAGCTAGACGGAAGAGGCATTCCGTATGATCAGGATATTGAGGCGGGCATTATGATCGAGGTGCCGGCGGCGGCCATGATTGCCGATATACTGGCTAAGGAATGCGATTTCTTCAGCATTGGCACCAATGATCTCGTGCAGTACGTACTGGCTGTGGACCGGATGAATGAGCAGATTGCATCCATGTACCAGCCGTTCCATCCGGCTGTGCTGCGCATGCTGCGCACAACAGTGGACGCGGCGAAGGAAGCGGGTATTCCGGTCAGCGTCTGCGGAGAGCTGGCTGGGGATGAACGGGCCATTCCGTTATGGCTGGAGCTGGGAGTCAATCAGCTCAGTATGTCTCCGCTGTCCCTGCTTCGGGTGAAGCACCGCATCCTGAATACAGCTGCCGTATCAGCCCAGCAGGAAGCCAAAGCCTGCTTTACGCTGAGCTCCAGTACAGATATCGAGGATCGCCTCAGCCGGTTCGCTCTGGCTCAGCCTTCATAAATTTCATAGGCATACAAGCAACAGGCCTGTCCCGAATTTCTCGGGACAGGCCTGTTGCGGCTGAAGTGCACTTAGACTTTGGCCAGCGCATCGCAGAAGGCTTGGCCGTATGGAGGCAGGTCGGCTGGCCGGCGCGCAGAAACGATATGTCCGTCCGTGATGACCGGCTCATCCACCCACGTTGCTCCGGCGTTCTCCATATCATCGCGAATACCGGGAGTCGAGGTTACAGTAACCCCCTGTAATATTTTAGCGGAGATCAGCACCCAGCCAGCGTGGCAGATCTGACCGATCGGCTTGCGGTCGGCATCCATCTGGCGTACCAGCTGAAGCACCTGATCATAGCGGCGAAGCTTGTCCGGCGCCCATCCGCCTGGCACCAGAATGCCGTCATAATCCTTGCTGTCGAGCTCATCAAAAGCGTATTCTGCCGTTGCCGGCACACCGTATTTGCCGATATAGGTCTTTCCTTTCTCCAATCCGGCAAGATGCACCTCTGCACCTTCCTCCCGAACTCTGTACACGGGATACCACAACTCCAGATCTTCAAATTCTTCATCGAGCAATGCAATCACTTTTTTACCGGTCAATCTCATTACAGCAAGTCTCCTTTCAAGATCTCAGGGTTTTAGAATCAACGTCTCATCCTGTAACAGACTCTATAATTATAACAAACTAAATCGGACCATTAAAATCAGGGATGGTAAATAAAGCATAATTTGATTTATTCAAGGATTCTGAAAGGATTTTTGTTATGATAGTAGAATAGTACTATGAGAATAAGGACCCGGTAACGACATCCATGACGGAATCAGAGGTGGCCCCATTGTTGAAGAAATGTACTTGTGGACAAATGATGGAATTAAACCTAAGAACACTGTTTTTCTCCAAAAAAGAAAGTATTACTCACGTTCCCGTGAATGTTTGCGAGGATTGCGGAGTCTATGAGCTCTTGCCGTGCATCAAGCAGGAGGTTGTCAATTACGTGACCTCAGTGAAAGCAGGGCAAAGCGGCGGTGAAATCTCGCTGACGGACCTTTACGAGCCGGCTGCCCTGCTGAAAGAGATTCTCTCAGGACCGCTGGAAGACAGCTTCCAGCTGCCCGAGAAATGCAAGGATTTGATCGGAGAACATATTAATATGCTTCTAGACCTATACCGATTCGCCAAAAGCGAGGGCGATGGTGACTGGATGGCAGACATCAACGAACGCCTGGAGGCTATGACGGTCTTTCTAAAGTCGATTCAGCCGTCTTCAGATATTTACGCGAGCTGATTTGTCGTATGGTGTCGAGTTTGTTGGATTTTTCACGATCGTTTTGTTAGGATATAGAGTAGGAACTTCAAAATATGGAGGGAAGGTATATCCGATGGCGACGATGACAAAAATGACTTCAAGAGATCAACTGCAGGCTGCGCTGGAGCGTACCTCCGACCGGGCGATGCTTCTGTTCAAGCACAGTACCCGCTGCCCGATCAGTGCAGCTGCTTATGATCAGGTTCTGGCCTATTTGAAAGGGGAGCCTCAGGAAGGCTTTGAATACATGATGATTGATGTGATTGCTGACCGGGCGGTGTCGAATGAAGCGGCGGAGAGACTGGGCGTGAGACATGAATCGCCGCAGGTGATTGTGGTTCAAGACGGCCAGCCGGTATGGCATACATCGCACTATCAAATCACGGCAGGCGAGCTGGACAGCAAGCTGAAGAGCCTGTAATGTAAGGGCTTGACATTGCACAAAGCCGTATTTTGTCGTATCATAAATGTAATTATTAGGCGAACGTTTTTTTGAAAATTTATTGGCAATGGAGAGAAGGAATTTGACGGTAACAATTTATGATGTGGCGCGCGAAGCAGGCGTATCCATGGCCACAGTGTCGAGGGTTGTGAACAACAACCCCAATGTGAAGCCACAGACCCGGAAGAAGGTTTATGAAGCAATAGAGAGATTGGGATATCGTCCGAATGCGGTGGCAAGAGGCCTTGCCAGCAAGAAGACCACCACGGTAGGTGTGGTCATTCCGGACATCTCGAACTCGATCTTTGCCGAGATTGCCCGCGGGATTGAAGATATCGCCAATATGTATCACTACAATATTATTTTGTGTAATGCGGACAAGCGGAAAGAGAAGGAAATCCGTGTTATTAATACACTGCTGGAGAAGCAGGTGGACGGACTGCTCTTCATGGGTGGAACGGTTACAGATGAGCATATCCAGGCGTTCCAGACCTCTGCTGTTCCCATCGTGCTCTGCGCAACCAGTGACGAGAAGGGCTCGTACCCTTCGGTCGATATCGATCATGAGCAGGCGGCCTTTGATGCGGTCAGCACACTGATTCGTCATGGTCATCGCGAGATTGCAATGATCAGCGGTACCTTGCAGGATCCGGCGAACGGCTACGCCCGCTTCCAGGGATATAAGAAGGCGCTTGAGGCAGCTGGTATCGAGTATCAGGAGGACCTGGTACGAATCGGCAATTACCGGTATGAGTCCGGTGTGGAAGCCATGAAGTATTTCCTGGGCCTGAAGAAGAAGCCAACTGCTATCTTCGCTGCTACAGACGAGATGGGCATTGGTGCGATCCACAGCATCCAGGATGAAGGGCTCAAGGTACCGGATGACTTTTCGATTATGAGCGTAGACAACATTCGAATGGCCTCCATGGTTCGTCCTCAGCTGACCACAGTGGCTCAGCCGATGTACGACTTGGGCGCGGTAGCTATGCGGTTGCTGACGAAGCTGATGAAGAAGGAGAATGTAGAGAATCCGCGCGTCATTTTGCCGCATGAGACGATTCTGCGTTTGTCCGTGAGTCACGTGAACGACTAAGACTTAGTATGAAATGCAATCAATATAGTGAGAGAGCCCCTTTCCGGGGCTTTTTCGATTGGATAACTATAATTCGTTGTGAAGGAGCTGTAAGTAGATGAAGAGCCATACAGTCGGCCTGATTGGCGCGATGGATGAAGAGATTGAATTGCTGCTTAATGAGATGGAGTGCAGTGAGAGAGTTGTGAAGGCAGGAATTACATATGTGAAGGGTACTTTACAGGGGAAAGAGGTCGTGGTCTGCAAATCCGGCGTCGGTAAAGTCAATGCTGCGATTACGACCCAGGTGCTCATTGACAGCTTCGGGGTCTCCCAGATCCTCTTTACAGGTGTGGCCGGAGCCCTGGATCCGGAGCTTAATATAGGCGATATTGTTATTTCTTCCTCCTGCATGCAGCATGATATGGATGTGACACCGCTTGGCTTCCAGAGAGGAGTCATCCCGTATCAGGAGGTTTCTGATTTTCCTGCAGACAAGGAGCTGGTATTCTTGGCAGAGGACGCGTGCCAGACGCTGGAGGATGTCAGCTACAAGATTGGCCGCGTGCTCTCGGGGGATCAGTTCATTGCAAGCCGGGAGACGGTTGAGCTGCTCTATAGCGAGCTCCAGGGCGCATGCGCAGAGATGGAAGGCTCGGCTGTGGCCCAGGCCTGTTATATGAACGGGGTGCCGTTTGTTGTGATTCGCTCTATGTCGGATAAGGCAGATGGCTCGGCCCATGTGAATTTTGCCGAATTTACAGTGGCTTCCTCCCGGCGTTCTCACAGGATTGTGAGCCGCATGCTGAGTCAGCTGGGTACGGTGCAGTAAACATACAAGACGCTATGGAAAAGCCTTCTTCGCCCAGGTACATTCGGGTCGAGGAGGCTTTATGATGTTTGTGGGGGGATCAAGCTTCAATACATAATGCGCTGCTGAAAACGAATGCGGTCAAACTGCTCCTTCGACGACAGTGGAACCTTGCTGCCAATGCGAACCATGAGACAATTAGCCGGATGGGAGCAAATTTCGGGATCGTCAGTGGCATACCACTCCATATCAACCACCTTCATGAGGCGCTCCATCATGTTGCGGTAATCCCAGACGTTCAGTCCGCTGCCCTGCAGGTCCCAGTGCCAATAGTATTCCGTCGTAAACACAATATAGGCTTCCAGCTGGCCGTCCTCGAAGGCGGTCTTGATCAGGTGCTGGCCGAGACCTAGGCTGCGGTAATCATCCGCCACCTCGATGGCTCCTAATTCTATCAGATCTTCCATATTGCCTTGTGACCAGCGTTCCAGCTCGTCCGGATAGTGGAAGGTTACATATCCTACAATGGTATCGTTATCAATAGCTGCAATAATCCGTCCTTCGGGAAGTCCGGCGATCTCAATCAGCGCTTCATGCTGATCGGCAGGGCGGCGGAAGGCATCCAGGTGAGGATGCATGCTCAAATCGGCCAGAGCCTGTGCAGGAATCGGCCCTTCCACCTTTATACGGCGATCTTCCGGATACAAGAGATGAGACTTGAACAGCTTGGGATGCTCCATCTAGTACGCTCCTTTCGGGTACCTACCCTACTTATAGCAAAAAAATAAAAAAATGAAAAGCAATGACACGAAAACGACAGGTATGATATAATTTTCCTCGACATAAAACCTTCACAAATAAACATATTGACTTCCACGGCAGTTCTAATCAAGCCATGGGTACGGAAATGATGCTGTTCAATGCTTTGTGTAATCCGCGCTTGCTTGCTGTTTTGTAAGCGCTGTCCACTTGAAAGTAAGTCATTGCTATTATGATTTAACGATGAGGAGGATGCAACATGAATCACACGCACAAGGAAGTACTAGCTAGTGAGGTTACCCATTCCAATCTGAGTCACTATGAACAGGCTGTAGAGCGATTTTCGTGGAACGAAATTGAGAGCCATTTCACCTGGTATGATACCGGGAAGGTGAACATGGCTTATGAAGCCATAGACCGCCATGTAGCAGAAGGCCTTGGAGACAAAACCGCGCTCCTGTACAGCGATAGCACCAGAGAAGAAGCCGTCACCTTCGCACAGATGAAGGAGCAATCCGACAAGTTCGGCAATGTGCTGCGTAAATACGGCATTGGCAAGGGAGACCGCGTGTTTATTTTTATGCCGCGCAGTCCGGAGCTTTATGTTAGTCTGCTGGGTACGCTGAAGGTAGGAGCTGTGGTAGGTCCGCTGTTTGAGGCCTTCATGGAGACCGCTGTCAAGGACCGCCTGGAGGACAGTGGAGCGGTTGCGTTGATCACAACACCAGCCTTGCTGCCACGAGTCAAGCGGGAAGAGCTGCCGCTGCTCAAGCATCTGATTCTGGTGGGAGAGGACATTCCAGAGGGTGAAGGGCTGCTAAGCTATCAGAAGGAGATGGAGCAGGCCTCAACCGACCTCCAGATTGAATGGCTGGATCGGGAAGACGGCATGATTATGCATTATACCTCCGGCTCAACGGGCAAGCCGAAGGGAGTATATCACGTACAGAATGCTATGATTCAGCATTATTATACCGGCAAGGTAGTTCTGGATCTGCGGGAGGATGATGTGTACTGGTGCACCGCTGACCCTGGATGGGTTACAGGCACTTCCTACGGGATTTTTGCACCTTGGTTAAATGGGGTAACCAATGTGATCCGCGGCGGACGCTTCAGTCCCCAGGATTGGTACAACACCCTGGCCAAGAACAAGGTAACGGTCTGGTACAGTGCACCGACGGCCTTCCGAATGCTGATGGGAGCCGGCTCAGATATGATCAGCGAATATGACCTGAGTCATCTGCGCCATGTTTTGTCGGTGGGAGAGCCGCTCAATCCGGAGGTTGTCCGGTGGGGACATAAGGCGTACGGACAGCGGATTCACGATACCTGGTGGATGACCGAGACCGGAGGACAGCTCATTTGCAATTATCCGGGGATGGCCATTAAGCCTGGCTCTATGGGACGTCCGATTCCAGGTGTTAAAGCTGCGATACTGGATGATCAGGGCCGGGAGGTTCCGCCGAACACGATGGGCAATCTGGCCATTCAGACTCCTTGGCCATCTATGATGAGGCAGATCTGGAACAATCCGGCGAAGTATGAGGAGTATTTCCGAATCCCGGGTTGGTACATTTCCGGAGATTCGGCGTATATGGATGAAGAGGGCTACTTCTGGTTTCAAGGCCGGATTGATGATGTTATTAACTCGTCTGGAGAACGCATTGGTCCCTTTGAAGTGGAGAGCAAGCTGGTAGAGCACCCGGCGGTGGCCGAGGCCGGCGTCATCGGGAAGCCGGATGTGACCCGGGGCGAAATTATTAAGGCGTTCATTTCGCTGCGCGAAGGCTATGAGCCATCCCAGGAGCTCAAGGATGACATTTACCGCTTCGTCAAGGAAGGGCTGTCGGCACATGCTGCACCGAGGGAGATCGAATTCAAGGATAAGCTGCCTAAGACCCGTTCCGGCAAGATTATGCGGCGGGTATTGAAGGCATGGGAGCTGGATCTCCCGACCGGCGATCTGTCCACGATCGAAGATTAATGTACAGACTGGCAAGAGAGTAGTAATACTATAACAGGCATGGCAGTGCTCGGGAGGGTGATCCCGGTGCTGAAGAAAGCGCGAATAGACCAAAATAAAGACATGGCGGTGCTGGGCTAACCTCCCAGACTCTACCATGTCTTTATGTTATTGCTTCATAATTTCACTCGAGGGAGTTGCCTCAT
This sequence comes from Paenibacillus sp. JSM ZJ436, assembly GCF_044383795.1. NCBI lineage: Bacteria > Bacillati > Bacillota > Bacilli > Caryophanales > Paenibacillaceae > Paenibacillus > Paenibacillus sp. JSM ZJ436. The sequence goes on from NZ_JBISEO010000006.1 coordinate 249,392, forward strand.
TAAGGCTTCTCGAACTTAACTGTCGCAGAAGCTGAGGATTCTCCCTGTTCATTGATGGCGGTCACCCGGAAGGTACCGTTGATCGGTTCATCGACACGCAGTGTAAATTCCGTGCCTTGGCTTGAGCCAATCATCTGGAAGACGCCATTGCTATTCGGGCTGAAATATACCTGATAACGCTGCACCTGTTCATCAGCCGGGTTCGCCGCCCAGGTGGCTCTGAAGCCGTTAGACGTCGCTTGAACGGACAGTTTTCTTGGCTCAGAAGGTATCGAGGAAGGGCCCTGAGGCTCCTGAGGACCCTCAGGCTCCTCGGTCACGCCATCCTCCGGAGCGCTGTTATCATCGTCTGGATTCTGAGGCTGCTGCGGCGGATCCGGAGTGACCGGTTCCGGAGGCGGTGGTGTGTACGATGGACCGACGGCATCACTTGGAACCGACGATCTGCCTGCTACATCCACTGCAACAACATAGTACTGAACGTTCGAGCCGGAAGAGGACACGATATAATTCGGTCCGTCACTAGACACAACCTGACCGGTCTGTAGAAAGGCACCTCCGTTAGTAGAACGGTACAGCCGATACCCGACTACGTCCGGTGATCCGCTTGGTGTAAAGCTAATCACAGCCTGGCCGTTGCTTGTAGAATATCGAGCATTCTTCGCCGGAGTTGGCGCGCTGCCGTCATCTACCCGAGGATCCACCTTGGTCGGCATATCCTTGCTTGCATCTTTAGGAATGTAATAGGATAACGGCGGATGATCGCCAGTCATGACCTCTAAGGCGTTCTCCAGCTCCAGGATCAGCTCGCTGATCGGCTTCTCGCGCCGGATGACGGTACGGGTGCTAAGGAAATCGTCAGGTGTTCCTTCTCTGGCGATATAATTGGCGCCCCGGTAGGTGATGAATTTAGCTTGCTCCACAGCATCATCCTGCTCTTTCGGCACAAACTTGGCATTGAACAGATCCGTGACATAGCGGTCGGTCAGAGCGGAAGGAAGCTTGCCGCTGTAGTAAGACACGGTCTGGGTAACAATGCCCTCCGGCTGCTTGAATTCCTTATTCTCAAACAGCTTCGGCTTAAGGTTGATGCTCTCATTCATAATTTGGGACCATATATTTTGAGCATGAGTTCGCTGCGGGCGGTCCAGTGTATTCACCTGCAGATCATAGCCAACCCATACGCCGACTGTAATGTCGGGAGAGAAGCCAACGAACCAGCTGTCGGCATAGTTTTGGCTAGAGCCCGTTTTGCCGGCAATGGGAATACTGTTAAAATGCTTGTAGTTTTTAAGAACTGTACTGCCGGACCCTTCAGTAATGACCGTTCGCATCATATCTGTCATAAGATAGGCGGTCTGCTCTGAATATACCTTCACGGGCTTCACTTCGTGCTGATATACAATATTGCCGCGGGAATCCAGGATCTTGCTGATCATGTAGGCATCGTTGAATTTGCCCTGATTGCCGATCGAGCTGTAGGCATTCGTCAGTTCTTCTACCGTTACACCATACTGCAGCCCGCCGAGTACTCCGGTAGCCGCGGCGTTATCTTTGTCAGTCAGTGTCGTAATACCGAGCTTTTTCGCAAAGTCCCACGCCTTATCAATTCCAATGGCTTCATTAAAAAGCTTCAGCGCCACAGTATTGGTGGAGTCGTTGAGGGCTTCGCGTGCAGTCATTAGTCCTCTATATTCATCATATACGTTCATCGGAATATGAAAGCCCTTGCTGCCATCCTTCAGGATAATCGGAGAGTCATCCACTGTGCTGGCGGGCTGGACTTGACCGGATTCCAGAGCCGGCAAATACGCCGCAATCGGCTTCATGGCGGAGCCGGGCTGCCGCCGCATTTGTGTGGCCAGATTCGTCTGCTCCGATTGAAAATCACGGCCTTCAATCATGCTGAGGATGGCGCCCGTATCATTGTCGATAACCATAGCCGCAGTCAACTCCTGACCCTTCTCCTCATCGTCGGGATAGAAGTTGTCATCGTTATCTGCGATCTTCCGCAGGGCTCCGTACAGGGTGCGGTCAATGGTCGTATAGACACGGTAGCCGCCCGTGCTGAGCTGCTCCCGAGCTTCATCCATCATCTGATTCAGCTGATCTGAGCTGACCTGGCTGAGATCGACATCCGGGTAATTCATGCTCATGATGACATCGGATGCCTTGCGCTCAACCTCCATCATCAGATAAGGATAAGTGACATAAGCCTTCTGCAGCCGGGGAGCAAGCGAGGCTTTAATATCAAACTGCTGCGCTTCCTCGTATTGCTGCGCTGTAATGGCGCCCTCCTCCAGCATGCGCTCCAGCACCAGCCCCTGACGCTTCAGGGCGCGGTTAAAGGCGTCCTCGTTAAACTGCCCGGTTCCATCGAAAGCGGAATAGGCGGACGGGAGCTGGGGCAGGCCCGCCAAATAGGCAGCCTGAGCGATATTCAGCTTGCTGAGATCATTCATGTTAAAAATCCCTTTTGCTGCAGCCTTGATTCCGAACACATTATAGCCGTTCGAGCCGTTGCCGTACGGAACCTTGTTCAAATAAGCCGTAATAATCTCGTTCTTGGTCATATACCGCTCCAGGCGCAAGGCAAGTAAAATTTCCTTAACCTTCCGGTTAGCGGTGCGGTCCCGGCTCAAGAATACCTGTCTGGCCAGCTGCTGCGTGAGCGTGCTGCCTCCGGTCTGCACCGGCTCATTCAGCAGGCGCTGCTTTACCGCGCGGGTCGTACCTTTCAGGTCTACGCCTTCATGGGTGAAGAAGCGGTTGTCTTCTATAGCTACTACGGCATCAATCACAATTTGCGGTATTTCTTCAAACTCCACCAGCCGGCGGTCTTCTTCAGTCCGAAGCTGGCCGATGGGTGAGCCGTCTCCAAAATAAGCGAAGCCGGTGATGGCGTTGAGTCCCATTTGCTGCTCAATCAGGTCCCGGGATCTGACAGGATCATCCTTGACAATGGAGGTTACGTAGCCGAACACAGCCCCTCCCGCAAACAGCATGCCCATGAGACCTACGACAAAAAGCCAGCCGATCACGCTCCCGATTCTGCGTCCAATGGATCGTTTGGGAGGACGATCTTTCTCAGGCTTCTGTTTTTTCTCCTCAACCATGAATGTTTACTCCTCCTTTTAACGCACCTATTATAGCATAAATTGCAGGATTTGAATCATGCAGGCCGGAACCTGTCGATTTGGTCATGAAAAGTTTGACTTGCATTGACGGCTTATGCTATAAATATGGCTAAGTTCATATCAATAAAAGCTTCGAAGGACCCCAGTAGAAGGGCGAATGAGGTCTCCCAGAGATCCGGTGGTTGGTGCGAACCGGAAGAATCGTCCCCTTTGAATTACTGTCCAGAGCTGTCCGGAGGAACGTGATCCACTTTAGGGTGTCACCAGTAGTCCGGTACCGGGTATTGTATTCCGTTATGTTAATGAAGTGAAAGCCCCTGCCTCATGCGGCGCGGGTTTTAATTAGGGTGGTAACGCGAGTGCTCCTTCTCGTCCCTTGGGATGAGAAGGAGCTTTTTTGCGTCTAAATACAGGAAGGATGTGCACGAAGTGGCTATGAAATGGGAAGAGCTAACGGAGGTTCAGCGGCTGGAGGTAGAGCGTCAGCTGGATGTCATCGCAAGGGGAGCCGTTGAAATTGTCCCTGAGGAGGATATGAAACAAAAGGTGATGAGATCCGTCGTCAACAATGAGCCGCTGCGGATCAAGCTGGGTATGGATCCATCGGCGCCGGATTTGCATCTTGGACATACGGTCGTTCTGCAGAAGCTGCGCCAGTTCCAGGAGCTGGGGCATGAGGTTCAGCTGATCATCGGTGATTTTACCGGCCGGATCGGTGACCCTACCGGTAAATCGGAAACCCGGAAGCAGCTGACGGAGGAGGATGTGATCCGGAACGCCGAGACGTATCAGAAGCAGATCTACAAGGTGCTGCTGCCGGAGCTTACCAAGGTATTCTTTAACTCTCACTGGCTGGGACGCATGTCGTTTGGGGATGTCGTTGAGCTATCCTCCAAGGTCACGGTTGCGCGGATGCTGGAGCGGGATGATTTTGAGAAAAGATATCATAGTGGACAGCCGATCAGCATTCATGAATTTTTCTACCCGCTTATGCAGGGCATGGATTCGGTAGAGCTGAAAAGTGATGTAGAGCTTGGCGGCACGGACCAAAAATTCAATCTGCTGATGGGCAGAACGCTGCAGAAGGAGTATGGCGTGGAGCAGCAGGCGATTCTGACGCTTCCGCTGATTGAAGGGCTGGACGGCGTTCAGAAGATGAGCAAGAGCCTGGGCAACTACATCGGTATTGATGAAGAGCCTAATGAAATGTATGGCAAATCCATGTCGATTCCGGATGAACTGATGCTGAAATACTATAGTCTGGCGACAGATATCAGCAATGAAGAGCTGACCGCATTGACTGAAGGATTGGAGAAGGGAACTGTGCATCCGAGAGATGCGAAGATGCAGCTTGGACACACCTTTGTACGGATGTACCATGGTCAGGATGCGGCACATGCTGCGCAGCAGCATTTCGTGACCGTGTTCCAGCAGCGCGCCCTGCCGGAGGACATCGAGGAGTTTGCGATTCCGTCCGAGGAACTCGTGGACGGAGAAATTCGGCTAATCCGGCTGCTGACCTTAGTAGGGTTTGCAGCATCGAATGGAGAAGCCAAGCGCAGCATTCAGCAAGGCGCAGTCAAATGGAACGAAGAGAAGCAAAGTGACTTTAACGGAAGCATCAAGCCTGCAGATGGAGATATTCTTCAAGTGGGTAAGCGCAAATTTGCGAAGCTAAAGCTTTCTTAATACAGAAAGAGACAGAAAGATAGAAAGACAGAGCAGCAGGCCGGCAGACGAAGCTGAACATCACCTTCAATCTGCCGGCCTTTCTGCATACAGCGCGAGGCATATGTCATAAAAAAAATCCCCGGTGTTTCCACCTGGGGATTCTTATATTAGCGGTTGTAGAATTCGACGATTTGCTTCTCATCGATGTCCTGGGACAGCTCGGAGCGCTCTGGCAGACGGATGTACTTGCCTTCCATTGCGTTCTCATCAAACTCCAGGTAAGCTGGCAGATGCACACGGTTAGCCATTGCATCCTTGATTGCGGACAAGCCGCGGCTTTTCTCACGAAGGCCGATCACGTCGCCAGTGGAAACGGAGTAGGAAGCGATGTCCACTTTCTTGCCGTTTACAGTAACATGACCATGAGCAACCAGCTGACGAGCACCTGCACGGGAATTGCTCAGACCCAAACGGTATACGAGGTTGTCCAGACGGCTCTCGAGCAGGAACATGAAGTTCTCACCGGCAATACCTTTCATGTGCTGTGCTTTGTCAAACAGCGTGCGGAATTGCTTCTCGCCCAAGCCGTACATGTGACGAAGCTTTTGCTTTTCTTGAAGCTGCATACCGTAGTTGCTCATCTTTCTCCGTTGGTTAGGACCATGCTGACCCGGAGGGAAAGGACGCTTCAATTCTTTGCCAGTACCGCTGAGGGAAATACCCACGCGACGGCTCAATTTAAATTTAGGACCGGTGTAACGTGCCATGTAATATAGACTCCTTTGTAATTAGGTTTCATTTAGGGCTCTATTTGCGCCGTATTTGTTCATCGCTGTCTATATTGACAGATCTGACAGGAAAGTTCAGCCGCTGTCCCGTCAGCAACAAATTCGTGAGGGTGACACAATCATCCGCCCAAATTCAAATGAATGCATTGCATTCTTTTTCAACAATAAATATTATATGAAATAGGGGTGTAAAGTCAAGAATAACGTAACCCGGAACTTTGTCTAATTTTGTCGATAGGACTACAGACCTAAAAAACATGAATGAAATAACTAAAATGTAATGCAATACTAGGTAAAAAAGAGTAATATAATATTGTTATACGAGAACTTTGTTCAAATAATCAAATTACATAAGAAGGCGCCTGTATTGCTTGCTTATCGCTACGAACTGGGAATGAATGGATAGGCATGCAGGGGTGATTGCACGTTTTATTTCATGAAGCACATGTGGGTCTTTAGGCAGACCTTATAATGGTGCAAAGGAGCGCCCGATATGTCAGAAGAACAACGGAAGGCATCTTCAGCCTCCTGCGGGACGACTGCTCAGCCAGACGGCGCAGCATCCTGCGGGCTGATCAGCAGAAGTGCCGGAACCAGGCATCACGATCTGGATATTACGATCTATGACCAGCCGTATCTTCAACCGATTATGGAGGAGAGCTTTCTGGAATGGAAGAGCGAAGCCTCCAGCCTGCTGTCGCAAATCGGTGGAGAATGGGCAGTGCTGAATTCCGAGGGCGTCTGGCTTGCGGGGGACGCTGCCTTGCAGGACTATTTCCTGGCCGGCGATGACGAGACTCTGCAGAGAGTGCTGCTTACCGGGCAGCCGGCGGCGGCGGTTAGTGACGCCGTGATGGGCGGCAGAACGGTATGTGCTGTTCCGCTGCAGTCCAGGACACGGGGCGAGCTGTTCGGAGCCCTGGTGAGAGTGTCGCTGGAGGACAAGCTGGATGAGCGCGTCCTGGTGCTCACGGAGGCGGCTGGACTCCTTTTGCGTTCCTGTTTTTACCGGGGATTTCAATCCATCTTTGTCAACGATTTGGAGAAGGTATACGTTCAGGCCGCAAAGGAGGCCCGCCAACGCTCCATTTTGTTTCAATATATCAAGAGGATGCATTCACGCATCGATGTGGACAAGGTGCTGACAGAGGTGATGGAGAGCATTCTCGGTCTTTATCCGGAGGTAGGTCTGGAGCTGTTTATGTCTCAAGACCACGAGAGCAACCATCCATTAGTGAAGCCGCTGCTGCTGCATCACTGGCAGGAAGAGATTTATGTAAGAACCTTTATGGAAGGCACCGTCACAACGCTGCACCGGGGCTCAGGGAAAGAAGCCCGCTTAGAGATCGGTGTTCCGGTCGGCGGGAAGCAGGGGGTTTACGGTGTACTTCATTTGAAGGCGACGGGGCCGCTTATGGAGGAGCTGGATGTAGAACTGCTGGAAATGATGGCGGATGCCGCGGGCACGGCTTTTGAGAACGCCAAGCTGTATGAGCAGTCCAACGTTATGATACACGAGCTGCGGATGATTAACGAGCTGACCCAGCGGCTTAGCAAAAGCCTGCACCTGGCCGATATTTACCAGTTTGCCAATCAGGAGCTGCGAAAGATTCTGGGTGCGCACTATTGCTGCATTCTCGTGATGAATGAGGAACTGGGCGCACTGGAGGTGGCCTCCTGTAATGCCCCATGGCTGGCCAAGGAAGTGTTCCCGAAGGAATACGGCATCGGCGGGCATGTCTACCAGAGTAAGGAGCCGTTCATTCTGGCGGATTATGCGGCGGAGCGTCCGGCGGAGTCGAAGCTGATGGAGACGACCGGGTCCAGCTCCATGATCGCAACCCCGTTAATGGTCAACGGGGGGATCCGCGGGGTCATCCTGATGTCGCACCGGAAGAAGCACTATTTCTCATACGATAACTACCGGCTGCTCCAAACGCTCTCCAGCCATATCGGTCTGGCTGTAGGAAACGCCTCGCTGCATGCCGAGGTACGGAGGATGGCGAACCGGGATATGCTGACTGAGCTGTATGCTCGCCATTATCTGGATGAAGCCATCCAGAAATGCCAAAGCCGCGATTTCTGCGGGTCCCTGATTCTGGTGGATATTGACCATTTCAAGCGGGTGAATGACACCTTCGGCCATCAGAAGGGCGATAAGATTCTCAAGCAGGTCAGCAATGTCATTAAATCCTCGATTCGCCAAAGCGATATAGCTGCCAGATGGGGCGGCGAAGAGCTGGCGGTGTACCTCCCAGGTCTGGGCATTGACCAGGCGTTTCAAGTGGGGGAACGTATCCGCCAGCGCGTGGAGCAGGAAACGGATCCTTTGGTGACGGTATCCTGCGGGATTTCGGAGTGGAACTGGACACAGGAGCGGATCAGTGTAGAATCCCTCTTTTACCGGGCTGACATGGCGCTGTATCAAGCCAAGAATAGCGGCCGAAACCAGATTATGATCGAAGAGACCGAATCGTCCGGAGATTAATGAATCTTAATCGGGAGGGGGCTGTCCCCAAGTAGATCATTCTATTTGAAGTAGACTCGATCATATGAAAAGAACGTGTACAAAGAGAAATAACCAGCCAAGGAGGTTACACTTGGCTGGTTATTTCTCTTTGTTGACTTCATGCCGCCTGCTCTGGCAGGTTAGGGCCTGGAGCGGCTGCACGATGAATTGCATAAAGAAGGAAGAGGCAACACAGCCTATGAATCATACATCATCTTGAAAAAGGACTGATTCATGATGAAGATTCACCGTGTCGGCCTCTTGATTAGCCTGCTTCTGTTTCTAGGCAGCAGCCTGAGTATGCAGGGCTGTACCCCTCAAGGCTCTGACCCGGAGGGGCTGCTGCAAACGACGCTGGCGGGCTTGGCGGGCCTAGAGCAGCTTCACTTTAAAGGTCGGAGCGCCGTTCAGAACCTGGATACCGGTATGTACAGCGCTGAGCTTCATTATACGGGAGAGCTGAGGAGCCATACGCTGCTCAGTATGACGGTAAATAAGGGACGCGACAAGAAACGGCCTCCGCGTTTTGCGCAGTCAGGCGATCCCGCAGACGGGTTTCAGGCCAAGATGGAGTACAAAAGCGGCACGTGGAAGGCGCTGCAGGAAGGATATGCTGACAGCACATGGCTGAGTGGCTACAACCCGCTGCAGGAGCTGAGCTTGATCGGCAGCGCCGACAAGCATGTGTCTGAGGAGTTGGGAGCGGCGCGAGGGACGCGGGTGCTGCGGGTAGAATTGGACCCCCAAGCAGCATATACCCGCTGCCGAGAGCTCTTGCAGCAGCAGATGGAGCAGTTGAAGTATGAGCTGCAAGAGCCTGCCGGTGAGCTGTATACCGGGGACGAGGCTGGCCGGAAGAAGCTGCTGGGCATCTGGGAGAAGGAGCGCCGGATGCTGGAGGCGCTGCTGGACCAAAGCACAGTAAATTCGGTTTACTATGTGACGGTGCGAAATTCGACGGGACTGCCCGTCAAGCTCCTGTCGGAGCGGCGAGTGACCTATCAGGATCAGGCAGGACGGAAACATGATGAAATGCTGAGGTCTGAGGTGAGCTTCTCTTTTACAGCAGTCCGCTAAATATATTTCAGGCAAGCGGCTGACGGAGCAGAAGGAACGTGATACAATAACAAAATGATTGAACATTGTTCAATATAATTTGAACAAGACGATGCGTAGCTACTTACACCTTAGGAGGAATCAAGCATGCGTGATCCAAGAATTCAGAAACTAGCAGAAAATCTGGTGGGCTATTCGGTCGATATGCAGCCCGGGGAAAATGTACTGATCGAGATGATTGGCTCGGAGCGGGATCTGCTCAATGCGATTGTCGAAGAGGTAGGCCGCAAAGGAGGACGTCCTTTCGTACAGCTGACAGACAAAACGGTACAGCGGGCTATGCTGAAGCATGCCACCAAGGAGCAGCTGTCGATCTGGTCCGAGCTTGACCTTGCCCGGATGAAGCAGATGGACTGCTATATCGGGATCCGTGCCGGCGAGAATGTCAACGACCTTGCGGATGTGCCGGAGCAGAATATGAAGCTCTATAACTCCATTTACTCCCACCCCGTACATAGCGAAGAGCGTGTCAAGCGGACGAAGTGGGTGGTGCTGCGCTATCCGAACGCGAGCATGGCTCAGCTTGCCAATACAAGTACGGAAGCGTTTGAGGACTTTTACTTTGATGTGTGCAACCTGGACTATTCCAAAATGGACCGTGCCCAGGACCCGCTCGCTGAGCTTATGCGCCGGACGGACAAGGTGCGTATTACCGGACCGGGAACAGATATTTCCTTCTCGATCAAAAATATCGGTGCAGAGAAATGCTCCGGCCAGAAGAACATTCCGGACGGCGAGGTGTACACATCTCCGGTTCGTGATTCCGTGAATGGAACGATTGCATACAATACGCCAACGCTGTATAACGGAGTCACCTTTGAGAATATCACCTTCCGTTTTGAGCAAGGGAAGATTGTAGAGGCTACCGGCAACGATACGGCGCGCTTGAACGAGATTCTGGACAGCGATGAAGGCGCACGCTATATCGGGGAGTTCGCGATCGGCTTTAACCCATATATTTTGCATCCGATGAAGGATATTTTGTTTGATGAAAAAATTGCCGGCAGCCTGCACTTCACGCCAGGTCAAGCCTACGAGGTGACCGATAACGGCAACCGCTCGTCCATCCACTGGGATCTGGTGCTGATCCAGCGTCCGGAGTACGGCGGCGGAGAAATTTACTTTGACGATGTCTTGATCCGGAAGGACGGCTTGTTTGTAATTCCGGAGCTGGAGAGCTTGAATCCCGAAAATCTAAAATAGCATAAAATGGGTTGCAAAAGAAAACGGATTCAATGTATCATGAAGAAGCAATAAATCCATTGATTCCACCCTATAGATATGGAGGGATTCCTATGTCCAATAACAACAATGCAAGCGTTGTCGAAATTGCTCAAACAGCAGGTCAATTTTCTTCATCCATTGTTCTGCAGACCGAGAATAAGTACATTGACGTCAAGAGCATTTTGGGGTTATTTACGACATTGGTCAGTCACAAGAGCTACGAGCTTCATGTTCATGGCTCGGATGCCGAAGAAGCGAAGCAAGCAATGATTGATGTGTTTACCAAGCATGGGCTGAATGTTACCGTAGTGGCTGACTAAGCTCCGGCGAAGAGACATCCTTCCTGGATTCCAGGAGGGATGTTTTTTTGTGAAGTGTGCCTGTTCTGAAGGAACTGGTCCTTGTATTGTCAAGACTTTTCGTCTAATATTAGGGATAGTACCGAGCTGTGATTTTGACATAGGGGGGACAAATCATGACTTCATCGGATTTGCAGGAACAGCTGAATCTTAAAGCGATCAGTCTTCTTCATGAAGATGCGGATAAAATTCAAAAGCTCATTGAAGTGCAGATGGAGAATCTGGCAACCCGTTATTGCCCTCTCTATGAGGAAGTGCTGGATACCCAGATGTACGGATTCTCGAAAGAGGTTGATTTTGCGGTCAGAGCAGGCCTATTGCCGGAAGTAACAGGCAAGCAGCTGATCAGCAAGCTCGAGCGCAATCTGGCTCTTCTCTATGAAGCCTTGAATCAAGCTGAATAGCCTGTCCTCGTGACAGGCGATACATAGAAGCGCATGCTCGGGAAGGAGACCGGCATGCGTTTTTTTGCGCTTGATGGCAGGGCGGTGATCATATATTTTCCAGGTTGGATTTGCTTTTTAGGCCTGTTAGGATTTACAATAACGAATAATGAGGTGAAGGGGGATTTTGGCATGGCTGAACAGCTTCAACTGGATAATGGATTGATTCGGATATCAGATGACGTTGTCTCTAAAATCGCCGGGATGGCGGCTTTGGAAACACCGGGGATTGCTGCCATGTCGGGCGGCCTGTCCGAGGGCTGGGCCAAACGGCTGAGCGGCAAGAACGTGCAGAAGGGTGTAACGGTAGAAGTTGGCCAGCTTGAGGCGGCCATTGATCTGCGCATTATTGTCCTCTACGAGACACCGATCCATGAAGTGTGCCGGATGCTTCAGCAAAATGTTCGGGAAGCAGTTGAGAGTATGACGGGTCTGCGTGTGGTGGAAGTGAACGTCAAGGTGGAAGGCGTTGCCTTCAAGGACGATGAGATCGAGGATTATCCAGGGCGTACCAAGTAAATCACAACTGCAGAAATACCGCAACGAAGCAACGAAGAAAAGACTACCGGGAAGACCGGTAGTCTTTTTTGAGTACAGATTTGACATGTTCTTCCTTCGCGGGACGCGTGCTTTCCCTGGAAATGCTGAGTACAATGCCGATAGAAAGCATCATTACGAGCAGGGAGGAGCCGCCATAGCTGATGAACGGAAGCGTGACTCCCGTAATAGGAATGGTGTTGGTGACTCCGCCAATATTAACAAAGGCCTGAATCGCAATCAGTCCCATAATACCGATCCCCGTCAATGTCCCGAACGGGTCTGGACAGCGGAGGGAGACGATAATGCCTCTCCAGATGAAATACAGATACAAGAAGAGGAACAAGGCTGTCCCGATAAAACCGAACTCTTCCCCGATGACTGAAAAAATAAAATCGTTATACGGGTTAGGCAGGTAGTGCAGCTTCTGGACGCCTTCGCCGTAGCCGGCTCCCGTCACGCCGCCCTGGCCAATCGCAATCAGGGATTGCACCAGATTGTAGCCGATCCCGGATTGGTCCTGAAACGGATTCAGAAATGCTTCGATCCGGCCCACTTTGTAGTTGCCGTCCGCTTGGGACTGTCCGCCCGAGATGGCATTGATTAAAGAGCCAACCCCGATTGTCAGCGCAAGTCCCAGAGCAACCAGCGAAATACAGGCTGTAATATGCTTCAGGCTCGCGCCCCCGGCATAAATGATAAGTCCGCAGGTGGCGACCAGAATAAAAGTGGAGCCCAGATCCGGCTGCAGCATAATCAAGCCGGCCACAACCCCGACAATAATCAGTACGGGAAAAAAACCGCCCTTCCACTGCCGGATGCGCTCCCCCTTCTTGGTAATGAGAGCAGCTAAATATCCGATTGTCGCAATCTTGGCGAGCTCCGTAGGCTGGATCCCTAAATTTCCGAGATTAAACCAGCTGGATGCACCGTTTGTCGTGCGGCCGATCACGATGACCAGTATAAGCAGAATCAGCGTCAGAAAGAACATAGGAAAAAATAATATCCGATATTTCTTGTAAGAAATGTTCATGGCAATCAGCATGACGAAGGTGCCCAAAGCTGCAAATACAAGCTGGCGCTTTGTAAAATACAGGGCGTCATAGCTGAATCTTTCGCTAACGACAGCAAGGCTTGCGCTGGAGCTGAACACCATAATTAAACCGAATCCCACCAGCAGCAAGGTAAGGATCAACAGCTGAAAATCCGGCGTCCCTCTCTTTGGCTGCGGTTTGGGCGTAGTCATACAATAATCGCGTTACGCTTCCAGAAGCGTCTTGAGCTGCTGCAGCTTTCCGTTCGCGATGTTCAGCACGGCTGAAGGAGGTGCAGAATCATATTCCAGACCGTGCGGGAAGGTAGCCTTGCCCAGGTAAACGGCTTCAATTTGAAGCACGGTATCCGGCTTCTCCAGCTTGCCTTCGATCGCGCGCGTATTAATGCGGAGATAGTAGTCCGTTTCGTTCTTTCTGTCCTCAATTTTGAAATCATATGTAGCACGGTAGTATTCCCACTGCCAGCGGACAAAGCCGACTTTCTCTGCGCTCTCATCCATGTAGGCCAAATCACTCTTCAAGCCGTCGAGGCCCGTATCTTTGAAAATCATGGCGTCTGTAAACCCCCTTAATTAGTCCCTACAAAGGTCTTTAAATATGATAGTATGTTTCCGGCACTTGTGCAAGCCTGCCAGCCGCGCGAAAATGTCTTTCTTTCTGCCTAAAGAAAGGTCTGAATGTAACCAGGGGAGCCGTGAATCGACTTCAATTTAAAGTGCATGGCCTTCCCGGTTTCTGCTACAATGGTTAACAAAGAAAGATGCGGCCCCAGGGTTCAAGAACTTAAGGGCGGCAGCGTTAGGCAATTCCTCTATGCACAGCAAGGCGTTGAAGGCCTGAATCGCCGGACGAAAAAGCACACTTGGGGAAAGGGTGGTTGTCAATGATCAGAACTGAACAGGCTGAAGCGCTGTTTCCGCGGATGGTGGAATGGCGCCGATATTTACATAGGTTTCCCGAGGTATCCTATCAGGAGGAGAAAACGGCACAATTCGTAGCTTCTGTCTTGGAAGCGCTGGGCTATGAGCCCCGCACCGGGATGGGCGGACACGGTGTGATGGCTGTGCTGAAGGGGGGCAGGCCCGGCCGCACCGTCGTGCTGCGCGCGGACATGGACGCTCTTCCCATCCAGGATGAAAAGGAATGTCAATATAAATCCGCTGTGGAGGGGGTTATGCATGCCTGCGGCCATGATGGACATACGTCCATGCTGCTGGCGGCTGCAGCTTATTTTAAATCGATGGAGGACCAGGTTCGCGGAGAAATACGCTTTCTGTTCCAGCCGGCAGAAGAAGTATGCCCCGGCGGTGCGCTGGGCATGATCGAGGCCGGTGCACTAAAGGGAGCCGATGTGATTTATGGCCTGCACTTGTGGACTCCGCTGCCGGTCGGCATGGCCTCAAGCGCCGCAGGTCCGCTTATGGCCGCTGCGGATGAATTCTTCATTGATATGGTGGGCCGGGGCGGCCACGGAGGGATGCCGCATGTGACTGCAGATGCCGTGCTGGCCGGGGCAATGCTCGTCACCCAGCTGCAGAGCATTGTGAGCCGGTCCGTGGACCCCTTGCAGCCTGCGGTCGTGACGATAGGCACCATTCAGGGCGGCTCGGCGCAAAATGTTGTCGCTGACCGCTGCCGGATTACAGGGACAGTGCGGACCTTTGATGAGGAGACACGCCTGCTTATTCGAAGCCGTATTGAGAGAATTGCCCATGCTGTTGCTGACAGCAGCGATACAACCGCAGTTATTGACTACCTCATCGGGTACCCGGCAGTTATTAATGATGAGCTGGAAACCCAGCGCTTCTTCAAGACTGCTCCTCAGGTGTTTGGGGGAGAGCAGGTGCTGCTGACACCGCCGATAATGCCGGCGGAGGATTTCGCTTATTATTTGCAGCAGATTCCAGGCTGCTTTATGTTTGTCGGTGCAGGCAATGAAGCGAAAGGAGCGGTCTATCCGCATCATCATCCAAGGTTTGATTTTGATGAGGACGCCATGCTTCTGGGCCTGAAGCTGCTCATCCAGATGACAGAAGCCTATCAGGATGAACATGAAGGAACCGAAGGCAGCGCCAATTAAGTATGCATGAAAGCGTGGAGATCAGGCCATTCTAAGCTTAGGGGAAGTTCAAGCTCGTGAGTATTTGAGCTTGAGCTTCTTTTTTTGTGAAAGGAGACTTCGTCCATGCATAGCGATTCTATGAATACGAACAAAACGGCATCACAGACCGGACCTTGTATCGTGCAGCGCAACCGCACTATTTTGCTGGAGGTGGGCCACCCGGATTTTGAGAAAGCGCAGTCCACGCTGTCGCACTATTGCGAGCTGGTGAAGAGCCCGGCTTCTTTTCATACCTACCAGATCACGCCGCTATCGCTGTGGAATGCTGCCGCCGCCGGATGGTCTCCCGCTGCGGTCATTTCGAGCCTGGTCCCGCTTTCCCGCTGGGAAGTGCCGTCCGCCGTCCAGGGGGAAATCCAGGAGCTGATGTCGAGATTCGGCAAGCTGAGGCTGAACTGTCATCCACAGAAGGCAAGCTGGCTGCTTCTGTCGCTGGAGGATATCCAGACGGAAGAGGCGATCCGTGCCTTGCCATGCCTGAAAGAAGCAGGGGCTGTGTTCGCAGCCGGACTGGGTGTAGAAATTCCATCGCACCGTCGCGGGATGCTGAAGCAGGAGCTGACTCGCGCCGGCTATCCTGTACTGGACCTTGCCGGGTATGAGGACGGACAGCATCTCGGACTGGAATGGTCCCCCTCCTGCACGGGAGAAGGCTTTCAGCTGCGGGAATATCAGCGTGCTGCAGTCAGTGCCTTTATGAACGGCGGCGGTACAGGGGGCAGCGGGGTGTTGGTGCTGCCCTGCGGCGCCGGAAAGACCGTGATCGGTCTTGGTGCCATGCTGGAGCTGCAGTGCGAGACGCTAATTCTGACCTCCAGCTCTACATCGGTAGCCCAATGGATCAACGAGCTGGTAACCCGGACAACGCTTCAGCAGGAGGAGATTGGCGAGTACACCGGACAGCGGAAAAAGGTAGGGCCGGTAACGGTGGCGACCTATCAGATGCTGACGCACCGCAAGGGAGCAGAGGCGCCTCAGCCTGTCAATCTGTTCAGCGAGCGCAGCTGGGGATTGATTATTTATGACGAGGTGCATTTGCTTCCGGCTCCGGTATTCCGCGCTGCTGCCGACATTCAGGCTACACGCCGCCTTGGATTGACTGCTACGCTGATTCGTGAGGATGGAAGAGAGCAGGATGTCTTTTCGCTCATCGGCCCCAAGCGATACGTAATGCCCTGGAAAAGGCTGGAGGAGAAGGGCTGGATTGCTTCGGCGGATTGCGTAGAGCTGAAGGTGTCGCTGCCGGATTCTCTCAAGCCTGCCTACTATAGGGCTGGAAAAAGAGAGCAGTACAGGCTGGCCTCCGAAAATCCGGCCAAGACAGCTGCAGCGAAGGGACTGCTATCCCGTCATGCCGGGGAGCAGATGTTAATTATCGGTCAATATGTGAAGCAGCTTCAGAGCATGGCAGAGGCGCTGAATGTTCCCTTGATCACCGGGAGCACGAATCGGGCGGAACGAGAACGGCTGTATGACGCCTTTCGAGAGGGCTCTATACCGGTACTGGCCGTATCCAAGGTGGCGAATTTTGCGGTGGACCTGCCGGATGCCTCGGTCGCTTTGGAGGTGTCTGGCAGCTACGGCTCACGGCAGGAGGAGGCGCAGCGACTGGGGAGAATTTTACGTCCCAAAAAAAACGGCGCCCGCGCCTCCTTCTACCATCTGGTGACGAAGGACAGCCGGGAAGAAGAGTTTGCAATTCGCCGGCGAATGTTTCTGATCGAACAAGGATATGAATACGTAACGCAGAACGGGGATGCTCTCTGCAGTGCGGATGTGCAATGGAACGCTCGAGAGGAGGGGGAGCTCATATGAACCGAGATGAACTTCCCCATACATCAAGACCCGTGCTGCAAGAAGCTGAGACTCAGGTGCTTACCCGGGTGTGGCAGTGCTTTGCCGGACAGCCGTTTGATGATGCCGAGCTGTCGGCCTTGTCCGTGCCGCCGCTTAGCGGAGCGGAGGTGCTGGCTGCTGTAACCGGGCTCGTGCGTAGCGGCGAGCTTCACTCGGCTCCGAAAGCATGGGGAGAGCGCTGGTTCTACATCCCCGAAAATCATCTTGCAGCGCTTCAGGAGCAGTTCTATGAGCTGCCCCCTGAAATTTATGCGGCTGCAGAGCCTGCCTTGAAGCAGGAGGCTGCTCCGGGACTCCCCCGGGACGTGCTGCAGGCGCTGCTCTTTCTGCACCAGGAGGGAGGTCTGGAGCTGACCGCCAGGGGCACGATTCACAAAAGGCAGCTGCAAAAGCTGAACAGACTGAAGACGGGCTTGCAGCCGGAGCATGTTTATGCCCTTGGCGTGTCTGATCAGCATCCAGACCTGTATCCGCCTGTGGCCGCGGTGCTGCTCGATTTGCTGCTCACACTCGGCCTTGTGCGGGAACAGGCGGGAAGCCTCAGACTGGATTCTAAAGCTGTACGCGCCTGGCTCGCCTTGCCGGAGGAAAGTATGCATGCCCTGATTTTTCAGCAGGTGCTGAATCGGTACGGTGCACCATCCGTGCCTCTTCAGCATTTCAGAAGGCTACTTTGTTGTAGCAAGCTCTCACCTCATGCCTGGATAAAGGGAGATGTGCTGGTGGCGTCCATTGCGGGCTTCCAGGCTAAGCCTGCAGCCGTGGAGTCGGTTACAGCCGGAGCTCAGGCGTGGATGGATTTTATGGCCGCAGCCGGCTGGGCGGATATAGGGCAATGCGAGCAGGGAAGGCCATGGCTTTCCTTGCGGCTGCCTGGTCACGCTCTACTGTCGCCGCCCCGAGGCCCGATCGACGAAAGCTCGCTTTCCATCCAGCCATGTCTGTATGTTCAGCCGGATGGGGACATTCTTGTGCTGCCCGATGCGCCGTTGTCTGTGCATTGGGATGTCGCGCGCTGCGCCGAACGGCTGTCGGAGGACCGGATCACCACATACCGGCTGACCCGGGAATCTCTGCAGACTGCAGCGCGTCAAGGCTATTCTGCCGGGGAGATGCTGAACGGCCTTACGCGCTATTCCTTATCGGGCATTCCAGAGTCAGTGGCGGATGCTGTGCAGCTATGGGGACAATCAGACGTCGCGGCATCCCCTGAATCCAGTGCAGACCGAGAGAAGCTGCACTGTTCAGAAGCTGCAGGGCAGAGTGCAGCGCCGGAACAAGCTGGGATCACGAAGAATTTACATACCCGCGGTTTTGCTCTGCAGAAGGGCCTCATTCACCACGACCACCTTGTGGAGAGATTGGAGCCGGATTTCAATGTTCCTGATGTCGATGCCCTCTTTCCGGGTCTCAAAGACATCCCCCGTTCCTGGACCCGCGAGCTGCGGTCATACCATAGATCCACGGCGGAGAAGCTTATGGAGACCGCGCTGGGCTGGCGTATGGCGCTGGAGCTAGGAGCAGCAGAAAGCGTGGTCCGGTTCATACCGCTGCAGCACGAGCCTGCGCCGTGGAAAATGGCGGGCCTGCTATACGAACAGGAATCGGCTGCGCCCCGGCGCGTCGTGCTTGGGGCGGAGGACTGGCCTAGATTGCGTATTTTGCTGCCCCTCTCATGCGAGTAATGCAGCAGAACGATACATCTCTTGAGGATGAAGCAGGCTGCCAAGCGGCTTTTCAGCGGTGCTTGAATCTTTGGGCTGCGCTGCATTTCCCCTTCTTAAGAAGCGCCTGATATGCTATGATAATAGGAGCCGGCTTTACTTGAAGCCGGTAAATCTATAACAGAAGTGGGATGAGTTCATGAGCGTATCGGAATTAAACACGGTCGATATGGCCGAGGTGCTCACCTACGCCTATCAATTGGGTGATATGATTAATGCGTCCGTGGAAGTGGCGGACTATCTATATTGGAAGCAGGCTGTGGAGAATCATCCGGATGTGAAGGCACTGGTGAGGGAGCTTCAGGCGAAGAAGGAGCTTTTTGAGGAAACGGAGCGCTTCGGGCACTTCCATCCGAATTATCATGAAGCGAAGGAGCAGGTCAGCGCGGTGGAGGCGAAGCTGGAGGGAATTGAGGAGGTTGCTCGATTTAAGCTGGCAGAGAAGAATCTGGATGAGCTGCTGCACAGCATGTCGGAGACCATTGCCTTTTCCGTATCAGACAGCATCAAGGTTCCGAGCAACGATCCGCTGCCGAAGAAGGGCTGTGGCAGCGGTGGCGGCTGTCAGTGCGGATAAATAGCGGCACAATAGTTGAAGAGAGCGAGGCGATGGGTATTCATGCTGGCGGAACGAACAGGCTTTATTATATGGGTGAGTGATATTAAAGCAGCTAGAAATCTGGAGAAGTATGGGAGCGTTCATTATATTTCCCGCCGCATGCAGTATGTCGTCATGTACGTCAATGCAGACCGTGCGGAGGAGACGGCACGTAACGTTCGGCGGCTGTCCTATGTGCGCAAGATTGAGCGCTCGTACCGGAATGAGATCAAGAAGGAATATAGCAGCAAGACACCGGATAAAACACAGTTTTACGGGGTGTAAGCAAGCAGGTGAGCAGGGTGAAGCGGCCGATACGGCCGCTTTTTTTGAATCCTGAAACATATATTCATATCTAAAAAAGTTTATCTTCTTGTGCGGATATGAGGAATGTTGTAATATGTTGGGTATATATACATAGATAGAAAGACCCATATGGTGGGAGATGATCATGGATGAGAGATAAAGGCACGGAGCGCTGGAGTACGTACGAGCCCTTCTATATCACATTGAATGATAAGAAAATAGCGGATATTGTCATCACGCATCATGCACGGCAGCGGTACGAGGAACGGCTGAAGGCCGAAGGAGCACAGCAGGAGGAGATCGGGGCCTGGATGTGGGAATGCCTGAAGCAGAACCGGATTACGCCGTATTACAAGAACGAGCAGGATGTCTATTTGATCGATGAGGATCTTGTCATGGTGGCTGAATTCTCGGAGCTGGAGCATGAACGGGATTTGATTGGCAACCCGTTGCACCGGATGATTATCGTCACCTTTCTCGGCCGGATGTCCGAAACGATTGAACTTCGGGATCTGAAGTCGTATTATTCCTGGCTGCGTCACTCCCGCCGGATGACCCTGGTCAAGAACAGCCGCAAACGCAAATAAGAGCAGACGTGCCTGAAGCCGCGCGAATGCTCTTTTTTTGTGCTTGGGGATGCTTGTCCGGTACAATGAAGCTGGATAAGACGCACGATTTGATGCTATAAATGAACCATAAGGGAGTGAAGAGAGATGCAGCATCATGATCGCCAAGGAGCATGTGATCTACATAGTCACACGACCGCTTCGGATGGGATGAACAGCCCGTCAGAACAAGTTTCTCTCGCGAGGAAAAAGGGTCTTGCCGCCGTGGCCATTACCGATCACGATACGGTAGCAGGCGTGCAGGAGGCGCTGGAGGCCGCGCCCACCGGAATCCTTGTCGTTCCCGGCGTAGAAATCAGTACCCAGGCGGGCGGCAAGGATATTCACGTGCTCGGTTATTATATAAATCATCGCGACGAGCTCCTGGGAGAGCGGCTTCGCCGGCTGAGGGATACCCGCGAAGCGCGGAACCACATGATCATCCGCCGGCTGAACAGCCTCGGCATGAGCATCACGATGGAGGAGGTCATTTCCGGCTTGGGCCGTGAACTGAAGCCTGATGAGAGCATTGGCAGGCCGCATATCGCTGATCTTTTAGTGGCCAAAGGATACGCACAGGATCTGCGGGACGCCTTTGACCGTTATCTGGCTCAGGGCAAGCCGGGCTATGCACCCCAGCCTAGAATTACACCGGCAGAGGCCTGTGCATGGATTACGGAAGCAGGCGGAGCAGCCGTGCTGGCGCATCCTGGCTTGTACGGGGAGGACGCCCTCGTTCAAGCTCTGCTTGCCGAAGGAGGGTTTGACGGGATCGAGGTGTATCATGCGGACCATGGTGCTCAGGAAGAAGAACGGTACCGCCGGATGGGGGAGGAGAGAGGACTCATTCTGACGGGAGGCTCGGATTATCATGGGGAGCGCCAGGGGGTTGTCTTTCACGGAGACCTCGGCTCAAAGACGGTTCCTGTATTGGTGCTTAATCAGCTTCAAGCTGTGTGCCGGCGAGGCGGAGCCTCATTCCAGTAAAAAAAAGCTGTGCCTGATTTCGGGGGATACCCGGTGCAGGCACAGCTTTTTTTTGAGGGTTGGTATCAAGACTGGCGGGAAGGCAGCTCAGCTTCGCTGATTCTTGATCGTGACCGGAAGGCTGCGGATCAGCTTCTCATCCGGCGTTACGAACAGCGTCTTCTGGTGGTCATAAATGACGAAGCCCGGCTTGGAGCCATTGGGCTTGCGGACGTGCCGAATCAGAGTATAATCGACCGGAACACTGCTGGATTCTTTGGCCTGGCTGTGGTAAGCCGCCAGCTGAGCCGCTTCCTGCAGTGTGTCCTCACTGAAGGAGTCGCTTCGGATGACCACATGCGAGCCCGGAATATCCTTTGTGTGCAGCCAGGTGTCGTTGGAAGACGCCAGCCGGTTCGTTACATATTCGTTCTGCAGATTGTTTTTGCCGACATACAGCTCGATGCCCTCGGAGGAGGTGTAGACGTGCAGGGTCGGCTTATCATTCTTTTTCTTCTTCTTGACCTTGCGTCCGCGGTCTCTCAGATAACCTTGCTGAATGAGCTCCTCCCGGATTTCGTCAATGTCGTTGAGAGAGGCGTGAGCCAGCTGCTGCAGCAGGCTGTCAAGATAAGCGATTTCCTGATGGGTTTTATCACTTTGCTCCTCGATGACCGCCAGGCTGTTTTTGTACTTGTTATATTTCTTGAAGTAGCGCTGGGCATTGTCTGAGGGAGAGAGCAGTGGGTCCAGAGGAATCGTGATTGTCTTCTGCTCCTCATCGTAGAAGTTGACCAGCTCAGCCTTCTTGTCTCCCTTACTCAGCTGATGCAGATTCGCAAACAGAAGCTCTCCGGAAATCCGGTAATGATCGGCATCCTGCGCTTCCTCCAGATCCTTTTTCAAATAATCCAGCTTCTTGATATTCTTCGTCCGCTCATTCTGCAAAAACCGCAGCAGGTCGCTGACCTTCTGCTTTACCGCGTCCCGCTGGGCTTTCTCCCCGTAATAATCCTCCAGACAGCTGCTGATGCTGTCATACTCCTGAAGTTCTCCCGGCAGGAAGGTAAGAGGAATGACCGAGAACACCGTCTTGCCCTTGTCGTTGTCTCCGGTAACCGGGGTGTAGTCGTGCTGAGAAATGGACGCTGCAAGCCCGGAAAAAGCGTTCCACAGCGCTTCAGCCTGTCCATCCTCGCGATTCAGCTTGGCATCTGCCGGCAAGCCGGCACGATGCACAACCTCCTGCGCGGCCAGCGGGCTGAAACCGCTGAAGGCTTGAACGATCCAGGAGGTGACATTCTCCTCCTCAGCCTCGCGGAAAGCAGAGGCAAAGGCGTCTGCTCCGATCTCCAGGGGATGGTGCTTATGCTGCTGCGGCGGCTCGGTGTAGCTGAAGCCGGGCATGATGATCCGGTAGCTGCTGATCGCGGGGGTTACATGATGGATGCCGTCCAGAATATTTCCCGAGGCCGGATCTGCCAAAATAATATTGCTGTGCCTTCCCATCAGTTCCACGATAATGACCTTGCTGGACACATCCCCCAGCTCATCGCGCTGCCTGATCTTGATGTGGATGATGCGCTCCATGCCAATCTGACTGATCTCCTCGATCGTGCCGCTCTCACAGTGCTTGCGCATCAGCATGCAGAACATGGGCGCCTCCACCGGGTTCACAAAGGTTTCCTGAGTCAGATGCACCCGCGGGTAAGTGGGGTTCGCCGACAGCAGAAGCTTGGCGTTTCCGCGTTGTGTCCGGAGGTGCAGCACGATGTCTCTCTCCCCGGGCTGATATATTTTATTGATCCGGGCGCCAATGCAGCCTTGAAGCTCCTGCACAATCGCCCGGGTTACGATACCGTCCAATGCCATAGTGTATTCTCCTCTTCTGAAGTCGCCATCACCGGCGGCGTTCTTCTCTATGATACAAAATTTCCGGCCAAAACTTAAGAGCTAATGGCGGGTGATAATTGCAGACCTGTCCGAATACATTTCAGAAGAAAGGTGGAAAAGCTGTCGTCCGCCGGAAATGTGTAACAACCGGGAGGGAAAGGAAGCATGGAACAAAAGCAATGGCACCAGATGGATACGAGCGAGCTGCAGCAGATGATGCAGGTTCATCCGCAGCAGGGCCTTACCGAGGAGGAAGTAGAGCAGCGGCGGAAGGAAAGCGGCTTTAACGAGCTGTCGGAGGGAGTGAAAATCTCTCCGTTCACGCTGTTTCTGAACCAGTTCAAGGATTTTATGGTGCTGGTGCTGCTAGGAGCGACTCTCGTGTCGGGAATGCTCGGGGAGTACTTGGATGCGGTAACGATTGTCGCAATCATTATGATCAATGCCGTCCTTGGGTTTGTGCAGGAATTCCGGGCGGAGCGTTCGCTGCGCGCCTTGAAGCAGCTGTCCGCGCCGGGAGCGAAGGTGATCCGAGACGGAAAAGTCGTGCATATTGCGGCAAAGCTGCTGGTGCCCGGGGATATGATCCTGGTGGAAAGCGGCGACCGCATTCCTGCAGACGTCCGGTGGCTGGAAAGCAGCAGCTGCAGTGTCGAGGAGTCGGCGCTGACCGGGGAATCCCTGCCGGTGAATAAGCATGCCGAGCCGATTGAAGGGGAGGATGTTCCTTTAGGTGACCGCAAAAACACTGGCTACATGGGCACAATGGTCACGCGCGGAACCGCCAAAGGAATCGTCATCTGCACGGGCATGAACACCGAAATGGGGAAGATTGCCGATCTCATTCAGAGCACCGAGTCCCAGGCAACTCCGCTGCAGCATCGCCTGGAGCAGCTGGGGAAAATATTGATTGGTGTTTCACTGGCATTGACGGTTATGGTGGTCGTGGCCGGTATATTGCACGGACAGCCGGCTGCCGGCATGTTCCTGGCAGGGGTCAGCCTGGCGGTAGCTGCCATCCCGGAAGGGCTGCCAGCCATTGTAACGATCGCGCTGGCGCTCGGGGTCCAGCGGATGATCAAGCGCAAGGCGATCGTGCGGAAGCTGCCTTCGGTCGAAACCCTCGGCTGCGCCTCCGTCATCTGCTCTGACAAGACAGGCACGCTCACCCAGAACAAAATGACTGTGACCCGTGTCTGGACCGGCGGCGGGATGATGGAGGTCACCGGCCAGGGCTATGAGCCGCAGGGACAGATTCTGAAGGCCGCGAAGCCAGTGGAGCTGAGTAAGGAGCCGGCGCTGCGGCGGCTGCTTCAAATTAGCGTATTGTGCAACAATGCTGAAATTCAGGAAGTGAAGCCGGAAGACAGCAGGGGGAAAAAGAAAGCAGCCAAAGACGCCGGAGGCAGCGGTGCAAAGAGCGATTCCACCTGGGAGCTGAAGGGGGATCCAACCGAGGGAGCGCTGCTGGCGCTCGCCAGCAAAATGGGCATGAGCAGCTCGACTCTTTCCGGGCTGTATCAGCGGGAACGGGAATTTCCTTTCGACTCGGAGCGGAAGCTGATGTCGGTTCTGGTCAGTCATCAGGGCGGAAGGCTCATCTACACCAAGGGGGCGCCGGATGTCCTGCTGGATGCCTGTGCGTATATATTGTGGGATGGCAATGTCGTGCCGCTGACCGGAACCCTGAAGCAAAAGGTGCTGGCAGCCAACGAGGGTATGGCTGGCGATGCGCTGCGCGTGCTGGGCCTCGCTTACCGGGATCTCCGGTCTTATGACAAGCCGGATACCGAGAAGGAAGCGGAATGCCAGCTTGTGTTCGCCGGACTGACAGGCATGATTGATCCGCCAAGGCGAGAGGTTCGGGATGCGATTGCTGTCTGCCGCCGGGCCGGGATCAAGACGGTCATGATCACGGGAGATCATCGGACAACAGCAGAAGCGATTGCTGCCCAACTGGGGATCATCCCGCGCGGCGGCTTGTCTATGACGGGACAAGAGCTGTCAAGGATGGACGATCAGGAGCTCGACGCGAAGGTGGACCACATCTACGTCTATGCGCGGGTCTCGCCGGAGCACAAGCTGCGGATTGTTAAGTCGCTGCAGCGCAAGGGACATGTGGTAGCCATGACCGGGGACGGCGTCAACGACGCTCCGGCGATCAAGGCGGCAGACATTGGCATTTCTATGGGCATTACCGGAACGGATGTGACCAAGGAGGCGTCGGCGCTGGTGCTCAGTGACGACAACTTCTCGACGATCGTGGCCGCTATTGAGGAAGGGCGGAGCATCTATGAGAACATCCGTAAGTTTATAAGATACTTGCTGGCATCCAACGTGGGCGAAATTTTGACGATGTTCTTTGCGATGATGATGGGTCTGCCGCTGCCCCTGGTGCCGATTCAGATTCTGTGGGTCAATCTTGTGACCGATGGTCTGCCGGCCATGGCGCTCGGGGTGGATCAGCCGGAGAAGGATCTGATGGAGCACAAGCCGCGCGGCGCGAAGGAGAACATCTTCGCCCGGCGGCTGGGCTGGAAGATTATCAGCCGCGGTATTCTGATCGGCTTGTGCACACTGGGCGCCTTCTGGCTCACGTTAAGCCATGCCCCTGATTCTCCGGGACAGCTGGCGAAAGCCCAGTCGGTGGCCTTCGCCACCCTGGTTATGGCGCAGCTCATCCATGTATTTGATTGCCGGAGCTCGCGCTCCATCTTTCACCGAAACCCGCTGCAGAACAAATATCTCGTTCTTGCCGTTCTCTCCTCCGTCCTGCTGCTGCTCGGTGTTATGTATATTGAAATGCTGCAGCCGATCTTCAAGACAGTGCCTCTCGGCCTTCGGGAGTGGGCGGTCACGCTCGTGGCTGCAGGCATTCCGACCTTCCTGATGGGAGCAGGCAGCGTCTGGGGCGGCCGGAAGAACCGGAGCCGCAGAAGCATGGTGAAAAGTGCAAACCTTTCAGCATAAAGTAAATTTCACATCCGTCCCTTCTGCGGTATGCTGAGAACAAGCAGCCGTAGAAGGGAGAAATAACAGACATGGAATTTACGAAGATGCATGGCCTTGGAAATGATTTTATTGTAGTTTATGGAGAACAGGAACTGCCTGCGGATGCTTCAGAGCGTGCGATTGAGCTGTGCAGCCGTTTTTTTGGAATTGGAGCCGACGGGCTTGTATATATACTGCCTTCCGAGGTGGCAGATTTTAAGATGCGCATTATGAACTCGGACGGCAGCGAAGCCGAGCAGTGTGGCAATGCCATCCGTTGTGTAGCCAAGTATGTGTATGACAAGGGCTACATCACGCAGGAAGAGATTACGATTGAGACGCTGGGCGCCGGTGTGCAGCCGCTTACGCTGCAGCTGGAAGACGGCAAGGTGAAGACGGTTCGCGTCGATATGGGAGCGCCGGTGCTGGAGGGTCTTCAGGTTCCGACAACAGTAGACGCCAATCCGGTCCTCCATCATCCGGTCGAGGTCGGCGGTCAGGCGTTCCGCTTTACAGCGGTATCCATGGGCAATCCGCATTGCGTTATTTATGTGGATGATGCGGTCGGCTTCGATCTGAGCACCTGGGGGCCGCTGCTGGAGACGCACCCGCTGTTCCCGAAGAAGATCAATGTTGAGTTTGCAACCGTTCAGCGCCGCGATTATATCGATATGCGTGTCTGGGAGCGCGGAGCCGGTCCAACACTGGCCTGCGGGACCGGAGCCTGCGCCACACTGGTTTCCTCCGTATTGAATGGGACCAGTGACCGCGCAGCTACGGTATCCCTGAAGGGCGGCGACCTGTTCATTGAGTGGGATGAGGCCAGCAACCATGTATTTATGACAGGACCTGCAGCGTTTGTATTTGAAGGGAATGTCCGCTAGTTTAACATTCAGGAGAGGGCCGGCGACGGTCCTCTTTTTGTCTCTTTACCGTATGTTGGTCTCTTTATCTTTGAATATCAAGTATGATACATTTATTTGAAAATATTGTTTGGCGGGGGGAGCGTACGGAATGAAACCGGATTTGCGTAAAGCGATGGCCGATCAAGTCCTGATCGGAGATGGGGCAATGGGAACCTTTTTGTACCAAAAGGGCTTTCCGGTCGGCATTTCCTACGAGGAGCTGAATTTAACAGCCCCGGAGGTCATCAGGGATGTGCACAAGCAGTACATGAAGGCCGGATCGGATGTGCTGGAGAGCAACACGTTCTCCGCCAACTATGACAAGCTGTCCAAATACGGGCTGGAGGGCAAGGTCGAGGAGATTAACCGTGCCGGGGTCCGCATTGCCCGGGAAGCGGCTGGACCGCAGGGATATGTTGTCGGAGCTGTGGGGTCGATTCGCGGCGGCAAGCGGAATAACATCTCCTCCGAGGAGCTGAAGCGGCATTTCGAGCAGCAGATTCATGCTCAGCTTACGGAAGGAGTAGACGGCCTGCTGCTGGAAACCTTTTATGATGTAGAGGAAATGCTGATCGCTTTGTCGCTGGTCCGAAAAAACAGCGAGCTGCCGGTCATCGCCCAGTTTGCGGTCGAGGACATTGCCCGTACACTGGACGGCTACACGATGGCCGACGCTTTTCGAATTGTGAAGCAAGCCGGTGCGGATGTATTCGGCTTTAACTGCCGGACGGGACCGAACGGTCTTGCCCGGGCACTGGAAACGCTGCAGCATGTTCGAAGCCTGCCTGCCTCTGTATATCCGAACGCGGGTATTGCGGATTATGTGGACGGGGAATACCGGTACGGCGCAAGTCCTGAATACTTCGGGCAGATGGGGCTTCGGTTTGCGGACATGGGAGCCCGGCTGATTGGCGGCTGCTGCGGTACAACACCGGAGCATATTGCGCAAATATCAGCGGCGCTGCAAGGATATCAGCCGATGCCTCTGCCTGTATTGGAGGAAGCGGAAGAGCGGATCGTCATTCACGAGAAGCAGGAGCCGGCTTCCAAGCAGCCGGGCGGCGAGCCGACCCTTGTTGACCTGGTTCGGGAACGTCATACGGTCATTGTGGAGCTGGATCCGCCGCGTGATCTGGACATCGGCAAGTTTATGAAGGGGGCGGAAGCGCTGAAGCGTGCCGGTGCGGATGCCCTGACACTGGCTGATAATTCGCTTGCTGTGACCCGGATGAGCAATATGGCGCTGGGTCACCTGGTGCAGTCGCAGGTCGGACTCCGGCCGCTGATTCATATCGCGTGCCGGGACCGCAACCTGATCGGTACCCAGTCCCATATGATGGGCTTTGATGCACTGGGCATTGATCATGTGCTGGCCGTGACGGGAGATCCTGCCAAATTCGGCGATCTTCCAGGAGCAAGCTCCGTCTATGACCTGACCTCCTTCGAGATCATCCGGATGATTAAGCAGCTCAATGAAGGGGTTGCCTTCTCCGGCAAGCCGTTGAAGCAGAAAGCCGGCTTTGTTGTCGGAGCGGCCTTCAATCCCAATGTGAAGCATCTCGATAAGGCCGTGCAGCGTCTGGAGAAGAAAATTGCGAGTGGTGCAGACTACATTATGACGCAGCCGGTATATGATGCGGAATTAATTGTAAGAATGAAGGAAGCGACGAAGCATCTGGATATTCCGATTTTTGTGGGAGTGATGCCGCTTGCGAGCGGACGGAATGCCGAGTACCTGCACAATGAGGTGCCGGGAATCCAGCTGTCGGAGCAGGTACGGAGCCGGATGGCCGGCCTGGAGGGCGAGGAAGGCCGGGCGATGGGAGTCCAGATTGCGATGGAGCTGCTGACAACGGCCGTCAAGCATTTCAATGGCATTTATCTGATGACCCCGTTTATGTTCTATGATATGACCGTGCAGCTTACGCAATATGTCTGGGAGTTATCCGGGCGTTCGTTATCCCCCTTGTCTCATTAAAGATTATCTATTACAATAGATCAATGGATGTGATTCCGATGTCATTGAGCATGACCGGATTCGGCCAGTCGGCCGTAGCTTTTGAAGGATATAGAATTACGATCGAAGTTAAATCTGTCAATCACCGGTACTGCGAGGTGCTGTACCGGATGCCGCGGGAGTGGTCCTGTCACGAGGATGCGCTGAAGAGAGTTATTCAGTCCCGTATACACCGCGGCCGGATTGATGTTTACATGAATAAAGTGAGCGACGCCGGTCAGGCCACGGCGGCGCTTAATCATGCCATGGTGCAGTCCTATCTGAAGGCGGCAGAAGAGCTGGCTACATACGGCGCTGAAGGCAAGCTGACTGTGCAGGATCTGCTGTCGCTGCCGGATGTACTGATGACAGGCGTTGAGCAGCCGGGCGAGGAGAAGCGTGAACAATGGCGCGATCTGCTGTGTGAAGGCCTGAATCTGGCGCTGGATGAGCTGCTCGCCATGAGAAGTCAGGAAGGCGCCTTTCTCGCCGAGGATATCCTTCTCAGGCTGGATCGCATATCTGCCCTACATTCCGAGCTGGAGGCTCTGGCTCCGCGGGTAACCGAGGAGTATCGCGGCCGTCTGCGGCAGCGCCTGGAGAGCCTGACACAGGATGAGCCTGCTTTTCCAACCGCTGCTTTCGGGATGGAATTGGCGCTGTTTGCGGAGAAGTCCAACGTAGAAGAGGAATTGACCCGGCTAAGAAGTCACCTGGATCAGGCGGAGCAGCTTCTTCAAGCTGCCGGTCCCATCGGCAGAAAGCTGGATTTTCTGATTCAGGAAATGAACAGGGAAGTGAACACGATCGGATCCAAGGCCAATCACCTTGCTATGACCCAGCACGTGGTCGAACTGAAGGCAGAGCTGGAGAAGATACGCGAACAAGCCGCCAATATAGAATAACCAGTCCGGCCTGTCCGGAGAATGCAGTCAAGTGTTAGGGGGAGCAATCGCATTATGGCCATCAAATTGATTAATATCGGCTTCGGAAACATTGTATCAGCCAACCGTATTATTTCTATCGTGAGTCCGGAGTCCGCGCCGATCAAGAGAATTATTCAGGAAGCCAGAGACCGCCACATGCTGATTGATGCTACATACGGCCGCCGTACGAGAGCCGTTATTATTACGGACAGCGATCATGTCATCCTGTCAGCCGTACAGCCGGAGACGGTGGCCCACCGATTGTCCAGTAAAGATGATGACAACGACGAATAAAGATGGGGAGTATTATGTCTACAAAGGGATTGTTAATTGTACTGTCCGGTCCGTCCGGCGTAGGTAAGGGTACGGTATGCAGCGCGTTGCGCACCCGTATGCCGGAATTGATTTATTCAGTGTCTGCCACCACACGCCAGCCGAGGCTGGGTGAGGTGGATGGCACGAACTATTTTTTCAAGGACCGGGAGCAGTTTCTCTCTATGATTGAGCATGACCAGCTTCTGGAATATGCGGAATACGTGGGCAACTATTACGGTACACCGCGTGATTTCGTAGAAGAAACCCTCGCGAAGGGCAAGGATATTATTCTTGAGATTGAGGTTCAGGGTGCGCTGAAGGTGAAGGAGAAGTTCCCTGACGGCATCTTTATTTTCCTGACTCCGCCTTCACTGGATGAGCTGAAGGATCGGATTGTCGGCCGTGGTACCGAGAGCCAGGCCGTCATCGATCACCGCATGTCTGTCGCTGTAGATGAGCTGGACCTGATCCGTCACTATGACTATGCCGTAGTGAATGACGAGATTAATCAGGCCTGCAAGAGAATAGAATCTATCATTATTGCCGAGCATTGTAAGGTGAGAGCATAGCCAGTCCGGCCAGCTTATAGAAATCAAGAGAACAGGGGTGTTGGAACGATGCTTTATCCTTCCATTGATGAAATGATGAACAAAGTAGACAGCAAATACTCGCTCGTCGTCGCGGCTTCCCGCCGTGCCCGCCAGCTTCGTGAAGGACAGACTACCGAGCTGAGCAATGCGAAGTCCCATAAGTACGTTGGTATTGCGCTTGAAGAAATTTATGGCGATCTGTTGCGGGTTGAAAAGGGCGAAGATTAATTTTTCCCCAACAGCTTTATAGGTATGACCCAAAAATGTGACAACCGCAAGGTTGTTATTTTTTTGAGAAGAAGCAGCTTTGGCGGCATGTCAGTTGCTTCTTTGTTGTTTCAATACAAGCCTGGGAGGGAGCAGCATGTTAAAAGGTAAGGTCATTGTGCTTGGGGTGACGGGAGGCATTGCCGCGTACAAGGCGGCGGCCTTGTGCAGCAAGCTGGTTCAGAAGGGGGCGGAGGTGCATGTCATTATGACAGAGTCAGCCAAGCAGTTCATTACCGAGCTGACCCTGCAGTCGCTTTCCAAAAACCCGGTCTACAGCGATACGTTTGATGAAAGAGATCCTTCGGTCGTCTCCCATATCGATCTTGCGGATAAAGCGGATCTGGTGCTCATCGCACCGGCCACAGCTAACAGCATCGCCAAAATGGCCCTTGGTCTGGGTGATGATATGCTGACTACAACCCTGCTGGCAACGACGGCGCCAATCATGGTGTCCCCCGCAATGAATGTGCATATGTATACTCACCCTGCGGTCGTGGCGAACATGAATACCCTGGTATCCCGCGGCGTGGGAATGATTGAGCCGGGCGAAGGGCTGCTGGCCTGCGGCTATGTCGGGAAGGGCAGGATGGAGGAGCCCGAAAGCATCGTACAGGTGGTGGAGCGCTTTTTCGAGGAGAGTGATGATCAACAGAGCGGGGCTGTTGAGAGAAGAGTGGCCAAGAGTGAGGGGCGTGAGGCTGTCAGAGCAGGCCGCGGCGTCCTGTCCGGCAAAAAAGTGCTGGTCACGGCAGGCGGCACGGTAGAGCGGATCGATCCCGTCCGCTATATTACGAATGACTCCTCCGGCAAAATGGGGTTTGCTATCGCCAAAGCGGCTCGTGACATGGGGGCTGAGGTTGTACTCATTGCTGCCCGTACTGACGCGCCGCTGCCGGAGGGAGTCACCGTGCAGCGCGTGGAGTCGGCGAAGGACATGTACGACAGGGTCATGTCGGAATTTACGGACAGTGACATTGTCATCAAGGCCGCGGCCGTGGCCGATTACCGGCCGGAGCAGGAGGCCCCTGTAAAGATCAAGAAGAATGGGGATACGCTCAGCCTGACACTCGTGAAGACCGACGATATTCTGGAAACGCTGGGCCGCCGCAAGACCTCCCAGCTACTCATCGGCTTTGCGGCGGAAACGGATCATGTAGAGGCTCATGCACTGGACAAGCTGCGGCGCAAGCAGTGTGATCTTATCGTTGCTAATGATGTGACCGTAGCCGGGGCAGGCTTTGGTGCCGATAGCAATAAGGTGCAGATCTATAATGCGGACGGACTGGTCCGTGACCTGCCATTCATGACCAAGGAGGAGGTTGCGGTGCAGCTGCTTCTGCTTGCGGCGGAAAGGATTCCAGTCAAGGAGGCGGAATAATGGAAGTAGCCAAGGTGATTGTTGATGTGCCGTCCAAGGATACAGACCGGCCCTTTGACTATTTGATTCCCAAGCGGCTGAGCCCTTGGGTGGATGTTGGCAGCCGGGTCGGGGTGCCGTTTGGCAATCGGACGCTTCAAGGGTTCGTGGTCTCGCTGCATCTGAGATCGGAGGTGGAGACGTCCCGGATCAAGGAGATTGGGGAGGTGCTCGACTTCTCCCCTCCATTGTCCCGGGAGCTCGTGGAGCTGAGTGTGTGGATGAAGGAGCGCTATGCCTGCAGGCAGATTACCGTACTGCAGTCCATGCTGCCGACGGCCCTGAAAGGAAAGGCGGAGCGGTATGTAGCTCTCGCCGATCCCGGTGAGAGCTCGGTGCAGGATCAGCATCAGCATGGCGTGCTATTCGCAGCGGCTCCGCAGACGGAAGGGGAGCAGCGTATGCTGGACTTCGTCAAGCAGCGCGGTGAGGTGTCGCTGGAGCAGCTGAACCGTGCTTTTCCCAAGGATTCGGCCAGTCTCAAGGCTTTGCTGGCTCAGGGGCTGCTGCGTGAATATCAGCAAATCAAGGACAAGCTGCAGAAAAAAACGATGAAGGCAGTCTCTCTCAGCATCGGCCTTGCGGAAGCGAGGCAGGCTCTGGAGAGCTTTTCTTCCAAAGCGCAGCGTCAGAAGGAGGTCCTTTCCTATATCGTGGACATGGAGGCCTTTCTTCCTCTGTCCCTGCAGGAGGTGCTGACAGCTGTCGGTGTGACCGCCGGAACGGTGAAGGCTCTGGCAGACAAAGGCTTTATTAACATACAGGATATGGAAGTGCAGCGTGACCCTTATAAAGGCAGAAGCTTCAAGCCTACAGAGCCGCTTACGCTGACCGCTGAGCAGGAGCATGTATACTCCCGCATTGTAAGGAAGCTGGAGTCAAGAGATCATGGCGTGTTTCTGCTGCACGGGGTCACAGGCAGCGGGAAGACCGAAATCTATTTGCAGACCATTCAGCGCTGTCTAGAGCAGGAGCGGCAGGCAATCGTGCTCGTTCCTGAAATTTCACTGACCCCGCAAATGGTGGAGCGCTTCAAGGGACGGTTCGGAGATCGGGTGGCTGTAATGCACAGCCGTCTCTCCCAGGGAGAACGCTATGATGAATGGCGCAAAATCAATGAAGGACGCGCTTCGGTCGTCGTTGGCGCCCGCTCGGCAGTTTTTGCTCCTTTTCAATCCCTGGGACTGATTATTATGGATGAAGAGCATGAAACCTCTTATAAACAGGAGGAAACTCCCAAATACCATGCCAGAGATGTTGCGATTCGCCGGGCGTCCCAGGCCGGTGCTGCCGTCATTCTGGGATCGGCTACGCCTT
The DNA here is from genome assembly GCF_044383795.1 of Paenibacillus sp. JSM ZJ436. Taxonomy (NCBI): domain Bacteria; kingdom Bacillati; phylum Bacillota; class Bacilli; order Caryophanales; family Paenibacillaceae; genus Paenibacillus; species Paenibacillus sp. JSM ZJ436. The sequence continues at coordinate 283,029 of NZ_JBISEO010000006.1, forward strand.
CATTGGAAAGCTATTTCGCGGCGAGATCGAAGTCCCAGGAGGATTTCGAGCCGGAGCTGCTGGAGATGCCCACCCGCGCGCTGGGGAACCGACTGCCAGAGGTCCGCATTGTCGATATGCGGGAGGAGCTCAAGGATGGCAACCGCTCCATGTTCAGCCGCTCCCTCCATGAGGCGCTCGCCGCCCGGCTGGAACGGCAGGAGCAGAGTGTGCTGCTGCTGAACCGGCGCGGCTACTCCACCTTCGTGATGTGCCGCAGCTGCGGATATGTTGCGCAGTGCGGGGAGTGTGATATTTCACTGACCTATCACCAGAAGGCCAACAATCTCCGCTGTCACTATTGCGGCTATGCGGCCCCGGCGCCGGAGGTCTGCCCTGACTGTGGCAGCGAGCATATCCGTTATTTCGGTACAGGCACCCAGCGGGTAGAAGAAGAGCTTGCGAAGCTGTTCCCCGGGATCCGCGTCATTCGGATGGACGTGGACACCACGACCGAGAAGGGCTCTCACGAGAAGCTGCTGAAGCAGTTTCGGGAGAAAAAAGGGGATGTGCTGCTGGGCACCCAAATGGTGGCGAAGGGTCTGGATTTTCCGGATGTCACCCTGGTCGGGGTCATTACGGCAGATTCGGCATTGAATCTTCCGGATTTCCGGGCGGCCGAAAAAACCTTTCAGCTGCTGACGCAGGTAGCAGGCCGGGCGGGACGTCATCACCTCCCGGGAGAGGTGTTTATTCAATCCTATACGCCAGACCATTATTCCATTATTCATGCCAGCGGCCATGACTACCTGTCGTTTGTCAAAGATGAGCTGAAGCACCGCAAGGCGCTGCACTATCCGCCATACTGCCGGCTCATTCTCGTCACCTTATCCCATGAGCAGCTGACGGTGCTGGTCCGGGCGGCGGAGAATTATGCCGGTGATCTGAAGAACAAGGCAGACCGCCGCGGCTGGTTTGGTAGCCTGGATCGCTTTTCAGCAGAAGCGCTGGATGTGCTGGGGCCTGTCGCATCCCCGATCCCCCGGCTCAAGAATAGATACCGGTTCCAATGTATGATAAAATGGCGTGGAAACATGGACGCCGTATCGCTTGTACGCCAGGTGGCGGAGGAGCTGCAGGAGGCTGCGCGCGATCAAACCCTGCAGATCAGTATTGATGTGGATCCGCAAATGTTAATGTGATATTGCATATACATTGCTATATACATTGCTATATAAGAATTCAACAAAGCATGAGGAAGGTGTCGTTATGGCCATTCGCATTATTGTTAAAGAACCGGATGAAGTGCTGCACAAGGTCGCCAAAGAGGTGACCAAGATTACCCCGAACGTTCAGAAGCTGCTGGACGATATGGCAGATACGATGTATGATGCCGACGGGGTCGGCCTGGCTGCTCCGCAGGTAGGTATTTTGAAGCGGCTGATCGTGGTCGATGCCGGTGACGAGCACGGGCTGATCAAGATGATCAATCCCGAAATTCTGGAGCGTGACGGAGAACAGCTCGGACCTGAAGGCTGTCTCAGCATCCCCGGCTGGAACGGTGATGTTCGCCGGGCGGAGCAGGTGAAGGTCAAGGGACTGGATCGCGAAGGCAAGGAGCTGATCGTGACAGCAACAGGTTTGCTTTCCCGCGCTTTCCAGCATGAGATCGATCATTTGAATGGCGTCCTCTTTACGGATATTGCCGAGCGCGTTTATGAATTCGATCCCAATCAGCCTCCCCGGAGGGAGCTGGAGAATCGATGAAGATTGTTTTTATGGGTACCCCGGCCTTTGCTGTTCCGAGCCTGAATATGCTGCTGGCGGAAGGCTATTCCGTAGTGGCGGTCGTCACCCAGCCGGATCGACCTCAGGGGAGGAAAAAGGTGCTGACGCCCACCCCTGTAAAGGAGGCGGCGCTGGCGCACGGAATTCCCGTGCTCCAGCCGCAGCGCCTGCGCAGTCCGGAGGCCGTAGCTGAATTAGCCCGGTACGAGCCGGACATGATTATAACAGCTGCCTATGGACAGATCCTGCCCAAGGAGGTGCTGGAGCTGCCGCGTCTGGGCTGTCTGAACGTGCACGGCTCTTTGCTGCCGAAATACCGGGGCGGGGCGCCGATTCAGCGCTGTATTATCAACGGGGAGACGGTGACGGGCATTACGCTGATGTACATGGCCGAAGGACTGGACACCGGGGATATGATCGCCAAGAGAGAGGTTCAAATACTGGAGCAGGATACCGCTGGCACCCTGTTTGAGAAGCTGAGCCAGGTCGGCGCAGAGCTGTTGAAGGAACAGCTTCCGTCGCTTTCGGCCGGAAAGGTTCAGGCAGAGCCGCAGAACGAAGAAGACGCGACCTATGCTCCTAATCTGAAGCGCGAGGATGAGAAGATTGACTGGAGCCGGTCTGCGCTTGATATTTTTAATCAAATTCGGGGTCTGGTTCCCTTTTCGGGCGCTTTTACTTTATGGGATGAAGCGGTATTCAAGGTCTGGAGTGCCCGCGTTGAAGCGGAAGAAGGCAGAGGTGGGGATGTAGAGCCCGGCACAGTGCTGAAGCTTGACGACCGCGGCATCCAGGTTCAGACAGGCAGGGGTGTGCTTAGTCTGGAAACCGTTCAGCCGAGCGGCAAAAAAGCAATGGAGGCAGCCCAATTCATCCGTGGGACAAGCCTTGTGCCAGGCACGGTGCTGCGGTGACCCGGCATAGCAGAAAGACCAGCGCAAGAGAGCTGGCGATGGATGTCCTAACCCAGGTGGAGCAGGAGCAGGCGTACAGTAATCTGCTGCTGAACAGCGCCTTAACGCAGTCCTCCCTGGATAAAGGAGATGCCGGTCTCGCGACAGAGCTGGTGTATGGAACGATCTCACGCCTGAACACGCTGGATTATTTCCTGGACCGCTTCGTCAAGAAGGGGACGGCCAAGCTGCAGCCCTGGGTGCGCAGCCTGCTGCGTCTTAGTCTGTATCAGATCATGTATCTGGATCGGATTCCAGAGCATGCTGTTGTCAGCGAAGCGGTGAACATTAGCAAGAAGTGGGGACACCAGGGCATCTCCGGGATGGTGAACGGGGTGCTACGGAGTGTGCTCCGGCAAAAAGAAGAGCTGGTTGTGCCAGAGCAGCTGCCCTTTGCACAGCGCATTTCCCTGCAGCACTCCCACCCGCTGTGGCTGGTTGAGCGCTGGATAGAGCAATACGGAGAGGCAGCCGCGGAGTCGATCTGCCGCGTGAATAACGAGCCGCCTTCCGTCAGCGTCAGAGTGAACACAACCATGGTGAGCCGGGAGCAGCTGCTGGCAGAGATGGAGGCTGCGGGCCTGGACGCTGTTCCGTCGAGTCTCAGCCCTTACGGCATTATCGTCAGCAGCGGCGGCAATATGGCCTTTACGGAGTGGTACCGGGAGGGCATGATCTCTATTCAAGACGAAAGCTCAATGCTCGTCGCGGAGATGGTAGATCCCCAGCCGGGGATGACGGTTCTGGACTGCTGTGCAGCTCCGGGAGGCAAAACCACCCATATGGGCGAGCTGATGAAGGATCAGGGGGAGATCCTTGCGAATGATCTCCATGCCCATAAGCAGAAGCTGATCGCAGCCCAGGCGGAGCGTCTGGGTCTGGCGAGTATTGTTCCGGTGACCGGGAATGCACTGGATCTGCCAATGGCTCATGATGAGGCTGCATTTGATCGTGTGCTGCTGGATGCTCCCTGCTCGGGTCTGGGTGTCATTCGGCGCAAGCCGGATTTGAAGTGGACCAAGACGGCTGAGGATGTAGGCGCGATTGCCGAGCTTCAGCAGGAGCTGATCCAGGCGGCGGCGAAGCTGGTCAAGCCCGGCGGGCTGCTGGTATACAGCACCTGTACGATGGAGGAGCGGGAGAATGAAGGCGTCGTGGAAGGCTTTCTGGCCTCCCGTCCGGAGTTTGAGGTAGAGAAGGATCCCGACGGCTTTCAGGAACGGGTTCGGGAGCAGGCTCTTTCCCGAGGCGGCGGCGTTCAGATTCTGCCGCAGCATTTTCACAGTGACGGCTTCTATATTGCAAGGCTGAGAAGAGTGCGCTAACGCCTCTTTTTATAGGGAATTCTGGTTTCGGCCCGCCGCTTCTGGCGGGTTTTCTCTTTTACGGGCTGTTTTATTTATGGTAAAATAGTAAGAATGAATAAAGAACTGAGTATAAATGAAATAGACAGGTGTGGTGAAATGAACCCTTTTATATATGATTTATCGTTAGAGGAGCTGCAGCAGTGGGCTGTAGAGAATGGAGAGGCGGCTTTTCGCGGAGGCCAGATTTATGAGTGGCTGTATGTGAAGCGGGTCAATTCCTTTGATGAGATGAGCAATTTGTCCAAGGAGCTGCGCCGCAAGCTGACCGAGCAGTTCAGCTTTGTAACCTTGAATGAGATTACGCGCTTTGAATCGAAGGACGGAACGATTAAATTCCTGTTCGGATTGCATGATGATCATGCTATTGAGACTGTAATTATGAAGCATAATTACGGCAACAGCATCTGTGTGACGACCCAGGTAGGCTGCCGGATCGGGTGCACCTTCTGCGCCTCTACGCTGGGCGGACTGAAGCGGAACCTGACTGCCGGCGAGATCGTGGCCCAGGTGGTTCAGGCCCAGAAGATGCTTGATCCTAAAGGGGAACGGGTGAGCAGCATCGTCATCATGGGCTCCGGCGAGCCGTTTGAGAACTATGATGCAACCATGAAATTTCTGCGCACGATGATCCACGAGAAGGGACTGAATATCGGACAGCGCCATATTACGGTGTCTACGAGCGGTATTGTTCCGAATATTTATCAGTTTGCAGAGGAGAACACGCAGATCAACCTGGCGATTTCGATCCATGCGCCTAACGACAAGCTCCGCTCCAAGCTGATGCCGGTTAACCGCCGCTTCCCGTTCGAGGATGTCATTGAATCACTGCGTTATTATCAAGCCAAGACAGGCCGCCGGATTACGTTCGAGTATGCGCTGATTGGCGGCATGAACGACCAGGTTGAGCACGCGGAGGAGCTGGCGGATGTCATTAAGGACATGAACTGCCACGTCAATCTGATCCCTGTCAATCACGTGCCGGAGCGCAAGTATGTGCGAACCTCGCGGAATGATATTTTTAAATTTCAGCGGGCGCTGGCAGACAAGGGTGTTAATGTGACCATTCGCCGTGAGCAAGGCCATGATATTGCGGCGGCCTGCGGGCAGCTTCGAGCCAAGCATATGGAGTTGGGGTGAGCGAAATTTGATCAATACGGTTCATGTGAGTCATGTCGGACGGGTGCGCCAGATCAATGAGGATTCGGTCCTCGTACTGCAGCTCGGACATGGCTATACACTCGGCATTGTTGCCGACGGTATGGGGGGACACCTTGCAGGAGACACTGCCAGCAGGCTTGCGGTACAGACCGTGGCGGAGGATTTCAAGAAGCTGGCAGCTGATTTGGATGGAGAGGCATTAGGCACAGTGCTGACACAAGCTATTCTCCATGCCAATGAGGTGATTTACCGCGAAGCTTCCGGCAATGAACGGCTGCACAATATGGGAACCACCATCGTGGCCGTTCTTCTTCGGGAGCATCGGGGCTATATTGGTCACATCGGAGACAGCAGGGCGTACAAGGTCTCCGGCAATCAGGTCAGCCTGCTGACGGAGGATCATACGCTGGTCAATGAATTGTTTAAGAATGGTCAAATTACTGAAGAAGAGCTGGCTTCGCATCCGCGCAAAAATGTCCTCATTCGGGCGCTGGGTACCGACTCCGAGGTCGAGGTGGAGCTGCGGTCGGTAGAGCTGGGTGCCGGCGACGTGCTGCTTTTGTGCAGTGACGGGCTGAGTAATCTCGTGAACCGGGAGCGAATGGCCCAGGTCATCGGCTCGGCGGAGCTTCCTTTGGAGGATAAGGCGGACCGTTTGCTTCAGCTGGCTCTTCTCGCCGGAGGCGACGACAATATTACAGTCGCTTTGCTTCAGCATCAGGAGGAAGCGGCCGGCAACGAACAAAGGGGTGGAATTCATGATCGGACATGAATTGGCTGGTCGTTACAAGGTGATTGAGCGGATTGGCGGGGGTGGTATGGCTTTGGTCTACAAAGCCCAGGATATCCTGCTTAATCGTCATGTAGCGATCAAGGTGCTGCGCCAGCAGTTTGTGCATGATGAGGAGTTTATCCGCCGTTTTCGGCGGGAGGCCCAGTCTGCGGCGTCATTGTCACATCCAAATGTGGTAAGCATTTATGATGTGGGCCAAGAGGACGATGTGCATTACATCGTAATGGAATGTATCGACGGCAATAATTTAAATGAGATTATTAAAGAGCGGGCTCCGCTTCAAGTGGACGAGGCTGTACGCATTGCGTCGCAGATCTGCGATGCACTAGAGCATGCGCACCAGAACCAGATCATTCATCGGGATATTAAGCCCCATAATATATTGATCGGCCGCAACGGCCGGGTGAAGGTAACGGATTTCGGGATTGCCCGGGCTGTAACCTCTACGACGATCACGCAGACCGGCTCGGTAGTCGGCTCGGTGCATTACTTCTCGCCCGAGCACGCGAAAGGGGTTGCGACAGGAGAGAAGTCGGATTTGTACTCTCTGGGCATCGTTTTATACCAAATGCTGACCGGCCGTCTTCCGTTTCTGGGTGAGAGTCCGATCAGTGTGGCGCTGAAGCATCTGCAAGAGGAATTTGAGGAGCCCAAAGAGGTTAATGCTTTAATCCCGCAAAGCGTGGAGAATGTCATCCTCAAGTCCATGCGAAAAAACCCTCAGGAGCGTTATCAGTCTGCGGAAGAGATGCTGCAGGATTTGGAAACATGCCTGCTTCCGGCAAGGCGCAATGAACCAAAGATTCAATTTCATGATGATGCCGATCAGACGATTGTAATGCCTGCGCTGAAGAGCATGCAGCCGGCAGGGGCAGCCGAGGCTTATCCCGGACCGGAGAATTACACCGGTCCCCCGGCGCCTAATGCATCGTCAGGGGATGTGGAGGATGACGGAGTGCGCAAGGAAATGGTCAGTGAGCGTAAGAGTGGCAAGCAGAGCAAGAAGAAGCCTGCCCTGATCGTGGGATTAAGTCTTTTGTTCCTGGCTATTATTGCAGGGCTCGTCCTCTTTGTGAATCAAATGCTGGAGGTCAAGGATGTGACCGTTCCGGGTGTAATTACGATGGCGGAGGCGGAGGCGGTCCGGACGCTGGAAGAGGCGGGACTTGTCGTAAATCCGGAAGTGCTTCGGGAGTATAAAGAAGGTGTAGAAGCCGGAATCGTGTTGAAGCAGAGCCGGGCAGAAGGTACAGTGGTGAAGGAAGGCGCAAGCGTCCAGCTCACGGTAGGTGAAGAGAAGCCGCTTAGTGTGATGCCTAGCCTGTCTGGAAGAACGCTGGATGAAGCGATGGAGCTGTTGGCAGAGCAGAAGGTGGAGAAGGACGCAATCACTGTCCGCGAAGAGAACAGTGACAGCGCAGCGGCAGGTGAGATCCTTTCCCAGTCACCGGATAGTGGTGTTGAATTTGATCCGGATGAAGCCAATGTGATGCTTGTTGTCAGCAAGGGGAAAGCGGAAGTGGAAATGACGGATCTGACGACGATGACCCGCAGTGAAGCGGAGAACGAGATCAAGCGGCTCGGGCTCAAGGTGGGCACCGTAAAGGATGAGCCAAGCTTTACGGCAGAACGCGGAACGGTGCTGTCTCAATGGCCTTGGGACGCCGGGGCGATGGCTACACCGGGTACAGAGCAGAATATTGTCGTTAGTTCTGGGTATCCTTCCGATGCGCTGAACTATACCTTCAAGGTGCCGGTTGCGCCGTCAGCTTTAGGAGAATCCAGCCGCATCCGGATCGTATATTCAGACGCCCGGGGAGATAGTGCGGAAGCGATCGAGCGGGATGTCAATGCGACTGAGATTATTCCGGTGGAGCTGGTGCTTGCTCCCGGCAAGGATGGGACGGTAACCATTTACCGGGACGGACGCTCGCTGGATACGTATGTCGTAGCCTATAATGACGCCAAGAACGGCACGGTTCCTGAGCCTGAGGTGGAGCCGCCGCTGCCGATCGTGCCGGAGGTTCCGGCCGTTACAGAGCCCGAGAACGGCGATGGAAGTGCTGAAGGTACCGGCGGTACAGGTGCCGAAGGAAACGGCAATACAGAAACGCCGGGTGAAGCCAAGGGTAAAGATAAAGATAAGAACGAAGATAAGAAAAAAGATCCCAAAGATGAAGATGAAGATGACGATTAAAAGAGACCATTTCACTATTTTATCCAGAAAGTGAGGCGTGTGCATGCAGGAAGGCCTGATTGTCAAGGCGCTTAGCGGGTACTATTATGTCAAGCCCCTTCGAGACGGCAAGGTGTCCGGTGAGGAGACGGCGATTCAATGCCGAGCCCGCGGCATCTTCAAAAAGAGAGGCGAATCCCCCCTTGTCGGGGATCGTGTCATGTACTCACTCACGGAGAATGGAGAGGGGACCGTGGATGAAATTCTTCCACGGTCTTCCCAATTAATCCGTCCTCCGGTAGCCAATGCAGGCCTTGCCGTTCTGCTGTTCTCCGTCAAGGAGCCGGATATGAATCTGCTGCTTCTGGACAAGTTCCTTGTACATATTGAGCATGCGGGACTGGATGCCATCATTCTGATCACAAAGCAGGACTTGGCGGGTCAGGGAGATGCAACGGCAGCCAGAGTTCAGGAGCTTTATGAATCTGTCGGCTATGAGGTGTTTATTACCAGCTCCATAGAAGGCATCGGCACGGAGAAGGTCAAGGAACGGCTGGCGGGAGAGATCAGTGTATTCTCCGGTCAGTCCGGTGTCGGGAAATCCTCACTGCTGAATGCCATCAAGCCGGGATTAACGCTTGAGACGAGCGAAATCAGTATGCGCCTGGGCAGAGGACGGCACACCACCCGGCATGTGGAGCTGATAGAGCTGGACAACGGCGGTTTTGTTGCCGACACTCCGGGCTTCAGCCAACTGGACTTTCTGGAGCTGGGCGTCGAAGAGCTGTCCGTGTGCTTCCGGGAATTTGCTTCTTATGCGTCACAATGCAAGTTCCGGGGCTGCAGCCATACGCATGAGCCGGGCTGCCGGGTGCTTGTCGCCAAGGAAAGCGGTGACATTGCAGATAGCCGGTACCGTCACTACCTGGAGTTTCTGGAAGAGATGAAAGACAAGAAGCGGAGGTATTAGCCAATGATTATAGCACCATCCATTTTGTCTGCGGATTTTGCGAAGCTGGGTGAGGAAATTGCAGAGGTCGGCGCTGCCGGAGCGGACTGGATCCATGTCGATGTCATGGACGGGCATTTTGTGCCCAATTTGACACTGGGCGCACCGATTGTGCAGGCCATACGGCCCCACACTAAGCTGCCGCTGGACGTACATCTTATGATTGAGCGTCCCGAGAATTATATTGCGGACTTCGCCAAGGCAGGAGCTGATTACATTACAGTTCACGCTGAAGCGTGTCCTCATCTGCACCGGGTCGTCCACCTGATTAAAGAGCATGGTGTGAAGGCGGGGGTTGCCATCAATCCCGGGACACCGGCTGCGGCAATACAGGAGGTGCTGGCCGATCTCGATCTGGTGCTGGTCATGACCGTGAATCCTGGGTTTGGAGGTCAGCAGTTCATCCATCAAACCGTTCGCAAAATAGAGCAGCTGCGCAGCTGGATCTCCCAAGGGCCGAATCCTTCCATCCACATTGAAGTAGATGGCGGAATTACAGCGGAAACGGCGCCGCTTGTGACCTCTGCCGGCGCTGATGTGCTGGTAGCTGGCAGTGCTGTATATGGAGCCAGCGACCGGGCTGCTGCTATTCGCAGAATTCGGGAAAGTGTACAAGGCTGATCAGGCCTGACTTTGAACTGAAAATGCATAGGTCACTGGATGGCCGCATAAATATGGTTACATGAGCTGGGTTCTCATGTAGCCTTTTTTGTTGTGGTTCACATCCGCATCGGCGGAGCATAACATAACAATGGGATATGAGAATCATGGGGAGGGTGAGACATGAAATTCTACACGTTCAAGCTGCCGAAGTTTTTGGGAGGTTTCGTAAAGGCCATATTAAACACATTTCATAAGGGCTGACAGCTTGGATCGGCGAGACATACCTCCGCACGGGACGGCAGCACGGGGGAAGCAGCATGGATAGCAATGAAGCGGATGGCCAAGTATGACCTTGGCTGCCTGGCCCGTGTTACGACCGAGTCAGATCATTATACAGACACAAAAAAAGCACCTGCTGCATGAAAGGGTGCTTTTTGATTACGGATGAAATTGTATGTACAACGCAAGAAAAACTTCCTTGCCCCGTCACAGCATCTGCAAGCGAAAGGTGAAAGAAGTTTTCCTTAAACAATTATACGCGAGTTACTTTACCGGATTTCAGAGCACGAGTGCTCACGTATACGCGTTTTGGCTTGCCGTCTACGAGAATACGAACCTTCTGAACGTTGACACCCCAAGAACGTTTGTTGTGGTTGTTGGCGTGAGAAACGTGGTTGCCGCTGCTTGGTTTCTTACCAGTTACATAGCATTTGCGAGACATAGATTACACCTCCTTGTTTCATAACCCTGTATAAAACAATACTTAAATATAATATCACAGTAAAAAATGCGGCGTCAACTATCCTAAAAACATTTATTTATCATGGCTCTTATAGTACAATGTTGTTTAGTCCATAATAGTTTGGAATGGTATCTTATGGATTGATTTTACATGCAGGGTTATGCATGGATATGAGCCTTAACCGCCATCGTTTGTCTGGCGGCTTGCTGCCTTTGGAGTTTTCTGACAGCGTTGTCTCTGACAAAGGCTGGAGCACAGGCAGCGCGAAGAGGGCGCTCACGAAATAATAATGAAATTACACTTACAATTGAAGCGTTTTTTGTATGATGCCAGGAAGGGGAATTCTCATTGAGCAAGCGTTCTTTGAATGGAACAGAATTTACCGCGATGGTGCTCGCCGGAGCGGAGCAGCTCCAGCTGCATGCGGAGCATGTTAACGCCCTGAACGTGTTTCCGGTGCCAGACGGTGATACGGGAACCAATATGAACTTAACGATGACGGCCGGCGTCAATGAGCTGAAGCAGAAATATTCGGCGTCGATCGGTCAGAGTGCAGGCGTCCTTTCCAAGGGCCTGCTCATGGGTGCACGCGGCAACTCCGGGGTGATCCTGTCCCAGCTGTTCCGCGGCTTCAGCCGCTATGCCGCCCCGTTTGATGAGCTGAACAGCACCCAGTTTGCAGCTGCGCTGCAAACCGGTGTAGAGGCTGCTTACAAGGCTGTTGTCAAGCCGGTAGAGGGCACGATTCTCACCGTGGCGAAGGAAGCGGCCAAGCATGCCGTTTATTTCTCACGCCGCAGCAGTGATATTATCGAGGTGATGGAGCAGGTGCTTGCCAAGGCGAAGGAAGCGCTTGCCCAGACACCGGAGCTGCTGCCCGTATTGAAGCAGGTTGGCGTTGTGGACTCTGGCGGTCAAGGCCTCGTGTACATCTACGAGGGCTTTCTGAAGGCCTTGAATGAAAGGGCGTCGGCGGAGGCGAAGACTCCAGGCTCAGAGCCGGTTATGCCCAAAATTTCAGCCAGCCCGGCGCTGACGTCACAGCCAGCTGTAACTCCTGCGCCTGCCCCTTCGTCAGCGCAGTCCAAAATTTCAACCGAAGACATTGAGTTTCTGTACGATATGGAATTTTTCATTAACCGTCAGCTCGGCGGAGCTCCGGCTGCAGAATTCCATGAGGACCAATTCCGGCAGTCACTGGCCGTCAACGGAGATTCGATTATTGTCATTGCAGATGACGAGACGATTAAAGTGCATGTGCACTCCAAAGCGCCCGGTGAGGTGCTGAACCTTGCGCTGCGTTACGGAGAAATCACACAGATTCATATTCTGAATATGCGGGAGCAGCATCGCGATCTCTTGACTACAGGCATGGATATTGCGCCGATGCCAGAGCTGTTCGCGGATATTCCGGCCGAGAAGAAATCACCAGAGGATCCGGCAGCCCCGCCGGCAGACGAGCTTGCGCCTTTCGGATTTATCGCCGTATCCTCAGGCGAAGGAATATCGAGCATTTTCAAGAGCCTTGGTGTGGATGTCGTGCTGTCCGGCGGACAGACGATGAATCCGAGCACAGAGGATTTCGTCAATGCCATTGCCACCATTTCGGCACAGCATATCTTTATTCTGCCGAACAATTCTAACATTGTGCTGGCTGCCCAGCAGGCACGGGAGCTGCTGGAGGGTGAGCGCAGCGTCACTGTCATTCCGAGCAAGACGATTCCGCAGGGGATTGCGGCTGCTTTTGAATTCCAGGAAGAAGAGAGCACCGAAAGTAATACGGAGAGCATGCTGGAGGCGGTATCGCGCGTCCAATCCGGACAAGTTACTTATGCGGTGCGGGATACAACGATTGACGAGCTGGAGATCAAGGCTGGTGAATATATCGGCATCCAGAACTCCAAGATTGTTGCTGCCGCCGCAGACCTGAAGACGGCCTGTCAGCAGCTGCTTGGCAAGATGCTTCAATCCGGAGACGAGATCATTACCCTGCTGACTGGTGAGGACGCAACAGAGGAGATTACTGAAGGCATTGCCCGCTGGCTCGAAGAGGAGTATCCGGATGCTGAGGTTGAGATCCACTACGGTGGACAGCCCATTTATGCATATTTGTTCTCTGTGGAAGCGTAACGGTTTCGTTACGGTTCTAGAGCAGAGGATCATTTTCGGGAGGGGTTTTACATGAGTAGAACCGTGATTGTCACGGACAGCACCTCGGATATACCCGCAGCACTGATTGAGCAGCATGGCATTGTCGTCGTTCCGCTGAGGGTATTGTTTGGAAATGAATCATATTCGGACGGAACAGAAATTACGGCATCCCAGTTCTACAAGAGGTTGGTAGAATCCCCGCAGCTGCCGACAACGTCACAGCCGTCACCGGCGGATTTTGTAGCGGCGTATGAGCGTATTTTTGAGCAGCACCCTGGCTGCTATATCCTGTCCATGCATCTGTCCTCGGCGCTTAGCGGTACCTATCAGGCTGCCCGCCTTGCCACAGATCTCATGGAAGGCGATCATGAGGAACGAGTTCAGGTATGGGATTCGAAATCTGCTTCATACGGCTTTGGTATGTTCGTTGTGCATGCCGCGAAGCTGGCCGCGGAAGGAAAGTCTCTGGAGGAGATTGTAGCTTCCACGGAGGAGCTGCGGAGCAAGCGGGCACTGTACTTCCTGGTGGATACACTGGAATATTTGCAAAAAGGCGGCCGGATCGGCAAAGCCTCGGCAGTGGTAGGGACCTTGCTGAATATCAAGCCGATTCTATCCATTGATGCGGAGGGTGTTATTTACTCTGTTGACAAGGTAAGAGGACGCAAAAAAGCAACGGCGCGGATGATCCAGCTGTTTCAGCAGGATTTATCCGGTGTTACAAAGATTAAGGTAGCGGTGGGGACCACGGCAGATCCTGCTTCGGTTCAGGACTTTCTGGAGCAGCTCTCATCTGTGTTCACGATTGAGGAGACGTTGTTCTCTGATATTGGAGCGGTTGTCGGCACGCATGTCGGTCCCGGAACCATCGCCGCGTATATCTGGCCGGCTTGATTGGGGGAAAAGGATGAGTCTCGATCTGGACCAAATATCCGTGAGAAAGATCAACGGCGTGAGCGCCCTGAAGGAAGGGGAGCTTCACGCCTTTGGCGTCTCTACGGTCAAAGAATTGCTGGAATATTATCCATTCCGGTATGAGGATTACCGGCTTCGTTCACTGAGCGAGGTCAAGGATGGAGAGCGGATAACGATACAGGCGAAAATTGCCGGTGCTCCTGTTCTTCAAAGGTATGGCGGCAAATCGCGTCTCACCTGCAAAATGCTTGCAGAGAACTGGATGTTCAGCGCAACGTGGTTTAACCGGCATTTTCTAAAGGAGCAGCTGACCGCAGGCCGTGAAATTGTATTGACCGGCAAGTGGGATCAGCGGCGGCTTCAGCTGACGGTGTCGGAATCGGATTTCCCGGACAAAGGCATCAGCCGCAGCGGTACGCTGCAGCCCGTGTATTCCATCGGCGGCAAAATTACGCAAGCCTGGATCCGCAAAACGATGAATCAAGCGCTGCAGCAGTACGGGGAGATGATCCCGGAAATCCTGCCGCCTCATCTGATTCAGAAATACCGCCTGATGCCGCGCAAGCAGGCAATCGCCGGGATTCATCAGCCCTCGGATACGGGCGAAGGGCAGCAGGCCCGGCGCCGAATGGTCTATGAGGAGCTGTTTTTGTTTCAGCTGAAGATGCAGGCCTACCGTGCCCTCAATCATGGCAAAATGGATGGCGTCGTACACACAGCCGATAATACTACGATTCGCGAATTCGTTCGCAGTCTGCCGTTTGAATTGACAGATGCGCAGAAGAAGGTTGAGCTTGAAATTCTGCATGACATGCGCTCGCCTTATTGCATGAATCGTCTGCTGCAAGGGGATGTCGGCTCTGGCAAAACCGTTGTCGCGGCGATTGCTCTCTATACCACGGTGCGTTCCGGCAATCAGGGGGCACTGATGGTGCCGACTGAAATATTGGCAGAGCAGCATATGCGCTCGCTTCAGCGTATGTTCCAGCCGTTTGGTGTGACGGTGGCTCTGTTAACCGGCAGTGTGACCGGCAAGAAGCGGAAGGATGTACTGGCATCCCTTCAGATGGGACTCACAGATATTGTTGTCGGCACCCATGCACTGATTCAGGAGGAGGTATTCTTCCGGCAGCTGGGCCTGGTCGTTACTGACGAGCAGCATCGCTTCGGGGTTAACCAGAGAAGTGTGCTGCGCCGCAAAGGCTACAATCCGGATGTACTCACGATGACCGCGACGCCGATTCCGCGCACGATGGCTATTACTGCCTTCGGGGATATGGATGTCTCTACGCTGTCAGAGCGGCCCAAGGGCAGAATTCCGATTACGACGCACTGGGTCAAGCATGACATGATGGACCGGGTGCTTGGATTTATTCGCCGGGAAGTGGACCAGGGGCGTCAGGCATATCTGATCTGTCCGCTGATTGAGGAATCCGACAAGCTGGATGTGCAGAATGCTATTGATCTGCATGTGCAGATGCAGCAAGCTTTTCCCCAGTTTAAGGTAGGGCTGCTGCACGGAAGAATGACCGCGGGAGAAAAGGATGAGGTCATGCGGGATTTCTACAGCAATGATCTGCAGCTGCTCATCTCGACTACCGTTGTCGAGGTGGGCGTCGACGTGCCCAATGCGACGTTAATGGTCATCATGGATGCGGATCGTTTCGGATTGTCTCAGCTGCATCAGCTCCGCGGCCGGGTGGGCCGGGGTGCTCATGCATCGTTCTGCATCCTGGTAGCAGACCCCAAGAGTGAGGTCGGACGGGAGCGGATGGAGGTCATGACCGATACGGAGGATGGCTTTGAGGTCGCACGTCGGGATCTGGACCTTCGGGGTCCTGGCGATTTCTTCGGCACGAAGCAGAGCGGCCTGCCGGAATTCCGGCTTGCCGATATGGTAGCCGACTATGAGGTGGTCGAACAGGCCAGGGAGGATGCCGCTGCGCTGGTCAGCGATGCTTCCTTCTGGACATCCCCCTCGTATTCACTGCTCCGGGAGCATCTTCGGAAGGAGCAGGTGTTCCAAGGGGATCTGATCGACTAAGGTTGTGCGCACAATGGACGAGCTCTTGTCATATACTCATCTTGATTGGGAAAATACGGGAGGTGCAAGCTGTGAGTTACCAGCAATTCGGTATTCATCCCCAGCTCGTGGAACGGGTCAAGCAGAAGATGAAGAACCCGCCTGTCAAGGAACGAGTTAAGGGCATCGTAAACCCTCTGACCAAGCAGGATTTGCAGAACAGTGCGAAGGTTCAGCAGGTTGTCCGTCAATGCTCGGCCATTCTCGGCGAGAATCTGACGTCAGTTCAGGAGCAGCAGATTGTACAGTTTGTGCTGGCTCAGCGGATTGACCCCAAGAACACCTTTCATTTGATTAAGCTGTGGGGTATGTTCCGCTAGGCTTGTCTTGGGAGGGCCTGCCTAAAGACGGCAGGCATTGAACAAAGCTCTGGCTTCCTTGCGGATGCCAGAGCTTTGTTATTCCTCCGCCAGAGGCTGAATGCACGCCGGGCTATTGTTGCGTACTGCATTCACAGCTGTGCTGACACGAACGGCCTGCAGATCCTCATGGGTGTAAGGGGTACACAGCAGCTTCAGCTCCTCGGCTGAAGCAGAGCGGTCCAGCCAACGTTCCTCGTGCTCACGTTGAAGAATGACAGGCATCCGGTCATGAATGGACTCCATCAGAGCATTGGGAGAGGTCGTGATCACGGTGCAGGAGCTGATCTTGCTGCCGTCTGGAGCGGTCCAGATGTCATACAGACCGGCCATGCTGAAGAGCGAGTGGTCTTTTTTGCCAATCCGGTAGGGCAGTTTCTGCTTGTCCTGTTGCTTCCACTCGTAAAAGCTGTCCGCAGGAATCAGGCATCGCTTTCTCTGAAAGGGAAGCTTGTAAGCCGGTTTGACGTCCACAGTCTCGCTTCGCGCATTGATCATCCGGGCTGCACCGGAGCTGTCCTTGGCCCAGGAAGGAACCAATCCCCAGCGCAGCTGGCCGATCCGGCGCCGTTGTCCGTCATGGATGACGGCTGCCACCATTTGGGTCGGGGCAATATTGTACTGCGGAATATGAAAGGCTGGCTGTGTTTGCTCGCCGATCATATAGTAATCCAGAAGCTCTTCCCATGATGCCGTAAGTGTAAATCGACCGCACATGCATGGACACTCCTTTCCGGGATACGATATATAGAGAAGTATACATGGATTTGTGTCTTGGCGAAAATAGGGATGTCACCTATAATGATTAGGTGTGTTTTTTACAGATATGATGACAACAAGAGAACGGGGGCAATCCAGTGTTTGATTTAAAAGCCCAAGGCACCTCGGTCAAGACCGAAGTGGTGGCTGGCGCAACAACCTTTTTTACAATGGCTTATATTATGGTGGTGAATCCGCTCATCCTGTCGGATGCGGGGGTGCCATTTCAGCAGAGCTTCACGGCCACGGTCATCTCGGCGATCATCGGAACCCTGATGATGGGCCTGGTCGCCAAATATCCGATTGCAGTCGCACCAGGTATGGGCTTGAACGCTTATTTTACATATTCGGTCGTACAGGGACACGGGAGCCTGACATACAGTGAGGCGTTCTCTGCAGTGTTTATTGCAGGCATTCTGTTTCTGCTCTTGTCGTTGACGCCCCTGCGCAGCCGCCTGATTCACATTATTCCTCCCAATCTTAAGCATGCAATCACGGCAGGCATCGGATTGTTCATCGCTTTTATCGGCCTGCGGATGAGCGGCGTAATTACAGCCCACCCGGAGAATCTGGTGGCACTCGGAGATCTTCATCAGCCTTCTGCTGTCCTGGCTCTGACCGGACTCGCGATTACGCTGATTCTCTTGGCCCGCAACGTGAAGGGGGCGCTGTTCATCGGCATGATCCTGACCGGTGTTATTGCCTATTTTGCCGGGATGCTGAAATTTGACGGTGTCCTGTCCGTTCCTTCGCTTCCGGAAGGACTGCTCGTGTGGAATCCGATCGCCGCGGCAGGGGATGTAATCACGCACAGCCTGTATGCCGTGGTCTTCTCGTTCCTGCTGGTAACGCTATTTGATACGACCGGAACGGTTGTCGGTGTAGCCCAGCAAGCCGGGCTGATGAAGGATAACAAGCTGCCCCGTGCAGAACGTGCTATGCTCGCAGATTCCGTGGCCACGGTGGCCGGCTCCATGGTAGGTACGAGTCCGACGACGGCCTACATTGAATCTGCCGCAGGAGTAGGCGCTGGCGGACGAACCGGCCTGACTGCTGTCGTGGTGGCAGCGCTGTTCGGAGTTGCGGCATTCTTCGGTCCGGTAATCGGAGCGGTGTCCGGTCTGTCGGCGATCACGGCCCCTTCCCTGATTATCGTGGGCTGCCTGATGGTGGGGAATGTAAGCAGTATTCACTGGAAGGAATTCGATGAAGCTTTTCCTGCGTTCATTGTCATTCTGACAATGCCGCTGACCTCAAGTATTGCGACCGGTATTGCGCTCGGCTTCATTTCCTATCCGCTAATGAAGCTTGTGAGCGGCAAAGCGAAGGCGGTTCATCCGCTGCTGTATATTTTTGCTGTATTGTTCGTGCTGCAGCTGCTGTTCGTGCCGCATTAAGTCTAAGCCTTCCACTGGCACAAGGGGCCGCTTTCCCGGATCTTCAGATCCAGGAGAGCGGCCCCTTGTGCGCTAGTAGCTGCTATTCCATCTGCTGCCGGGGCTGGCTAAAGTCTGAAGCGGTCACGGGACCAGCCCCTCAATGTCTTCGGCAGGACTGACAATGGCTGCCTCGACAATGTCTGCCAGGGTAATCCACATATGCTGGATGCGCAGCCGCTGCAGCTGAGCATCAATGCGGGAGATGCTGCCCTCCACCTGTTGATTGCCATATTCTCCGTATACTTGGATCTGTACGGTCGCACCGCTGTGGTAGGCTTGACTCAGCTTCTCCGCAATGCGCTCGGTCTCCTGTTCGTCAAGGATCGGGCGGGTCTGCCGCTGCTTCTGCTCCTGCTTGGATAAAATGGCATCCCGATGCTCGAACAGCATCATCCGGCTGGATTGCCACAATCCGTTGCCTTCGAGCTTCTTCATTTGTAATGTCCTCCAATCTTGGCGTTTAGAAATTTAAGCTGACTGGTGTTTCTCAGGGAAGACCCAAAGTACACCGAGGCAGGCCCGAACAAATGGCGGATCCCGTCCATCGTCAGCTCCAGATGCCTCAGTCTGTCGCGGTTGCCGAACAGGGAGGGCTGGTATACTTCATCGCTTTGGAGCTCTCCGAGGGAAATCCAGATTTTTCGAACGGGTCCGCCGTCCCAGTGGGTATCGAACAGCTTCTTGGCCGCGTCATATACCTCCCGGGAAATTTGGCTCGGCTCCGGCAGCTTCAGCTGCCGGGAAAAGCCGACAGGGCGGTCAAAATCCGCACCCTGCGCGCCGGCATGCACCACGGTTCCCATATAGCCCTTGGCCCGGGCGCGTTCACAAATCAGCATGGACAGCTCGTTAAGCACCACGTCAATATCTTCCCGGGCATGGTAATCCACCGGAAGCGTGGTCTGCCGCCCGATACCCTTTTGTCCGTCAAAAGCGTCCGGGGTGACAGGGGAGTCGTCCATGCCGTTTGCGGTCCGCCACAGCACCTCACACCAGATATCGCAGTTTTTTTTCATATGGCGCTTCATTTTCCGCTTGAGCTCACCCAGAGGCGTCTGTGCCAGCTCCCCGATGGTATGGATTCCAAGGCGGGCCAGATGGCGCATCGTGCGGGAGCCGATGCCGAACATACTGTTCACGGGACGAGCCCAGAGGGCATCCAGATGCTGCTCATCCAGCTCATAAATGCCGGACTCATTCTTCTTCGCGAAGTTGTCGCAGGCCATCTTGGCCAGGATCTTGTTGCGTCCAATGCCAATGCGGGTATAAATACCGGTTTCTTCCCGGACGCGCATCTGGATATGGCGTGCCAGCTCCGCAGGCGTGCAGTTAAAGTGTGAGAGGCTTGCTGTCACATCGACAAACTGCTCGTCAATGCTGAACGGCTCCACCAGATCCGAGTAGGATTCCAGGATGCTCATAATGGCGAGCGACACGCGGATATAGGCGCTCATGCGCGGCCGGGTGACAATGACCTCCGGGCATTTCTGCTGAGCCTGCCACAGCGGCTCGGCAGTCGTTACGCCATAAGCCTTCGCAAGGGGACAGGCGGCCAGAATGATGCCGCTGCGCCGGGAAGGATCGCCGGAGACGACCAGCGGCTTGGTGCGGTAAGCGGGATGGGAGGCCTTCTCCACAGAAGCATAAAAGGATTGGCAGTCGGCCAGAAAAATAACACGCTGCTGACGTTTACGCATGTTCTCATTCCTTCCCTTCCTTCAGACTCTTATGTAAAGGATCAGCGATTCGCCGGCATCCTGCCGGCCTTTGTATGTGTGCTCGAGGATCGTTTAATATATTATACACCGAACATACGTTCTTTATTCAAGTGGTAAATATAGTTCTGTTAGGTCTGTCATTGTCTTTGGAAGAATTTTAAGTTAAGCTATATGAAAAAAATGGTAAGGACTACAAATGGCTAGTAAACATTACCTTTTGCAATTTTGTGTCAGCACCAAAAGTTTTGACCCTGTAACTAAATATGAGGGATTTTATGGAAAAAATTTGAAATTAACTAAGAGAAGATCATAAGGAGGCGACTCATGATGAACCAACAGGCATTAAACAGAGCGAAGATGCCGCAAAGTACTAACCGGATCTTGAACAGCAGGTCCATACACCACTCAAACAAACGGTTGAGCGAATTAGTCAAGCCAGGCATGCACATACTGGACGTTGGTTGCGGAAGCGGAGCGATAACCTACGGCATTGCAGAACTGGTTGGCCCTGGCGGCAAAGTCGTTGGTATAGACAGCAGCGAAGCATTAATTATAGAAGCAAAGGAACGGTACCAGCATATTCCGCAGCTGTCGTTTGAGGTGAGGGATATATATCAGATGAGTTATGAGGCAGCCTTCGATATTGTTAATGCCTCCCGTGTACTTCAATGGCTGGATCAGCCCGAGTTGGCGCTACAGCGAATGATTCGGGCAGTAAAGCTGGGAGGAAAGGTGTTGGTGCTTGATTATAATCATGAAAAGCTCCGCACAGAACCGGAGTTTCCTGCATCCATGGCGCATTTCTATCGCAGGTTTTTAGATTGGCGGAGCGATGTTGGGATGGACAATGCCATTGCAGATCAGCTGGAAGTTTATTTTAAGCAAAATGCATTAACTCAGGTGAGCGTAACGAATCAATCGGAGAAAAGCGTCAGAGGATGGGAAGGTTTTGAAACCGCAGCGGGAATTTGGGCGGAGGTTGCTGCGAGCCGGGGGCATCAGCTAGTAGAGGATCGATATTTAACAGAGGCAGAACGCTCGGCAGCGGAGCAAGATTACCGGGAATGGGTCCGCGAGCTGGCGATGGAGCATGAAATGTATTTACTCGCTGTTGAAGGGGTTAGAGCTGTTGGAGGGCTTTCTATCGAAGAGGGTTGATCTTCATTTTTACCACCTTACGCTCGCGGCGTGTTTTTCTAAACGTACGGAGGAGCGGACGAAGAAACAAAGCTTCATTATTCAGCAGATGTTGTCGGGTAGTTGAACAAAGGATTGGTTCCTTAGATGACTTGATAAATTCAATCTGTCTTGGATGAAGTCCAATATAGAGATCAAATGGTTTGCGAGGGAGTAGAATAGTGTGAGAAGAACATTTGGCTTTTCTTTACTGAATTTAAAAATGTTGCTTTTTGAAAAGGTCGCGTTTGTGTGGACGGTGATTTTCCCTCTTTTTATAGCATTAGTTATGCAAAGGGGAGTATTGGATTCTACAAGCAGTAATTTGGATATGATGAAATATATGTTTTGGTTTTGGGCATTTATTATCATTAGTACGTTTTTAAATGGAATTGGATTACAATCAGCAAGGCTTAAAGAAAGTGGTTTATTGAAGACGTATACTTTAATAGCAGGCAGTAAATACCCTATCATTTTCGGGATAGTCCTGACACAAGTTGCTTTTGCTATTTTAAGTTTAATGATTTTCACAACGATTCTGACCCTTATTTATGATATCTTTTCATTTAAATTATTGATATTAATGCTGATTACAGTCTTTATATCCATGCCTTTAGCATTTGCTGCGTTTGGTATAGCGCTTTTACCCGTTCAGGTGTCCAGCGTTTCTACCCTATTAAATATTCTCATGTATCCAGTTTTTTTAATTGCTATTAATGTCGATCTGAAACATATCGGGTTTTTAGAGTTTTTCAATCCATTCACATTTATTTATGAAATCTCGTTAAATATGGGTGTGTTATTTGGATGGTTCCAGCATGAAGTTTTATATGTCCCACTATCTATCTCATTTTTATTTTTTGGTATCGTAGGTTACATATCTTCAAAAAAATTAAATTTAATATCCGTTCTACAAAGATAGAATCCATCGAAAGGAGGAGATGTCATGAATATTAAAAATCTAAAATTTAAATATCCAAGAGCAAAAGATTTTGTGTTACAGGGTGTGTCCTTTTCATTGCATACAAATAAATTAAACGCAATCGTTGGAGTAAATGGTTCGGGTAAAACTACGATGTTTGATTGTATAACAAGTGTGCTCAACCCTGCAACTGGAGAGATAAATCTACCTCATATGCAAGATATTCTATATGTGACCCAGAGTCTCTTTTTTTCGCCTGTCATTAAAGGAAAAGATTTTGCGAATTTTGTTAGGCGAATTGATGATAAACCAATAGAAAAAGAATTGGGTTACTACACAAAAAAAATGTCACAACGTGAAAAGGAATTATTTGAGCATTTGTGGGAGTTAAGAATTGGAAAGATGTCTATCGGTGAGAGGAAGTGGTTTTTTATCCATATTCTAATAATGATAGACCGTTCATTGTATATTTTTGACGAGCCTACAAGCGGTGTAGATCCCGCATCCAGAAAAAGGATATATGAATTAATTGGAAGCCTTATAAAAGAGGGGAAGACTTGTATTGTATCTACACATCAGCTTCAAGATCTAATGTACTTGGACTCCCATCTGATCATCCTTAACAAAGGAAGAATAACTTATGAGGGAGACTTCAAAGAGTGGTTACATATAAATAACACTGATAATCCAGATGAAGCTTTTGAAAATATGTTAATTTCAAACATGTAGGATTTCAAGGGTCTGTCAATATGTTTGTGTAAACTTTAAATCAAGAGTACCCCCTGTTAAGAGAAGGTGGCTCTTTAAGGCAGATGCTGGCCAATCCGTTCAGGATAAAAGACGGATCGTTGAAGCAGGATCTGGCCCCAGTTTTGGACACGGCCTGTCCACTTGCGAGTCACATCGACCGTCACTAAATAGAGCATTTTGAGAAGAGATTCATCCGTAGGGAAGATGCTTTTCCCTTTCGTCACTTTACGGAGTTGGCGGTGGTAGCTCTCAATCATATTGGTCGTATAAATAAGCTTGCGAAGCTCAGGCGGGTACTTAAAGAACGTGGCAAGTTCTTCCCAGTTGTTGCGCCAGGAACGGACAATGAGTGGATATTTGGCGCCCCAGATCTCCTCAAACCGATCCAATTCCAGCAGAGCCATCTCCTCTGTTGTGGCCTTGTAGATGGGCTTTAAATCCGAGGTCGCCTTCTTGAGATCTTTGTAGGATACATAACGGGTGGAGTTTCGGATTGGGTGGATGATACATTTTTGGATTTCCGTACTGGGATAGCATGCTGAAATCGCTTGTGAGAAGCCCGTAAGGTTATCTACACAAGTAATGAGAATGTCCTGAACACCGCGATTTTTCAATTCATTGAGCACACTGAGCCAGAACTTTGCAGACTCATTCTCACCAATCCACATGCCCAGGACGTCTTTGTTTCCATCCAAATCAATGCCAATGACCATGTAAGCAGCCTTGTTGACAATGCCCCATGAAGATCCCTATATGCAATACTTCATCGGTCTGCCCGGATTCGCGATGAAGCAGCCGTTCCATCATTCCATGATGACGCATTTCCGAAAGCGCTTGACGGAAGTGCTGGCTGAACTGAACGAGCTCGTCGC